>NZ_CP115446.1:0-300000 GCF_027912455.1 Aurantiacibacter sp. MUD61
GCTGTCAACGATCACGAGACCGTCCTTGGCCTTGCTCGAAAGAGCCATCTTCAGGCCGAGCGCGCGGATCTTCTTGTTCAGCGACTGCTCGAAGTCACGCTTGCGGGCACCGTGAGCCTTACCACCGCCGATGAAGATCGGAGCCGAACGGGCACCGTGACGAGCGCCGCCCGAACCCTTCTGCTTGCCAAACTTCTTACCGGTACGCGCAACGTCGGAACGCTCACGCGTCGGACGTGCAGTACCGCGACGGTTTTCCAGCTGCCACGTTACAACGCGGTGCAGGATATCGGCACGCGGCTCGACACCGAACACAGAGTCGTTGAGTTCAACCTCAGCGCCCTTGCCCGATACGGCCTTGCCGTCGATTTTCTGGACCTTCACCTTCATGGCGTTAGCCTTCCTCGTTCTTGGTGTTGGCATCGTCAGCCGGCGGAGTGCCGCTTTCGGTACCTGCACCCGCGTCCTGCTGAGCCGCCAGCTTGCGCTGGGTCTCTACATCGACTTCGGGGTTCACTTCGTGTTCTGCACCGCTCTCGACCAGGCCGGGAGCTGCATCTTCGGAAGCGGTTTCATCAGCGTTGCGACGCATGGCGCCGGGGAACGGAGCACCTTCGGGAAGCGGGAGCTTCACAGCGTCCTTCACCAGCAGCCAGCCATTCTTCGAACCGGGGACAGAGCCCTTCACGAAGATCAGGCCACGCTCGGAGTCCGTACGCACAACCTCGAGGTTCTGCTGCGTACGCTGACGATCGCCCATGTGACCGGCCATCTTCTTATTCTTGAAGACCTTGCCCGGATCCTGGCGGTTACCCGTCGAACCGTGCGAACGGTGCGAGATGGAAACGCCGTGCGTCGCACGCAGACCACCGAAGCCCCAGCGCTTCATGGCGCCGGCAAAGCCCTTACCAACGGTGTGACCCGTGATATCGACCTTCTGGCCCGCAATGAAGTGGTCCGCCGTGATCGTCGCGCCGACGGGAAGGAGACCTTCCTCATTCTCGACACGGAATTCGGCGACCTTCTTCTTCAGGCCGACTTCAGCCTTGGCGAAAGCTTCGCGCTGCGGCTTGTTGACATTCTTGTGCTTGGCATCGCCCGCGCCGAGCTGGACGGAGAAATATCCATCACGCTCTGCAGTGCGATTGCCAGTGACCTGGCACCCTTCCAGCGAAAGAACGGTCACGGGAACGTGACGTCCATCCTCCTGAAACAGGCGGGTCATCCCGACTTTCTTTGCGATCACGCCTGTGCGCATCACGCGTACTCCTTCACAGAGGCACATGGAGGCCCATCCCCCAGGTGCATGCCAGCCCGAATTGTCGATACGTCGCCCCGTCCGGGCTGAGTTACTCAGGCAGCGAGCTGCAAGAGCGAGACGGGGGACGCAGGCCCGGATCTAAATTCCCGAAGGAACGTCCGGCGGTATCCCTATGTCTTGCCGATCCCGAAGGATGGCGGGGCCGTAGGAGCCCCTAATCTCTCTGACCGTTTAGGGTCCCGTCAGAAGGACCGGTCGAAATCTGCGGCTTAGGCCAACTTGATTTCGACGTTCACGCCAGCTGCCAGGTCGAGCTTCATCAGCGCGTCGACGGTCTGGGCATTGGGCTGCACGATGTCGAGCAGCCGCTTGTAGGTGCGCACCTCGAACTGCTCGCGCGACTTCTTGTCGATGTGCGGGCCGCGGTTCACGGTGAACTTCTCAATGCGCGTCGGAAGAGGAATCGGACCACGAATAAGAGCACCCGTACGACGGGCGGTGTCCGCGATCTCACCAGTTGCCTGGTCGAGCACGCGGTGATCGAAGGCCTTGAGGCGAATGCGAATATTCTGAGCGTCCATAAATTCCAACTACCGATGCGAAAGAGCCAAAGGATCACGGCCCGAAAGCCAAAACCCCAAAACAAAAAGGCCCGCCCCGCTGTGCCCGGTTTCCCGGAACGGGCGACCTTCCCGTAAAATTCGTTACGAAAGAGACGAATCTCTTTCTGTTGGCGCGCATATACGGGGGACACCCCCATCTGACAACCCCCGAATTCCGGGATTTCTTGTCAGACCGTTCACCAGCGTGGATGAACGGGAAATACGCTTCCATAAAAAGGGCCCGGCACTCGAAATGAGTACCGGGCCACTTTTCAAATTCGCTGCACCAGGCGGTGCTGCCGAATTACTTGCTGATCTTGGCGACCACGCCCGAGCCGACGGTACGACCGCCTTCACGGATTGCGAAGCGCAGACCTTCGTCCATAGCGATCGGTGCGATCAGCTTGACGTCGATGGTCACGTTGTCGCCCGGCATCACCATTTCGGTGCCTTCCGGCAAGATCACTTCGCCGGTCACGTCAGTCGTACGGAAGTAGAACTGCGGACGGTAGTTGGCGAAGAACGGCGTGTGACGGCCACCTTCGTCCTTCGACAGGACGTAGACTTCGGCGCTGAAGTCGGTGTGCGGCGTAACCGAACCCGGCTTGGCCAGAACCTGACCACGCTCGACTTCGTCACGGCCAACACCGCGGATCAGGGCACCGATGTTGTCGCCAGCCTGGCCCGAATCGAGCAGCTTGCGGAACATTTCGACGCCGGTCACGGTCGTCTTGGTGGTGTCCTTGATGCCGACGATTTCGACTTCGTCGCCAACGTTCACAACGCCGGTTTCAACACGACCGGTCACAACCGTACCACGACCCGAGATCGAGAACACGTCTTCGATCGGCATCAGGAACGACTGGTCAACCGGACGATCCGGCTGCGGGATGTGCTCGTCGACAGCCTTCATCAGTTCGATGATGGAGTTCTTGCCGATTTCGTCGTCACGACCTTCGAGAGCGGCCAGGGCCGAACCCTTGACGATGGCGATGTTGTCGCCGTCGAAGTCGTAGCTCGAAAGCAGTTCGCGAACTTCCAGTTCGACGAGCTCGAGGATTTCCTCGTCGTCAACCTGGTCAACCTTGTTCATGTAAACGACCAGAGCCGGAACGCCGACCTGACGGGCAAGCAGGATGTGCTCGCGGGTCTGCGGCATCGGGCCGTCAGCAGCGTTCACAACCAGGATAGCGCCGTCCATCTGCGCAGCACCGGTGATCATGTTCTTCACATAGTCAGCGTGGCCCGGGCAATCGACGTGTGCGTAGTGACGCGCGTCGGTTTCGTATTCCACGTGAGCGGTCGAGATGGTGATACCACGCTCGCGCTCTTCCGGAGCCTTGTCGATGTTTGCGAAATCGACAGCAGCACCGCCGTATTCCTCAGCCATCACCTTGGTGATCGCAGCAGTCAGCGTGGTCTTGCCGTGGTCGACGTGACCGATGGTGCCGATGTTGCAGTGCGGCTTGTTCCGCTCAAATTTTTCCTTCGCCATTTTCTCAATAACCTCTGTTAGTCAAAATTGAATTTCACCGGGAGGGAAGCGGCACCCGTTGAATCAGGCGCCGCCCCTAAACGCTTGCCGTTCGTTAGGCAAGCTTCTCCTTGACCTCTTGCGCCACACTTGCCGGTACTTCGTCATAGTGGCTGAACTGCATCGTGTACTGCGCACGTCCCTGGGTGAAGGAACGCAGCTCGTTCACGTAGCCGAACATGTTTGCGAGCGGCACGTTAGCTTCGACCGCCTGGGCATTGCCGCGGCTGTCGGTACCCTGGATCTGACCACGACGCGAGTTGAGGTCGCCGATCACGTCGCCGAGGTAATCCTCGGGAGTGACGACTTCAACCTTCATGATCGGCTCAAGCAGCTTGATGCCCGAACGCTCGGCCACTTCGCGCATTGCGCCACGGCCGGCGATTTCGAACGCGATCGCCGAGGAGTCGACGTCATGGTACGCGCCGTCATACAGGTTTACGGTGAAGTCGATGATCGGGAAACCGACGAGGTGGCCGCTTTCAGCCTGCTCGCGGAAGCCCTTTTCGATCGCAGGGATATATTCCTTCGGAATGTTACCGCCCTTGATTTCGTCTTCGAACACGAAGCCCTGGCCGCGCTCACCAGGGGTGACCTTGACCTTGACGCGGCCGAATTGGCCCGAGCCACCCGACTGCTTCTTGTGGGTGTAGTCGACGTCGACAGGCTTGCCGAGATACTCACGATAAGCAACCTGGGGCGCGCCCACGTTGGCTTCGACCTTGAACTCGCGCTTCATGCGATCGACGAGGATGTCGAGGTGAAGCTCGCCCATGCCCTTGATGATCGTCTGGCCCGATTCGTGATCGGTGGTGACGCGGAAGCTCGGATCCTCGGCGGCCAGGCGGTTGAGCGCGACGCCCATCTTTTCCTGGTCGGCCTTGGTCTTGGGTTCCACCGACAGTTCGATAACAGGATCGGGGAATTCCATGCGCTCGAGGATGATCGGGTTGGCAGGATCGCACAGGGTATCGCCCGTGGTGGTTTCCTTCATCCCGGCCAGAGCCACGATGTCGCCAGCAAATGCTTCTTCGATGTCTTCACGGTTGTTGGAGTGCATCAGCAGCATGCGACCGATTTTCTCGCGCTTGTCCTTCACCGAGTTCAGTACGGAGCCCTTGGAGAGCTTGCCCGAGTAGATACGGGTAAAGGTGAGCGAGCCGACGAACGGGTCGTTCATGATCTTGAAGGCGAGCGCTGCGAATGGCTCGTCGTCGGAAGACGGACGCTTCTCTTCGGTCTCGCCGTCGAGCAGCACCCCCTTGATCGCAGGAACGTCGGTCGGGGCCGGCATGTAGTCGACCACAGCATCGAGCAGCGGCTGAACGCCCTTGTTCTTGAATGCAGAGCCGCAAAGCACGGGAACGAAATCGCGCGCCATGGTACCCTTGCGGATCAGGCGCTTCAGAGTCGGGACATCAGGGATCTGGCCTTCGAGATAGGCTTCCATCACTTCGTCGTCCTGCTCGACCACGGTTTCGATCAGCTGCTCGCGGTATTCGGCAGCCTTGTCCGCGAGATCAGCCGGGATCTCTTCGTGCGAGTAAGTTGCACCAAGCTGTTCGTTATCCCAAACGATCGCACGGTTGCCGACGAGGTCGACGACGCCCTGCAGATTGCTCTCGGCACCGATCGGGAGATACAGCACCAGCGGCGTTGCGCCGAGGCGGTCGATGATCGACTGCACGCAGTAATAGAAATCGGCACCGGTGCGGTCCAACTTATTGATGAAGCACATGCGCGGAACGCCGTACTTGTCGGCCTGGCGCCAGACGGTTTCGGACTGCGGCTCAACGCCGGCGACGCCGTCGAAAACTGCCACAGCTCCGTCGAGCACGCGCAGCGAGCGTTCGACTTCGATGGTGAAGTCCACGTGGCCCGGCGTGTCGATGATGTTGATGCGGTGCTTGGGCTGGTTCGCGCGCAGATCTTCGGGCGAGGACATCACGTCCATCGTCGGATCTTCGGCGGTCCAGAAAGTCGTGGTCGCAGCAGACGTAATCGTGATCCCGCGCTCCTGCTCCTGCTCCATCCAGTCCATCGTCGCGGCACCATCGTGCACTTCGCCGATCTTGTAGGACTTGCCGGTGTAGTAAAGAATACGCTCGGTCGTGGTGGTCTTACCGGCATCGATGTGCGCCATGATGCCGATATTGCGATAGCGCTCCAGCGGATAGTCGCGGGCCATATTACAATTCCTTGGGTTGGGGGCGGACAATAACTCGCGCCCCATATAGTCGTAGATGTGACAGCTTGAAGGCCGGCCACCCGTTACTCACCGAAGAGAACGGGCGGCCCGCCTGCAATGTTCCGCCTGTTACCAGCGGTAATGGCTGAACGCGCGGTTCGCGTCGGCCATGCGGTGCGTGTCTTCGCGCTTCTTGACGGCGTTGCCGCGGTTGTTGGCAGCATCCATCAGCTCGGCCGAGAGACGTGCGCTCATGGTGGTTTCGGCACGGCCGCGGGCAGCACCAATCAACCAGCGAATGGCGAGAGCCTGGGCACGCTCGGGGCGAACCTCGACCGGCACCTGATACGTAGCACCACCCACACGGCGCGAGCGAACCTCGACCTGCGGCTTGATGTTGTTCAGCGCGTCATGGAACAGCGCAACCGGATCGGTCTTGGCCTTGGCTTCAACCGTATCGAGCGCACTGTACACGATGCCCTCAGCAACGGCCTTCTTACCGTCCAGCATGAGGTTGTTCATGAACTTCGACAGAACCTGATCCTTGAACTTCGGATCGGGCAGGATTTCCCGCTTCTCGGGACGACGACGACGTGACATTTTTACTAAACTCCTTCGGAGTAGCGCCCCGACCTCCGTCGGGGCTTCCGGCTCCGGCCCACTCCCCCTCCCGGCCACCCAAATGCTACTTCCGTAAGGGTAGCCGGGACGGGGAGCGGACCAAATCCGCGATTGAACTCTTCGGGTCGGTGTCTGACCGGCTCCTCCACCCAACCACCCGATCCGCGATCGGAAAATCGTCGGGTGGTTGGGTGGGGGAGACGGGCTGGCACCGAGGTCGACACGGATGTGTCGACCGCACCCAACAAAAACCTTACTTAGGCCGCTTCGCACCATACTTGGAGCGCGACTGCTTGCGGTCCTTCACACCCTGCGTGTCGAGCACGCCGCGCAGCACGTGGTAGCGCACACCGGGAAGGTCGCGCACACGGCCGCCGCGGATCAGCACCACGGAGTGTTCCTGGAGGTTGTGGCCTTCGCCCGGGATGTAGGCGATGATCTCGCGCTGGTTGGTCAGGCGGATCTTGGCCACCTTACGCAGAGCGGAGTTCGGCTTTTTCGGGGTCGTCGTGTAGACGCGGGTGCAAACACCACGCTTCTGCGGGCTCGACTGCATGGCTGCAGACTTGCTCTTCTTCACGATCGGCTTGCGCGGCTTGCGCACCAGCTGGTTAATAGTCGGCATAAATACTCTTCACCGTGTTTTATGGGTGTTGGGACCGCCCTCCTCTTTCTCCGAAGACCCTGAGCCTGTCGAAGGGCTGCTTTTCCTTTCGGCCCCGCGCGAGGGAAAAAGAAAGTGCAACCCTTCGACAAGCTCAGGGCAATCGGTGGAGGGAAAACCCTTCACCCGTGAATGGCACCAATTGCACCGGATGGAATGTATCGGGACTGTGCAGAGTATGGTCCGTTCGTCCTGAGCCTGTCGAAGGGCGAACCCATCGGCCAGGAAGCAAGCGAACACTCGCACAAGCCTGAAACGCTCCACCCGGTACAACAGCACCGGGTTACTTTGACGGCTGCCCCAAGCGGATCGAAACCCGCCCCAATAGAAAAGAGCCCCTCGCAACGCGTGCTGAGGAGCCCGGGACAAAACCGGCAATGTTCAGCTCTATCTACCCGCAGCGATTCCCGAAGGGACCGAACGGATGGGCGCGCATTTAGGGGGGATTGGTGGTGGGGTCAAGTGCAGGAACAGCAGCCGCGTCTCAGTAATCCTCCAGATAACGCCCAACCGAAACAACGCCTTTCTCTGTCAGGCTCACAAAAGTCACGCGCTTGTCCACTTCAGAGGCCGATCTCTCAATCATGCCCGCATCTTCTAAAAGTGATATATGCCTCAAGGCCGTGGTGATGGGCACATGTGAGGCATGGCCGAGGCTTGTTGTCGAGACCTTCGCCCCGCCAGCGTATTGCATGAACAATTCCAAGAGCATGTCCCAAGCAGGCTCACCAAGTAATTGCGGAAAGATATGTTTCTTACGCATTTCGCGTTTGCGATAAATCACCTTTGCCTTCTGAGCGAGGTTGATGGCATTCCGTTCAATGCGGTTAATCGAATTTGGCCATTGGAACACTGAGCCAGGCTGCGACCCTGTCCAATCTTGGTCGATCGAATCAGCCAATCGAAGTAGACTGGAGGCAAGTTCCCGGATCTGTGCAGGCGACCAATTTTCTGCAAGCCCGTCGAGGATCGACTGGCGTGTCGCAACGAGGTCGTTCATAAAAGTTCTATCGTTTCAGATTTCGAAGGCGACCAAGCATTATATGGCCCGATACGAGAAACTCTTGCTGCATGCGCTATCGTTCCGCCGCCAAGCAAAAGGATTTCGAGAAAAAGAGGCGCCTGCGTCATCGCCCAAAATGCTACACTCATGCCGTCCGGTACTAACGCTGCTGCCATGCTGCCGATAATGGCCACCAATTGGGCGGCGACTATGAATAACGGATAAGTGCGATTGGCGCGCAGCGCGATCCAGAAAAAACCAATCGTCTGCAACAGATCAATCCCGATCCGGCTGACATCAAAATCGTGGAAACCGCGCGGACCGAAAATCGCAAGGAAGATTGCGTCAGCCAGCACACCAAAAGCAATAATCGCCGCACACAGGCGTTCAGGTTGGTCGCCTCTCATCACCGCAAAGAGGGTGACAGAGGCGACGATAACCCAAACTATGATGTAATCGAGTGCCATCTCTCAGTAGCGATCTGTTATGCGACAGCTTCAGTTGGCGTAAATTGTCCCATTGGTTCGTTTTCGGGACATCCTTCGTAACCGACGACATCTGCCTGCACCTTGAGCAAATTGCCATGCACTCGGGCCAAATCGTTTCCTGCAGATACCAGCGTCTCTTGCGACTTTGCCAGGCGAAGCAAGGCTTCTTGGCCAAGGAAAGGTGCGCTTCCAGTTTCGCGACGCGCTTCAACCATCGTGGTCAAAAGGCTACTTTGGCGAAGCAAGGCATTATCCAAAGCTTCTTCGGCAGCGCGCAAATCACGCACGATACGCATTTGGGCGACTTCGTGAGGCATGGTCATTTCTAATAACTCCCGGTTCGGCCGCGTGGGCCAGTTGAACACAAGAGCCTTCCGTTTCTTAGCGCAGCATCTCCGACAATTGGCCGAAGATGGCAAATCCAACGAGAATAGCGATCAGAAAAATCAGAGTGATCGCAGCGATCGCTGCGATACGCCAAACTATCCCGAAGCGCCCTTCAAAAGGCTCTGGGACTACACGATGCACCACCACTGGGAGGCGGCCCTTTTCTCGACTGATCGAGCCGGGTTCCCCTGCCTTGCGTCGGTGCGACGCTGCAATCCCATCACCTTCTTCGCTGCTGCGATTGGAAGTTTCGACATGCGAAGATTGGTATACGGATTTTCCGTATATTAGCGCCTGACCGGTCTCAGACACGAAACTCATGTAAGCCGCCGCAAGCTCATTGCGGTTTTGGGCACCAAATTTCCTGCGTGCTGCCGAAATTCGTTGATCCACTGTATGAGGGGAAATCTTGAGTAGACGTGCAATCTCTTTTGAGGTTTTGTGCTGAACTAGCAGATCAAGCACCTCGCGCTGCTTGTCAGTCAAATCCGACAAATCTCCCTCAAAGTTTGTTGTAGCAGCCATAAACCCCGGCACTTGGCCACCCATGCGACGGTGGCTAATTTCTTTTAGATTCCCAATTTACATGCTTCAACGCGATACCGCGAATTACAGGGCTCTAATCAGCTTCCATTTTGAACCCAGTATCCCTCAAAACTAAGGATAATCCCTTAGCCTCAACACCTTGGATTAACGAGCAAGAGCGGTGACGCTTCCTGCCCAAAAACGTCGAAGCCCGTCATCCCAGCCAATAATGCAGTGACCCGATTTTACAACCATTCTGGATGCAAATTGCTCCCCAATAGAGCTTCGAACTACTTAGGACCATTGCTGCACTTGGAACGCGGGCTCGTGCTCATCAAACCAATTGAGATTTCCCTTTCCTACAGCCCCAGGCCCCTGCTCCATCCGGCGCATGACTCGCAAAACCACACGCACCCTCCCCGCCCAAGCCACATCCTACGTTACCGCGCCCGCTGACGAGCCTTTGGCTCAGGATGATCCGCTTCTCCATTTCACCCCCGTCCCGCATGTCGCTCCGCGCAAGAATTCGATCACGGCGGACCGGCAGCGCAAGTTCATCGCGCATCTGGCGGCCACCGGCATCGTCAAGCAGGCGGCGCGCCATATCGGAGCTTCGCTTGAGGCACTGTACAAACTGCGCCAGCGGCCGGGGGCGGAGGAGTTTGCGCACGCCTGGGAGGCGGCGGTGGATCGCGGGGTTAGCCGATTAGAGGACTGCGCGCTCGCCCGGGCGATTGCGGGGGAGGAGCGGATGGTCGTCTCTTCGGGCAAGGTGCTCGGTACCGAAGTGCGTCATAACGAGGCGCTGGTGATGTTCTTCCTGAAGAACCGCCGGGCGGATCGGTATGGCAATAATGGCGCGCTGGCGAATGTCGTGCCGGGGCATCCGCTTTACGAACGCATCCGCGAGGAGGTGAAGGCCGAACTGCGCGCCGAAGCCCGCGCCCGCCGCCCGCAGGTCCTCGCCAGCCTCAATGCGAAGCTCGACAAAATGCGCGAGCGGCGCGAGGCGGCGGAGAAGCTCATTTCTTCATGAAGCCGCATCCGCGGCTTCGTCCTCGGTGCTATTCGCTCCGGCGGGGTTGTCCTCGCTTCGCTCGTTCAGCTTCGCTTCCCGTCCGCCTGCGCGGCACCTGCGGGTCGCGCCGTGCGCTCGGTCGGTCGCTTCGCGCCCGATCCCAGCACAACGGTCAAACGGCGCCGCGGAGCACGCTCGGCGACCAGCCGAGGGCAAGGCCGAACGGCCGCCCGCAGCGGGCGCGTAGCGTAGCGAAGCGCGTCTAGCGAGGACGAACCTGCGGATGCAGGTTAATGAAACAAATCATCTTTAATCCACCGGCGCAGGCGGCGGGATCATCACGGGCGGCGGAGGCACCACTCCGTCCCACTCCATCGGCTCTGCGCGGGCTTCCATGCCTTCGGTGATTTCCAGCGTGTAGGCACCGCTCGAACCGCCGAGGCCCTTCGCCCGGATGCGCAGCATGGAGAGCAGCTCCGGATTGTCCGCCAGCAGGCCGAGATCGAGCGGGAGCATCGAATCGAGCGTGCCCGATCCGTCATCATCCGTCGCCACAATCGCGAAACCGAGCGGAGTTTCGAAACCGACTTCGAGGTAGGGATCGATCTGGCCGCCGAAATCGGCGTCTTCGCTCTCCACCGCGTTCATGCGGATCGTCACATCGCCATCGCCACTGCGGATCGCGGCCAGCGCGCTTTCGCTCAGCTGGTAGTCGATGAAGGCGGGGCGCATCGTATCTTCGGAGTAGGAGGAGGCGAGATCGCCGCTCGCGCGGTCGGCAAATCCGATGACCTGCAGCGGCAGCTGGGCGCTCGCCTCGCGCCGTTCGCGCACGCGCAGGACGAAATCGCCCGTGCTCTCGCCATAGCCGGTGGCGGCGATGGTGTAGGTGCCGTCTTCCTCGAACACATGGGTGATGAGCGAGTTGAGGCCGTTGTAATCGTCATTATAGGCGATCACCTCGCCGCTCGCATCGCGCAGTTCGAGCAGCGGATCGAGCATCTGGTCATCGCCTGCAACCAGCGCGATTTCGACCATTTCGCCCGCAAGCCCGGCAATCTCGAACAGGTTCGGCTCGCCTTCGACCCGGCCCGTTTCGCGCGAGCCATAGGTCACCGTGCGGGTCTCGACAGGCACGTATTCGCGCGTTTCCAGCCGCAGGTCGAAGCTGCCGCCATAGGTCTCGCCCTCGCTGACCCAGCTGGCATCGAAGCTGTTGACGGCAATGGAAATGCGGCGGCCAGTGTCCCCGCCGCGCACGCGGACGCGGGAGTTGAGGCCTTCGCCCCCGTCGTCGTCCTCGGCGATCATCTCGCCCGTCGCGGTATCGGTCACCGTCACGATCGGATCGAGGTCGGACGTGCTCATCACGTCGATCTGCATCACCGTGCCCGCCGGAACGCTGACTTCATACACCGCCTCTGCGCTGTCGACGTCGCCCTGGAAGACGCGCACATCGCTCTGCGCGCTGTCGAGATCGCGCGCCTGCGCAAACGCCGTAGCCGGCGCCATGATCGCTGCTGCGCCGATGAGCAGAGCGGTCTTGTGAAATCCGAATCGCATTGAAATTACCCCCGTAGTCTTGTCGTTGCCGCGAAGCCTAACGCCCGCGCGATTGACTTTCTAGATAACAGTTTCTGAATCGACGCTATTCGCGCCATTCATCTGCCAGCAGTCCCCAGAACCACGTGTCGCACCAGCCGATATGCGTCTTCATCGCATCGCGAAGATGCGCCTCCCGAGTGAAGCCGAGCCGCGCGAGCAAGCGGCTGGACGGTGTATTGCGCGGATCGACATCGGCGAACAGGCGGTGGAAGCCCTCTGCCCGAAACAGGTGGGTGATCATCGCCGCAAGGCACTCGCTCGCAATCCCCTGCCGCTCATGCCCGGGCACCAAGATATAGCCGACCTCCGCCACGGCCTCATGCGGGGACTTTGCCACCATGCGAAACACCGGCGCGCCGCCTTCCTTCGGCTCGGCGATCCAGGTGCGCCCGCCCCATTTGTCGTCAAAGAGGTAATCCCGCAGCGCCGCCTTGTCGGTGAACGGAGCGCAGGACCAGTACCGCATCTGCGCCTCACTGGAGAAAGCGGGCCAGAATGCGTCCTCATCCCCTTCGCGCAAAGGGCGGCAGGTGAAGCGTTCGGTCTGCAATGTGGGCACAGTCGACACCTGGCTAGTCCTCCTCGTAAGGCTGCACGGGGAAGACCGGCAGGCCAGTCGTCAGGCCCTGCTCGCGGCGGTAATCGGCGACGGCCTTGAAGCGGGGAATATCGAAAATCGCGTGGTAACGCGGATCGGCGCGGATTTCCTCCTCGGGCGCAAGACGATGGTCGTCAAGGAAAGTCAGGATCACCGATGCCGGCGCATATTCCAGCGTGCGCATTGATATGTCGAAGCCTGCATCGATAAAGCCATATTCCCATAACATCAGGACCCAGTGGCTTATCCCGCCGGTGCCGCCGGTGTCGACATAGTCTTGCATGAAGGGGTTTGGATCGCCGCGGAAAATGTACCGACCATGGGCAATAAGGGATTCCGTGCGCGTCGCTGAGCCCGCCCCGTAGGCGCGGTCATCCTCGTAGAGCTCGGCGATGGAATCGATCGATTGGTAGAAGTGGAAGGGCTCACCATCCCGTGACAACGCTTCCCACCATTCCAGCCCGGCTCGCCAGCAGTCTATCCGACAATCGCGCGCGCTCTGGCCGGCTGCGAGATGATCGCCATTCTCGATCAGGATGCGACGGCGTGCGTTTTCCAATGTTTTGTTGAACGGGTCGGCGGCAATAGCCTGGTCGATATGTTCAAGCGCCGCCCGACCATTGCCCGCATATCTTTGCGCCAGCGCCGTCAAGCCATGCGCTCTGCCCGATTGCGGATTTTCTTCGAGCAAACTCTCCGCAATCTGCAAACCGGTCCCGACATCGCCTAATGTGTGCAGGACAGCGAATCCGCGTGCGAGGCGCAGCAGGAAGCTTTGCGGATCGAGAGCCTCGGCACGATCGAGTGAGCTCTGCAACAGGTCGGAATAATCTTCCGGAGTGATCGAGAAGGAATGGTTGGTGCCGACTGCAAGGATATAGGCGATTCCGGCATGCGCATCGGCGAATTCGGGTTCGATGGAGGCGGCAAGCTGGAATTTGCTCAGCGCTGCGGCGGTGTCGTTGAAATTGGTGGGGGAAGACAGCGCGAGACCATCCATGAAGGCACGGCGCGCGCGCGGATCGAGATCATCGGGAAGCTTGACCTCTCCCTTTCCGATGGCCTGATAAGCTACGATAATTCCAGCAATCCGGTTGAGCATAACCGCGCCGAATTCATCGGCATATTGTGGTTCGCCAAGCACTTCGGTGCTCCACACCGCTTGCCCGGTCCTTCCATCGACCAAGCGCAATTGTCCCACCAGCCGCTCCTCGCCCGCCTGCACGTCGCCTTCAATGAAGTGGTCTACGCCTAGCCGGTCGGCGATCTGGGTTGGATCGAGACCCTGCCCGACCACTGCCGCAGTAGCCGTATCCGAAGCTAGCTCGATATCGGGCAACTGCGACAAATTGCCGGCTATAGACGCGGCCATCGGCTCTGCGCGGTCGCGCAGGTCGGCCGGTCCGGTAATGTCGAAAGGCAGGACGGCAATCCGTTGCGGCGCAGCTCCTGCGGACGGCGACTGGCCCCAGCTTCCGAAAGCGCTTGCTAGCCAGAACACACCGGCGGTCACTAGAACCGCGAGTGCCGCAATGGCGGCCATGTGTAGAGACTTCGAAGAACGCGGCGATGTCGCGGGGGCGGGTTCGGGCTGTGATCCTGAATCACTCGAGACGGCATGCTCTGGCGCATCGGGCTGCACCACCTGGTATCCGATGCCGCGAATGGTCTGAAGCAGGGATGCGTCTTCACCCAGTGCCTTGCGCAGCGCGGCGACATGCACTTGCAGCGCATTCTCTTCCACTGTGACATTGGGCCAGACGGCTTCCATCAGCTCGTCCTTGGTCACGATCTCGCCGGCAGCTTCGGCAAGGACGGTCAGGATGGCGAGTGCACGTGGCCCCAGATGCACATGCGCACCATCCCGCATCAGCTGGCGATGCGGTTGCAGCACATGCGATCCGATCCGGATTTCCTCCACCTTGCCCCCTCGCAAGCTTCAGCCTTCCAGCCTGACGCTGGAGGCAAGCTTGAACTGTCACAGGCAATGGCCCTTTGGCAAGATGCGCGCGAGCTCGCACGCCAAATCCGCGAATTCACAAACCTCTGAATTTGCCCAGGAAAAATTCGAACCTTCAGGAAAACAACAGGTTTCAGCGAAGTTTCATCCAATTCTCACGCAATCGCCAAGGCACAATCTTGCGCATCCATCCACAACGATCCTCGTCAACGGGACAACACCCGGCAGGGGCAAGCTGAAACCGGCGATGGAGGCCTTCGGGCCAACGGATTAATCTCGAAAGGATTTGCCATGACCAAGACTTTGACCACGCTTCTCGCCCTCGGCCTTGCCACCGCCAGCTTTGCCGCACCGGTGCACGCACAGGATGACAGCCGACCCGATGTCCGTCAGATTGCGGTCGACTTTAGTGATCTCGATATTTCCGATGCAGGCCAGATGCAGGAGCTGCGCACACGGGTCGACCGTGCGGTGCGCCGGCTGTGCCCGGCCCGCATCGAAGGGCCCGTGCGCACGCTCCCCAACGCCCGCCAATGTCGCAGTGCGCTGTGGGAGGAAGCCGAAGTGGATCTCGCCAATTTGCAGCAGCGCACGCTGATCGGGCAATTTGCGCGGCAGACAATCCGCATCGGCGGTACCCGCGAGGAGCGCGATCTCGATTAAGCCTTCGAGAATCTCGCTTCCGCGTCACCCGGCGGGGCTCAGTCCCACCCCGCCGGGTCAAGCGCGTAGAGCTTTGACAATTGCTCGTACAAAGCGGGTTCCTGCTGCCGCATGGGCACGGGCTTTTCGAAGAACGTGACCGTTGCCTCCGCGAAAAATTCCTGGTGGTTGGTCGCGCCATAGGGATCGATCAGCGTGTGCTCGCCGCGATCGAGCCTATCGACATGGCCTTCATAGGCCTCGAGCATGGCCTTCTCCCACCGATCATAGCGCTGGCCTTTGCGCAAAATGGGGATGCCATTGGTATGGCCCGTCAGCGCGTCGAGCTGGTGCGCGAATTCGTGGATGACGACATTGTGGCCGTCATCGGGATCGAGCCCGCCGCGCAGCGCGTGATCCCACGAAAGCACGACCGGACCCCGGTCCCAGCTCTCACCCAAGGTGCCCCTGTCATGCTCATGCACCACAAAGCCATCGTGAGTACCGCGCCCCGTATCGAAGCCTGTCGGATAGACCAGCACGGTGCGCAGCGTATCGAACCAGACCGGGCTGTTGACCACCAGCAGGCACGCCTGCGCCGCGATGGACAGGCGCATTTCATCCTTCAGCTCGAGCCCGCCGCTGCCGTGAAACGTGATCTGGTCGAGGAAGAGGTTGATCTTGCCTTCCAGCGCGGGGCGATGCTCCTCCGGTAAGCGCCGCAACATCGGCACAAGCCGGTCGATCACCGCGCGCTGCTCGTCGCTGAGCGGCGTAACCAGGAACCGCGCCCGCTTCTTACGCCGCGCAATGCTGCGATAGACGAGGCCCAGCACGACAAGGGCGATGAGGATGAGGGGCCAGTAGGACATGTTGTGATCCTACAAGTAAGAAGTGCGCGCGAACCGGACAAGCATTGCGCATTCTGAAAGCGATGGTCAGCCCACCAGGAACGCCACCAGCGCTCTCACCTTTTTCTGCCGCCACTGCGGGCGCGGGGCGACGAGCCAGTAGGCCTGGCGGCAGTCTGCGGGTTCGCCGACCAGTTCGAGGCGGCCATCGGCGATGCATTCGTCCACCAGCGGCAGGGGGAGATAGGCATGCCCAATTCCGGCAAGTGCCGAGGAGAGGACTTGCCCGGCATTGCCGACCGAGAGAACCACGTCCGATCCTTCGGGTGCGGGATAGGTGGGCCAGCTGATCCAGCTGTCGGGCGCGGCGGGAGCTTTCACTTCCACCTTGCAGCCATCGACGAGCTGCACACCTTCCAGATCGCCTGGGCCATCGACCAGCCGGATGGCGATATCGAGGTTGCTCTCGGTGAAATCCGCGTTTTCATCCGATGTCAGCACGATGGTAATATCCGGATTTTCGCGGCGGAATTCGGCGAGCCTTGGTGCGAGCCATTGGGCGTAGAATTCGCGCGGCGCGGCGATCGAATATTTGCTGCTCGCCTGGCCGGCCTGCATCGCCTGCACGCTTTCCTCGAACTTCAGGAAGCCGTCGCGCAGCGAATCGAGCCCGGCGGAGGCTTCGTCCGTCAGCTCCAGCCCCTTGGATGTGCGGCGGAAGAGGACCACGCCCAGCACATCTTCCAGCGCGCGGATCTGCTGGCCGACAGCGGCGGGCGTCACCGCCAGCTCGTCTGCCGCGCGGGTGAAGCTCAGATGCCGGGCGGCGGCATCGAATACGCGCAGGGCGTTCAGGGGAAGGTGCGTGCGTTTCATCTGTGTTTCCAAGGCGGGGCTTTATGGAGGTTGGCGCGCTGCGGCAAGATGCTTGACCGCGCGGGGGCAAGTGCGCAGACCTTTGTCAAATTTCCCTCCGTCGGAGAATCGCATGTTCCGCCTGCTGCTTGCTGCTTTCGCTTCCCTTGCCGTGATGGTTTCACCCGCAGCGGCGCAAAGCTTCCTTGAAGGCAATTTCGAAGAGAGCATTCCGACGCTGGAAGAAGTGGCTGGCCATCGATCCGGCGAGCAGATCACCCGGCCCGACATGGTGCTGCGCTATATGGAAGCGTTGGCCGAAGCCGCGCCCGAGCGGATGCGGATTGTGGAATATGCGACGAGCTGGGAAGGTCGCCCGCTTGTCTATGCGGTCATCACCAGCCGTGCGAACATGGCGCGCATCGATGCTATCCAAGCCGATATGCAGCGCATCGCGAACGGCGGGGCCCCGGGGGCGGACAGCGTGCCTGTCACCTGGCTTTCCTACGGCGTGCATGGCGATGAGATCAGCTCGTCCGATGCGGCGCTGGCGGTGGCCTACCACCTGCTGGCAGCACAGGGGGACGAGCTTGTTGACCTGATCCTCGGCAATAGCGTGGTGATTATCGATCCCTCGCAAAACCCCGATGGGCGGGCGCGTTTCACCAATTCCTATTACGCGCAGCTGGGCATTGCGCCTTCGGGCAATCGTTACACGGCGGGGCATGACCAGCCGTGGCCGGGCGGTCGCTACAACCACTATTTGTTCGACCTCAACCGCGACTGGTTTGCCCTCACCCAGCCCGAGAGCGTGGGCAAGGTTGCCGCTGTGCGCGACTGGAATCCTGTCGTGCTCGTCGATGCGCATGAGATGGGCGGCGACAGCACCTATTTCTTCCCGCCGTCTGCCGATCCGTTCAATCCGTACATCACCTCCACCCAGCGTGAGCGGCAGGGCTTGCTCGGCCGGAACATGGCGGCGTGGATGGACCGCATCGGGGAGCCCTATTACACACGCGAAGTCTTCGATGCGTTCTACCCCGGCTATGGCGACACGTGGCCGACGCTGAACGGGGCGATCGCGATGACGTTCGAGCAGAGCAGCGCGCGCGGCCTTGTGTGGGAGCGCAGCAATGGCGAGCTGCTGACCTATGGCGAAGGCGTGCGCAATCACTTCGTCACCTCCATGGCGACGGCAGAGACGGTGGCGCGCAATGCCGATCTGTTCCTTGGCGATTATTCCGAATACCGCCGCAGCGCGGCCGCCGGAGCCGTGGGCAGCGGCTGGTTCGTGATCGATCTGGCGGACCGCACGTGGAATGCGGAGGCCCTCGCGCGGCGCCTCGTCCATCAGGGTGTCGCCGTGGGCCGCGTGGCCGGACCTGCCACTGCATGCGGGCGTAACTATCCCGAAGGTTATCTCTCGATCTCCATGCGCCAGCCGACCGCGCGGTTGATCCGCAGCCTGCTGGACCGCGATGTGCAATTGCCTGCCGACTTTGTGGAAGCGCAGGAAGCGCGCCGCGCGAGCGATCTGCCGCATGAGATTTACGATACCACCGCCTGGTCGGTCGGCCAGATGAGCGGGCTCGACATCGCGCAATGCAGCTCTGCCGCGAGCGGGGTTGCAGTGAGCGCCGATGCGCCGCTGCCCAACCGCGCCGATGCGCCGGGTGCGTTCGGTATCGCCGTGCCGTGGACCGATAGCGGACAGGTGCAGCTCGTCGCCCGCGCGCTTCAGGCTGGCTTGAAGGGCCGCTCGACCGATACGGCCTTCACCGTGGGCGGCGAGACCTTCCCGCGCGGTTCGGTGGTGTTCACCCTGTCCGAAAATGGCGGATCGCTCGATACGCTGGTCGAACTGGCGCGCGAGATCGGGGCGGAAACGCGCCCGCTCGCCTCCGGCTGGGTCGATGACGGCCCCAACCTCGGCAGTGACAGCTTCGTGCTGCTGCAAACCCCGCGCATCGCGATGCTGTGGGACGGCAACATCTCCCCGCTCTCTGCCGGGGCGAGCCGCTATGTGATCGAGCAGCGCTTCGGCCTGCCCGTCGCGCCGATCCGCGTCGACAATGTGGCGCGCGCGCAGTTGGGCGATTTCGACGTGCTGCTGGTCACCGATAGCTTTGGTCTGCCTTCTGCGGCCCGCTCCGCCATTGCGCGCTTTGTGAATGATGGCGGCGTGCTGGTGACCTACGGCAATTCGCTTGCGAGCTTTGCCAGCGGCGATGATGCCCTCTTCGCCACGCAGCGCGAGACGGTTCTGGGCGGCGATCCGAAGGAAGAAGAGGCAGACGGCAGCAGCGCCCCCGGTATCGCGTTCGAGGATGCGGACGATTATCGCGAAGCGATCCTCGACCAGACCCGTCGCCCCGATACCCTGCCCGGCGCATTGCTCAACACGGTAGTGGATGGCGAGAATTTCCTCGCCGCCGGATACGATGGCTCGGCCCCCACGGTATTCGCGAACGGATCGCTGATCCTCACTCCGCTGACCCTGTCGGACGGGGTGAATGTGGTTCGCTATGCCGGACCAGACGACCTGGTCGCATCGGGCTATGTCTGGGACGAAAACCGCCGCCAGATGGCGTTCAAGCCCTATATGATTGCCCAACCCAACGGCCGCGGCCTCGCCATCGGTTTCGCGCATGATCCCACGGTTCGCGGATATCTCGACGGGCTGGACTTGCTGCTGGCGAATGCGGTGCTGGTCGCGCCCTCAAGAGTGAAGTAACGCGCCCCTCTCCCTTGGTCATTTTCCTCGGCACGCCCATCCGGGCGCGCCATCCTCGGTGCTGTTCGCTCCGGCGGGACTTCGTTCCGCCTGCGCGGCACCTGCGGGCTTCGCGGTTGCTCGCTGTCGCTAGCCTACGGCCAGCGATCCTCGCGCTTCAGTCAATAGATGTCGCGGAGCACGCTCGGCGACCAGCCGAGGGCAAGGGCAAACGCCCGCCCGCAGCGAGCGCGTACCCCGGACTTGATCCGGGGGGAGTGCGTCTAGCGAGGACGATCGCCCGGATGGGCGATCATGAAACAAACAAAAACTAATTCGCCTCTTCGGCAGGCGCAGCGAGCGGGAAGAACGGAATCGCCACTTCGACTGGCTCTCCGCCTTCGGCTTCAAAGGTATAAAACCCTTCCATCGAACCGTGATTGGTCGAAAGCTCGCAGCCGGACACGTAATCATGCGTCTGCCCCGGCGCGAGATGCGGGGTTTCGCCCACCACGCCATCGCCGCTGACGATGTTGACCATGCCTTCCGCATCGGTGATCCGCCAGTGGCGGGTTTTTAGCTGCACGCTGTCTTCGCGGCCATTCTCGATCCGGATGTGATAGACCCAGAACCAGCGGCCCGCGCTGATGCGCGATTGTTCGGGCATGAAATTGACCGAGACGCGCACGGTAATGCCATGCGTAATCGCGACATGCTGGAACAGGGACTCGATGGCTGAAACTGTCATGCCCCAAAAGGTAGCGGGTTTCCGCGCAGTCTCAAGGGGGCGAAGGTCGGTAAGATCCTCATTGCCCCCTCGTGCCGCTCAATCGGCCGGATTGTGGCGTTCCAGAAAGTCCAGTGCTGCGTCGAAATAGGCCTGTTCGTCCTCCGGCCCGTCGAAACTATGGCCCGATTCCTCGAAGCTCAGCGTCTCGATGTCCACTTCGGCACGGTTCGCGCGCGACAGCATCAGTTCGTACTGATCATACGGCACGATCTCGTCTTCCTCGCCATGGACCAGCAGGACCGGGCGCGTCAGGCGCGCGACCTGCACGGCGGGCGAAACATCGTCGAGATCGAAATCGGTCTGGTCGCCATCGACGCGGTCCCACCAGCGGCCCTTGTTGCGGCCAAACAGGAAATCGCGGTCATATTGCAGCTGGCGCTCGAAATGCATGACACCGGCAAAGCTGATGGCGCAGCGATAGATCTCCGGATTGCGGATCGCACCCCATACGGCGGCAAAGCCGCCATAGCTCTCGCCCCAGATGCACACCCGGTCGGGATCGACGATCCCTTCAGCGACCAGATGCGCCACGGCATCGTCGAGATCGTCCTGCATGGCGCGGCCGATCTGGCCGTTACCAAGCAGTTCATAGGCCTCGCCATAGCCGCCTGACCCTCGGAAATTGGGCTGGATCACGGCATAGCCGCGATTGGCCATCAGCTGGACCATATCGTTGTATCTGTCGGTGTCGCGAACGCCGAATGGCCCGCCATGCGGATGCACGATCAACGGCAGGCCGGTTTCCCCGCGCCCGCGTGGCAGCGTCAGATAGGCAGGGATCTCAGTCCCGTCGCGCGCTTCGTATCGGATCAGGCGCGGCCTCACGAGGGCTTCCTGTGGCACTTCGGGGCGATATTCGGCGAAGAGGCCCAGATGCCGCGTTTCGGGAGTGAACGCATAAAGCGCACCGGGATAGTCCGGACCCGATTGCAGTACCAGCATCCGGCTGCGGTCGCGCGCCGTATCGAGGATCGTCACACGGCTGCCGGTAAGGGCATTGCCAAGCTGTTCGCGCCAGCGCCGCAGCTCCGGATCGATCCATTCGCGGCGGTAATTGTCGCCCGCATAGCCAACGCCAATGGGGTTGCCCGCTTCATCGAGGACGACGCTGGTCACATCCTCATCTTCCGAGGCGAACACCACATCGCCGACTTCGCCGGTGCTGAAATCGAATTCCATGAGCGCCCTGCGGTCCGCCCCTTCCGGAATGCCGAAAGTGTAACCCGTGTCTCGCCCGGAGCGCAGACCGCCGAAATTCCAGTATTCGAAGGCATCCTCATCGTCGGCGCGGGTGCGCGCGACGGTGCTGAAACTGTTCTGCCCATTGCTGCGATAGAGCAGCCGGTAACGCCCACGGCGATAGACGGCGATGCCCATGCGGACGGTGCCCGTTTCATCGGCGATCCAAGAGAACACATTGTCGCGATCTTCCTGGACGGTACGAGGCTCGGGCGCCCCTGCCGACAGATTGGTGAGATCGAAGCGATAGACTGCCGGCCAGGACCGCGTGCCGCGCGCCATGGATACGAGAACGAAGTCGCCTTCGGGATCGATATGGATAATGTCATCGCCATCGAAAGACATGCGCGGCAGCACCAGCGGAGCCATGGCATTGGTGCCGAGTTCATAGGCGATCAGGCGCGAAGAGGTGTAATCGCGGCGTTCTTCACGCCGATTGACCGACAGAAGGATGCGGTTGTTTCCGGCCCAGCGGAAGAAGTTGAACAGGTCCTGGTCGCCAATGTGCGTTCCGTCGACAAGTTCGCCATTCGAAGCGTCGTAAATGCTCAGGTACAGCGCATCATTCGCCATCATGGTGAAAGCGAATTTGGACCCGTCGGGCGAGAGCTGTGCGCCGCGCATCTGCGATTGCGAGGAGAATGCGCTGGTGGGGATTTCCGGCGGAATATCGGACGCGCCAACCTGCGCCTGAGACGCTGGCTCCTGCGCGAAACCACTCACAGGCATAGCGAGAATGAGCGCGCCAAACATGGCGGCTAGCGGAACGGAAAACTTCATGTGAGACCCCTGTTGCGACCGGGCACAGAATATTTGTGCAGCCCGAAATCGCAAGTAGTTTTAGCAACTTCTGCACCCGTGGCGATAACCACTGTCCCTATCAGGGTGAACGACTTGGCAGCGCTCACTCGGCAGGATTATGTTCTGCAAGGAAATCCAGAAGGGTCTGTAGATAGGCCTCCTCGTCTTGCCTGCTGAAGAAGGAATGTCCGGAGCCTGCCAACTCGAAGGTTTCCAGTGCAACACCGGCACGCTCGGCACGCTCGACCATCAATCTATACTGACTGAAGGGCACTGTGTTGTCGCGCCTGCCATGAGCCAGCAACACCGGACGGGTCAGCCGCTCGACTTGGACTGCGGGAGATACATCGTCGAGGTCGAAATCGGTCTGGTCCCCATCCACACGCTCGCGCCAGCGGCTTGCATTCCGGCCGAAAAGATAATCGCGATCATGATGGAGCTGTCTTTCGAAATGCATCACGCCCGCCCAGCTCGCGGCGCAGCGATATATTTCCGGATTGCGAATGACGCCCCAGACAGCTGCGAAACCGCCATAGGAACTGCCGACCAGGCAAACCCTTTCCGGATCGGCGATACCTTGTGAGACAAGGTGCGCGACTGCGTCATCCAGATCATCTTGCATTGCGCGCCCGATCTGGCCCCAACCCAGATCCATGAAGGATGTACCGTAGCCGCCCGAACCGCGGAAATTCGGCTGGACCACCGCATATCCGCGATTGGCCAACATCTGTACCCGGTCATCGTAACTGTCGGTGTCACGAATACCGTAAGGTCCGCCATGCGGCATCACGATCAGCGGGAGACCGGTCGGCTCCCGCCCGATCGGAAGCGTCAGATAACCATGGATGGATGTGCCATCGCGGGCATCGTAACGGATTGCCTGTGGCTCCGAGAGCTGGCGACGCTCGATCTGGGGGCGGAACTCGGCGAAACGGTCCAGTCGATCATCAGCGGGTGTGTAGACGTAAAGCGCACCGGGATAGGCAGGTCCATGCTCTACCACCAACAGTCGGGACCGGTCCGCGGCTATATCCAATATCCGCACGCGGGGTCCCGTCAGACGTGTGAGCAGATGTTCATGCATTTGCTGAATGTCGGGATCGAGCCATTTGCGCCGCGTATCATCGCCCTGGTATGACACCGCGAGCGGATTGTTTCGCTCGTCGAATATCACGGAGGACACATCCTCGTCAGGCGAAGCGAAGACGATATCGCCCGGCTGGCCGGTGCTGAAGTCAAACTCTATCAGCGCGGCGCGTTCACCGCCTTCGGGTATGCCGATCGAATAGCCTGTATTGGTATCCGAGCGAAGGCCCATGAAGTCCCAAAGGTCGAGCTCGCTTTCCTCATCATCTACGCGCGCTTGCGCCACCCGCTCCCATTCGGCTTCCGGCCCGTCTCGGTATTGCATCTGTACCTGGCCACGTCGCTGAAAGCCGACGCCGATCCGGACATTTCCGGCCTCATCCGCGACCCATTGGGTGACCCTGCGCTGGGGACGTTCCACGCGAACGGGCTCCGGCGGTGTCTCGGTCGTCAAATCGAAGCGCCAGACCGCCGGCGGTTCGTCCCACGACGTGCCGAAGCTTGTCAGGACATAGTTACCCGCCGGATCGAGATGGACGATATTGTCGCCTACAAACGCCATCCGGTCCGACACCAGGGGGTGCAATACCTGCCGCTCGATATCGAAATAGAACAGCCGTGAATAGCGATACTCGCCGCGATATGTCCCAATCATCGAGAACAGCAATTTGTCATTCCCGGCCCAGCGGAAAAACCGAAAATCCTGGTCATCGCCTAGGTTCAGGCGGAAGTAGCGCTGCAGCGTGTTGGAATCGTAGACTTCTATATAAGTGTCGCCGCCGCGCAGGACTCCGTAGGCAAAGCGGTTGCCATCCGGCGAAAGTTGCGCACCGCCCAATGCCGAGCGAAATGAGAATGCGGAAAGCGGGATGGTGTCGGGGGTCTCATCATTTGCACCAACTGCATCTGATGCCGCCGGCTTCGTGGCACGAGATTCCTGCCCAATGGCTGGCTGGCAAGCCAAAACCAAAGCGCCAATTGCTGCAAAAAACGTCCTGAATACCATGCAATCCCCCGTCCGATTTCGGTTAGGGAACCGATATTTCAATGCAAAGTCAAGGCCATGCCGCGTCGCGGGTGACAGGTCTTAGAAGCCCACCCTGCCCAATGCCCGGTCCAGATCCTCGATCAGGTCGAGCGGGTCTTCGAGCCCCACATTGATGCGCAGCATGCCGTCTGCAATGCCCGCCTCTGCGCGGCCTTCTGCGCCCATATTGTAATGGGTGGTGCTGGCCGGGTGGCACATCAGCGTTTTGGAATCGCCGATATTGTTGGAGATGTCGATCAGCTCCAGAGCGTTGCACAATGCCATGGCCTGTTCCTGTCCATCTGGCGCGAAAAAGGCGAAAATCGGCCCTGCGGCGACCATCTGCTTTTGCGCAAGGTCATGCTGCGGGTGGCTGGCCAGATCGGGGTGGAGGACGCGCAGGCCCTTCTCCTCGAGGAATTGCGCGACCTGCAGTGCATTCTTGCTCTGTGCGGGGGCGCGGAGGGGGAGCGTTTCCAGCCCCTTCATCACCACCCATGCGTTGAACGGCGCGACGATGGGACCGGTGTTGCGCTGGAAGGGTGAGAGATACTCTTCGATCCATTCGCGTCTGGAGCACACCGCGCCCGCCATCACGCGGCCCTGCCCGTCCATCAGCTTGGTGGCCGAATAGGCGACCACATCCGCGCCGAATTGCATCGGCTTTTGCAGCACGCTGGTCGCAAAGGCATTGTCGACCACAGTGGTGATGCCCTTGGCTTTCGCGAGGCCGCACACGAATTCCAGATCGACGAGGTCCATCGTCGGGTTCGCTGGCGTTTCGAAGAAGAACGCCTTGGTGTTGGGCTGCACCGCGGCTTCCCATGCGGCATTGTCCGTCCCGTCGATCGCCGTGTGGGTGATGCCGAAGCGGTTAAGCACATTGTCGAGGATCCAGCGGCACGAACCGAATGCCGCGCGCCCTGCGACCACATGGTCGCCCTGGCTCAGCATGCACAGCAGCGAGGAGGTCATCGCCGCCATCCCGCTCGCCTGCATCAGGCACGCCTCTGCGCCTTCCATCGCGGCGATGCGCTGCTGCGCCATTTCAACCGTCGGGTTCTTGAAGCGGGAGTACTGCATCCCGTCAGCCTCACCCGCGAAACGCGCGGCCACTTCCTCTGCGGAATCATAGGTAAAACCGCTGGTGAGGTAGAGCGCCTCGGACGTCTCCCCATGCTCGCTGCGATGCGTGCCCGCGCGCACGGCTTGCGTCGCAGCGCGCCATTTGCCGGTGGTGGCGGGATCGGTTCCGGTGCGTTTCTTCATGGGCTCGCCTGTTATCGGGACAGCGCGCGTTTGCCAATTGCCCTTCGCCTGTTGCCGCATTAACGCTCTGGCATAGCGATGCACGACGTTCCCGATCATCCGCGCGATCCGATAGCGCTCAACATCGCGATTGCGCTGGTGTTTGCGGCGCTCGCTTTGGTGCGGCTCGGCATCCCGACGGCGCCGTATTTCGACGAGGTGCACTACCTGCCCGCCGCGCGCGCGGTACTGGAATTGGAGCTCGCCACCAATGTAGAGCACCCGCCGCTCGCCAAGCAGATTATCGCGTTGGGCATCGCAGTATTCGGCGATAATCCGTGGGGATGGCGGCTGCCGAGCCTGCTGTTCGGTGCGTTAGCTCTCTTTGCTGCGATGCGCGCAGCGTGGTTCTCCAGCCAGACCCGCGCCGCTAGCCTGCTGACGGGCCTATTCGTCGGCACCAATTTCCTGCTCTTCGTCCATGCCCGCATCGCCATGCTGGACGTGTTCATGGTCAGTTTCCTGACGGTGGCACTGTGGATGTTCGCAGGCGCGGTGCGGGAGAACGAAACGGGCCGCTGGCGGCTGATAATCTGCGGCGTGGCGCTGGGCTGCGCCATGGCGAGCAAGTGGAATGCGATTCCCATCGCAATGCTTCCCGGCCTCACTTTCCTTGCCGCCCGCTGGAAGGCCGAACGCCGCCGCCTGATCCTCTCGACACGCGGCTGGCCGGTAGCTGGCATTTCGCTGTGGGAAGCGGCGATCTGGCTAGGTCTCCTGCCGCTGGCGGTCTATGCCATCACCTTCTGGCCTTTCTTGTTTTGGACCGTGCCTTCGGGCAATCCGACAGGCCTTATTGACCTCCACCAGAACATGCTCGGCCTGCAGACACAGGTGCTGGAAGCGCATCCCTATCAGAGCGTCTGGTGGCAATGGGCGGCGAACAGCCGTGCGATCTGGTATCTTTACGAGAGTATCGACGGCGCGCAGCGCGGCGTAATGCTCATCGGCAATCCGGTGACGATGTGGTTCGGCTTGATCGCCATGGGCTGGTGCGCCTGGGCGGGCTGGCGCGAAAAGCGCAAGGACATGCTCGCGCTGGTGCTGCTTTACGTCGTCAGCATGGCCCTATGGGTGGTCGCGCCGAAGGCGGTGCAATTCTACTTCCACTATTTCCTGCCGGGCATGTTCATCAGCGGCGCGCTGGCGCTGGGCGTGGAACGGCTGTGGCAACGCGGCGAGCGGCTCGTGCCAAGCGTCATCGTGGCGGGCGCGCTGGCGTTCTTCGTCTACTGGTTCCCTATCCTGACGGCGGCGGAGTTGGGCGATCCACAGGACTTCCTGCACTGGGCTTGGACGGAGGGTTGGCGGTGATGAACTTTGCAATTTTCGTTGCGAGCACTTTCGCACTCTCATCAGCCTCACAGGAAACGCTTCAAGCTCACGACCTCTTCAGCATTGCCGAGTGCCCTGCGCTTGTTGAAATGCAACCTGCTCCGGCGCATGAAATGAGGTGGCCGCCTCATATTGAGCGATCCGTCCCAAATCCATTTCTTGTCCGTATTCGCTGCGAAGTGGTCGCTGAGGGGAATTTGGCGGGCTGTGTCGCGCGAACAGATCAGCAGCACTCGCTCGGTGATTTGCGATTTATCGAGCTCTACGTCATGCGTTCGAAAGTGGCCGATGCGCCGCGATCATGTGGTGAAGTGACGGTGACCTTCCAGATCCCGCAGACGGATATCTAGCGAAACCGGCCCCACACGAACTTGCTCGACAGGGCGTAGTTCCACACGCTCGCGATAACGACGCCGATCAGAGCAGCACCCCACCAGACGAGGCCCTGGTCTTCCAGCACCGTCGCCACCGCGACATTGGCGAAGGCGCCCACGGCGCAGGCGCCGCAGAATTTGAGCCAGCCCCAGAACAGGCCGTCTGCTCCGTCCAGCTTCTTATCGCGATAGGTGAGGAGGTTGTTGAGCCAGAAGTTGAAAGTCATCGCCACCATCGTCGCGATCGCCTGACCCCAGCCGAAGGCCACGAGGCCCGGGGTATAAATCGCGGCGAGAACCGCCATGTGGACGAAGACGCCGAGGCCGCCGACCATGCCGAACAGCACGAAGCGCGTCGGGATCCAGCGGCCGAAATAGCGTTCGACAAGGCCGCCGATGAAATCGAGCACCACGCCGTGATCGAGCTTGCTTTCGCCAGCGAGACGTTCGGCAAATTTCAAGGGAAATTCCTTCACTTTGAGACGCGGCTGGGCAGTCGCGAGAATGTCGAGCATGATCTTGAACCCTATGCCCGAAAGGTTTCCAGCCTGTTTCCGCAGCTGGTCCGTACGCAACAGGAAGAACCCGCTCATGGCGTCGGTCAGTTCGGTCCCGGTCAGTTTCCGCGCGAGCGCGTTGGCGACACGGCTGCCGCTTTCACGGCCCTTCGATGACAGGCCATCGGCATTGCCGCCTTCGGCAAAGCGACTGGCATAGGCGAGATCGTATTCGCCCGATTTGACCGCTTCCAGCATGTCGATGAGCAGTTTCGGATCGTGCTGGTGATCGGCATCCATTACCGCGACATAGGGCGCGGCGGTGGCGCACATGCCTTCGATTGCGGCGCTGGCGAGGCCGCGGCGGCCGATGCGCTGGATCACGCGGATGCGGGGGTCGGTGCGACCGATACGGCGCGCCTCTTCCGCGGTGCCATCATGCGAATTGTCGTCCACGAACACGGCTTCCCAGCCGGACGGGCCCAGCGCCTCTTCCAGCCGATCGACCATCGGGGCGATATTGTCTTTTTCATTCAGCGTCGGCAGCACAATCGCCAGCTCCAGCGGGCGCGAGGCCTGCGCCTTCGCCAAGGTGGCGGCGGTTTCGATCTGCTGTTGAAACTGTTCGTGGCTCATCTTCATGCACCCGGGTTACGGGGAATTGTTAACCATAAGGTTACCAGCCCGCGCATTTACAGCCGCGCCATCACCGCGTCGCCGATTTCGCGTGTTCCGGCAGACCCACCCAGATCGCCGCCGAGTACGCCATCTTCGAGCGCCTTGGCGACTGCGTTTTCGACCCGCACCGCATCCTCCTCTCGCCCCAGAGAATGCCGCAGCAGCATCGCCAGCGAGAGGATCATCGCCATCGGATTGGCCTTGCCCTGCCCGGCAATATCCGGGGCGCTGCCGTGGATCGGCTCGTACATGCCGAAAGTCCCGAATTCGGTCTGCCGCTCACCGAGCGCTGCGCTGGCGAGGAGACCGATCGAACCCACGCACATGCTCGCCTGATCGGACAATACATCGCCGAAGAGATTGCCGGTCACGATCACATCAAACTGGCCGGGATTTTTGACGAGCTGCATGGCGGCATTATCGACATACATATGGCTGAGCTCGACGTCCGGATATTCGGTAGCGGTCTCGATGATAACATCGCGCCAGAGCTGGCTCGTTTCGAGCACATTGGCCTTGTCGACGCTGCAAAGCTTGCCCTTGCGTCCCTGCGCGGCGCGAAAGGCGACATGCGCGATGCGGCGGACTTCGCTTTCCGCGTAGGACATGAGGTCATAGCCCTCGCGCTCGCCGTTCGCGGTCTCGCGCATGCCCTTTTCGCCGAAATACACGTCGCCATTGAGCTCACGCACGATCAGCACATCGATTTCGCGAGCGATTTCGGGCTTCAGAGCGGACATATCCTCGAGCCCGGCGAAGGTCGTAGCGGGGCGCAGATTGGCAAACAGGCCCAGTTCCGCGCGGAGGCCGAGGATCGCCTGTTCGGGCCGCAGGTGGCGTTCCAGATTATCACAGGACGGATCGCCTACCGCGCCGAACAGCACGCCATCGGTAGCACGCGCCATGTCGAGCGTTTCTTCGGGCAGCGGATGGCCATGGCGCTTGTACGCAACGCCGCCGACATCTCCTTCCAGCACGTCGAGACCCGGTAGGTCGAGCGCGCAGAGCACGCGGCGCGCCTCATCCATGATTTCAGGGCCGATACCGTCTCCGGGGAACAGGGCGATTTTCATGTCAGGCGATCCGTTTCAGCAAGGCGCGCAGTCTTGTGCGCGCCGCCATAACATCGCCGCGCCGGTCGGCAAGCAGGTAGTGGTCGAGCGGCTCGCTCAGCGCGTCCATAATCTCTATGATCTCGGAAAGCTCACCTTCAGGCCTGCCCCCCGCGCCGCCATAGCCAAGCTCACGCAGCAGCAGCGCTTCGTACCCGACCAGTGCCGAAGCCCAACCGCGTGCCGAAGGCGCATGGCAAATCGCATCCAGCGTGCCGGATAGCGCTTCGAACAGAGTTGGATAGGGCTGGCGCTCTGGCAAAGCGGTGGCGGTGAGCGCGCAGATCCAGCCAATCGCTGCCGCCGGCAGAGGCTCGGCGAGCCAGGGTCCGCGGCTGTCGGTTAGCTCTATTTTGGCGAAGGGCAATTGGCTGTCGGACTTGGCCGAAAGCTGCAGGTCCACCGCATTTCCGGGAATGACGACAGGCCGCAGCTGCCGCCCTCGCCCACCCGCAACATAGCCTGCGATCAACCCGTATTCCTCTGTGAGAAAACGCGCGACGACTGCCGTCTCACCATGCTGGCGAGCGGCGACGAGTATGGCGGGTGCGCGGATGTGCATCAGCGCTACCTAGCTCTTTATTGGGAGGATGTGGAGCTTACTTGGTCTTCGCTTCAAGCGCAGCGAGGCGGGCTTCAAGGATTTCAACCTTCTCGCGCGCCATAGCGGCCATGTCTTTCACCGCGTCGAATTCTTCGCGGGAGACAAAGTCCATTCCGCCCATGGCCTCTTTCATCTTCTCACGCGCATTTTCCCGCGCTTCACGGCCCATCCCAGCGAGCGTACCAGCTGCGGAATTGGCGACTTTGACGAAATCGGCGATGATCTTGTTTTCGCTTTGCATGGTCAGAATGTGGGGTTTCTTGAGCCAAGACTCAAGATTTTTGTTTTTCGCACCCGCATCCGCGGGCGCGGTGATTGTCTGTTTCGAGATCGCCCATCCGGGCGATCGTCCTCGGTGCTATTCGCTCCGGCGGGCTTCGTCCGCCTTCGCGGCACCTGCGGGCTTCGCGGTTGCTCGCCGTCGCTGACCTGCGGCCAGCGAGACCAGCGCATCAGCCCATCAGCATCGCGGCGCACGGGCGGTCAGCCCGCAAGGCCGAACGGCCGCCCGCAGCGGGCGCGTAGCGGAGCGAAGCGCGTCTAGCGAGGACGAAGCCGCGGATGCGGCTTCGCAAACTAACGATTCCTAAATCTCAAAACTCTGCACTGCGCCCGTGTCATCCATTGGCGTCGCGTCGGGATTGAGCTGCAGGAACTGCCAGTTGAGCAGTGTCGCGAACAGGGCCCACGCGAGATACGGCAGGAGCAAGATCCCCGCCCATTTGCGCACTTTGAAGAACAGCACCACGGTCACGATCAGTGCCACGTCCAGCGCGATGATCACATAGAGCGCAGCCTCGATCTGCTGCTGTCCGAAGAAAATCGGCGACCATGTGAGGTTGATCGCGAATTTCACCAGGAAGGCGATGATCGCCCATGTGCGCAGGCGCGATCCCCAGGCGGCGCATACCATCGCGAAGGCAAAGCCCATCATCGCATAAAGGATGGTCCAGACGATGCCGAAAGTCGCGGGCGGCGGGAAAGTGCTCGGCTTGTCGAGCGACTGGAACCACGCGCTATCCGCGTCGCCGCCCACCGTGCCCGCAAGAAAGCCGAGCAGCATTGTCAGCGGCACAAGGAACAGAGCCCAGCGGATCAGGCTGGCACGCAATTGCGCGGGAGAAGCAAGGCGGTTCATTCAGGCTCCGACACGAGTGATTCGTCTGAGGCAAGTTTGTGGCGAGCCAGCGCCGCTTGGGCAAGCTTGGACAGAGGAACTGTCCGCAGACAGGTCACTTCGCGCGATCATGAAAACGATCCGCGCACCGCATGGACGAGGAATTCCACATTGCCTTCAGTGCCGGTGATCGGGCTTTCGGTGAGGCCTGCAATGCGCCAGCCGCTTTCTTCCAGCCACGCGGTGACTTCATCGCATACGCGGGTGTGCAATGCTTCATCGCGGACGATGCCACCCTTGCCGACTTCATGCTTGGCAACTTCGAATTGCGGCTTGATCAGTGCCACCACCCGCGCGTCCGGCGCGGCGAGCTGCAGCGGGACTTCCAGCACTTTGGCTAGACCGATGAAGCTCGCATCGCAAACGACCCAGTCGCAGGGTCTGTCGATCAGCTGCGGAGTGAGCGCGCGGGCATTGGTCTGTTCGAGAACGGTGATCCGGTCGTCTTGCCGCAGTTTCCAGTCAAGCTGGTTGGTGCCGACATCGACCGCAAAGACGTGGTCCGCCCCGTGATGGAGCAGCACCTGCGTGAACCCGCCGGTCGAACTGCCGATGTCCATCGCCACCGCGCCGCTCGCATCAAGGCCGAAGTGCCTGATCGCATGGTCAAGCTTCATGCCGCCTCGCCCGACCCACGGATGATCGCGCCCGCGCACTTCTATCGCCCAATCTTCAGATACTTGCTGGCCGGACTTGGCAATGCGTTGCAGCTTTCCCGGGGGCCCGGCGAATACCAGCCCCGCCATCACCAGCGACTGCGCCCGCGTGCGGCTTTCCGCCTCGCCGCGAGCGACGAGCAGTTGATCGATCCGGCTGCGTGAAGGCTTGCGTTCGGCCATGCGGGTGAGCGATAGTGGCCGAGACGCCGCAAGGCCAGATTCTTTATCGTGAAGGGTTCAATCGCCAGTGCACCTCACCCGCAAATCCGCGCCTTTCTGCAGCATCACCGTGTGCGCCATCCTGCTCGCCGGATGCAATTCCGAACCGGAGATGGGAGGGCCTGAGCGGGCCGTGGCCGAAGCGCCCGCGCCGGTGCTGACACCCGGCGCCGCCGCAACCGTCGCCCCCGATGGCACGGCACTTGTGCCCGGATCATGGAGCATCAACGAAGATGCGATGGGCGTGCGCGCGCAGTATGCTGCGGTCGGTGAGCAACCAGCCGTTACCGTCACATGTGATCCGACTTATGATGCAGTCACCCTATCTGTCGCCGCTACAGCCGGTGGCCCGCAGGCATGGCGGCTTGATGCAGGCGGCGAAGCGGCGCGGATCGACATGCTGCCATCGGGCGGCGTTCTGCCCGAACTGACAGCGCAGGTGAATCAAGGGCTTGCCATTATCCAGTCGCTCGCCGATCAGGGGGGTGTCTTCATGCTGACCTCTCCGCAGGGCCAGCCTTCCCAATTTCCCACCCATCCGGGCATTCGCAGGGTACTTGATCGATGCAATCCAATGGCAGCCGCACCAGTAGCGCAGGAAACACCCGATGCGGTGATCGCACCGTCAGAAGCACCTATTCGCTGAGTTCTGCCCTGATCGGCGCCCTGGCGCTCTCCGCCTGCAATGCGCCCGAGCCCGAACCGACCCCGCTGCCGCCGTCCACGCCGGCAGCCGCCGAGACGCCAGCGCGCGTGACCGCGCCTCAAGCTGCCCAGCCGCAGGAATCGGTGCCGATCGTCGAGGCATGGCAGGATGAGCGGCAAACGCCGGGAGACTGGTCCTACATGGCAGAGCCGCTGGAAACGCTCTCCGTGTTCGGAACGGGTCGCACGCCCGATACGGTGGAACTGATCGTCCGCTGCGATCTAGCCACTCGCCGCGTCGGCATCGCGCGATCCGGCACAGCGAGCGGCCAGGTCAACATGCTGATCCGCACAGAAACACAGGACCGCACGCTGACCGCCACTCCGGTAAACGATGTCGCGCCGCTCATCACGGTGGAGCTGTCACCCAATGACAGCCTGCTCGATGCGATCGCCTTTTCCAAAGGCCGTTTCGCCGTCGATGTCCCCGGCACGCAACCGATCTACGTCCCCGCCTATCCGGAAATCACCCGGGTGATGGAGGATTGTAGGGGGTAATATTTGTCTCATGCGGCCACATCCGTGGCCGCGTCCTCGGTGCTATTCGCTTCGCGGGGACTTCGTTCCCGCTGCGCGGCACCTGCGGGCTTCGCGGTTGCTCGCTGTCGCTGACCTTCGGCCACCGAACCCAGCTCTTCAGTCAATCGGCGTCGCGGAGCACGGGCGCTTAGCCCGCAAGGCCGAACGGCCGCCCGCAGCGGGCGCGCAGCGTAGCGGAGCGCGTATAGCGAGGACGCGCGCCCGGATGGGCGTGCGGAAAACCAAGATATCCGAAAAACGAAGCAATGATTATCCCTGTGAAAAAAGATAATTCAAGACTTGTTTTACCGACTCTGGCGATTCACAACAGTCATCAAGACCGGCGATGATCGCAGGTCTTGGGCCCCGGTGAAAAGGCGGCTCTTGGCTTTCAAGCGCGAAAGGAGGTGATCCGATGTCTCATGGTTCAGCAGGGAGGTCGGAAACGACCCGTGCGGAGCATATTCGGTAGGCTTTTTTCGCCGAGTAAGGCTTCGTTGGCGGTGTAACGACCGCTGACCATGCGAAGGCCAGTTTCACCGAGGTGAAGCTGGCCTTCTCATTTTCTGAAGCTCTGTTGGGACCAGTTTCACGCAGGTGCGGCTGGTCTTCTCATTTTTGAAGCGTCTTTTAAGGTTGGCCTCTCGAAACTGCCGTGCCAGCATGCTCACAAAGCTGCACTACGGATTGGAAGAGATGAGGACTTTGCCCATGAAAAGCGGATCATTCGCAACGCGTGCGCTTGCTGCGGCGAGCCTTGCAGCGCTCCTTGCCGCATGCGCCACTACGCCGGAACCCGTGGCTGTCGCAGAGCCCGACATGCGCAGTTCGGAGCAATTCTTCGCCGCCGCACCGGATGCCGACTGGCAGGAAATCGCACCAGAGGATTTGCTGGTCATGGAATGGCCGAGCGAGGAAGGCGCTGAGCCAAATCGCGTTGTCATCCGCCTTGCCGACATCGGCTTTGGCACGGCATGGACTACGAATGTCCGCGCGATTGCGCGGCAGGGGTACTGGGCCGATGCGGGGATATACCGCGTCATCCCGCCGTTCGTGGCTCAGTGGGGGATCATCCCACCGAGCGAGCCCGGAACAGAAGAGCCGGACGAGCCTGATTTCCTGCTGGAGCCCGCCCCGGGCAGCTTTATCGCCCCGCTCGCCGCGAGTGCTTCGCCAGACCAGTGCGAACGTACACCCTCGGGCCCCGCAGGCATTTGCGATGCCTTTGCCCCGGAAGTGCGGCTGGTGGATGGCTGGGTGATGGGCAGCGATGGGGCAAGCATGTGGCCGATCTTCTGCCGCTCAACCGTCGGTGTGGCGCGCGGAATGGACAATCAGGGCAGCGGCAGCGCGCTTTATGCCGTTCTCCAGACAGAGCGGCGCAATATGGACCGCAACATCGGCTTTGTCGGCAAGGTGATCGAAGGCATGGATTTGCTGGAGGACCTGCCCGCAGCGACCGGCCCCGGCGGCGTCTACAGCGATCCGGCGCAGGTGCCGATGCTCACGCGTTACACCCTCGTTTCCGACATGCCGGAGGCCGAAAGACCGCGCTATCGGATGCTGCGCACGGGAACGGCGAGCCACGACGCGTGGTTAGCCCGCCTCGTCCAACCCAACCCGTTCTACTCAGTGCGATATGCCGCAGCGGATGTTTGCGAGAACGTAGTGCCGGTCGTGCCGATCGAGGCGGAGTAATCATACGGCGGCGAGAGACGCGACAGGGTGTTGCCCCACGCAGTGACTCGCACTAATCGCCATCGCATGCAGTTCAATCGCCTTCCCCACCCCGCTCCTGTCCCCGGCGCCACGCGCGATCAGGCTATCGCCAATCCCGGTTTCGGGACGCTGTTTACCGATCACATGATCACCGTCGATTATGACGAGGGCAAAGGCTGGCATTCGCCCACACTCGGCCCGCGCGGCCCTATTTCGCTCGATCCGGCGGCATCGGTGCTTCATTACGCGCAGGAAATTTTCGAGGGGATGAAGGCCTACAAGCTGCAGGATGGCAGCATGGCGCTGTTCCGGCCTGAGGCCAATGCGGCACGGTTCAACAAGTCCGCCGCGCGCCTCGCAATGCCGGACTTTCCCGAAGACCTGTTCGTCGAAGCGGTGAAGGAAGTCGTGCTGGCGGATAAGGACTGGTTCCCCAGCGTAGAGGGCGGCGCGCTCTACATTCGGCCCTTCATGTTCGCGACCGAGGCCTTCCTCGGCGTGCGTCCGGCCAAGCAGTACAAATTCGTAGTGATCCTCTCGCCCGCCGGGAATTACTTCAAATCGGGCGCGCCTGCGGTTTCGGTCTGGGTCAGCGATTACACGCGCGCGGCCCCGGGCGGCACGGGCGAGGCCAAATGCGGTGGGAATTACGCCGCCAGCCTCGTCCCCACCGGGGAAGCCTTCGCCAAGGGGCACGACCAGGTCGTCTTCCTCGACGCGGCAGAGCGCAAGTGGATCGAGGAACTGGGCGGCATGAATTTGTTCTTCGTGTTCGACGATGGCCGCATGATCACCCCGCCCCTGCGCGGCACGATCCTGCCCGGCATCACACGCGATTCCATTCTGACGCTCGCCCGCGAGCAAGGCCTCGATGTGAGCGAGGAGATGTACTCCATCGACCAGTGGCGCGCGGATGCGGAGAGCGGCAAGCTCGTCGAGACGATGGCCTGCGGCACGGCAGCTGTTGTGACATCGGTCGGCAAGGTGGCGAGCCATGACGGCGAATTCACGATCGGCTCAGGCGGCCCCGGCCAGCTGACCGGCACGATCCGCGAAAAACTCGTCGGCATCCAGCGCGGTACCGTCGAAGACACCCACGGCTGGGTGATGAAGATCGACTGATGGCAACTGCGGCCGGGCACAATCCGGCAACCGGATATTGGGGGCTGCAGGAAGTGGACCGCCGCTGCGGTGATCTCCGTTTCCAGCTGATGGAAGCAAGCGCCCCACCAGAAGCGGTAGTGGCCCACGGGCACCGAAAGCCGCATGCCGTCTTCGCCTTCAACGGGACTTATATCAGCGCTGCCAATGACGAACGGGAGCCGCTCGCAACGGCGGCGTTGGTGATCAATCCACCTGATATGTGGCATCGTGATCGCTTCGCCCGTGGCTCGGGCTATTTCCTTGCGATTGACTTGCCTGCCGATATGCCCGGGACAGACTGCCCTCGCATCTTACGCGGCGATGAAGTGATTACCGCCTGCTTTGCCATAATAGACAGGTTGCGCGATTCAGAGGTCCTTGCCCTGGAAGAGCACGGCCGCGCCATTGTCACCGGCATTTCCGGCACACAGCGCTGCGGATCACGGATCGCGCAGGCTTATGCCGCGATTATGGACAGCCATGCTCCTGAAGAACTTACGTTAGCTGACCTTGCTCAACTGGCCGAATGCCATGTGAATTACGTGTCCAGCGCATTTCGCCAGCGTTATGGCGTCTCTGCCGCGCGTCTCTTGCGCTTGCGACGGATCGAGCGTGCCTGCACTTTGCTGCGTGATGAGAGACAAACGCTTTCAGCCATCGCCCACCAGCTCGGATTTACTGACCAAGCGCATTTTACACGCGTTTTCACGCGGGAAATGGGCCAACCGCCGGGACAATGGCGCGGATCGATCGCATAGCTTTGAAATTTACAATACTGATCAGCCGCCCTTCCCTAACCCCGCGACGGGACCTAGGAAACGGATGGAACATTCAGTGAGATTTTCTTTTGCAGCAGCTGCAGCAGCCCTCGTCGCGATCATGCCCATGAGCGCTACCGGACAGGATTTTTCCGCGGTGAGCGAGCGGATCGGATCTGGCGAAGTGGGGCGAACCACCAGCGTGCTCGTCATGCAAGATGGTGCCACCATATTCGAGGAATATTATGACGATGGTGGCGCAGTCGCACGGCGCAACACGCGATCTGCCACCAAGACGATCACCGCCATGCTCGCTGGCATTGCGATCGATCAGGGGAGCATTCCCTCGGTCAATGCGCGGGTGCTCGACTTCTTCCCCGATCACACGCCTGCCAATCCCGATCCGCGCAAATCGGCCATGACTGTGGAAGCGCTGCTCACCATGAGTAGCCCGCTCGAGTGTGATGATTCCAACCCATGGTCGCGTGGCCATGAGGAACGCATGTATACGATCGAGGATTGGCCGGGCTTTTATCTCGACCTGCCACCGCGCGGTTTTGCGGCCTGGGCTCAGGGACCGAATAGCGCGCCCTATGGAAGAGCCTTTCAGTATTGCACGGCAGGGACCGCAACACTGGGCGCGCTGATCGAGAACGCTACCGGAAGCGAGCTTGAAGATTTCGCGCAGACGCATCTCTTCGATCCGCTCGGCATCACCGGCGCTGAATGGCAGTTCTCACCGCTCGGCCTGGCGCAAGGCGGTGGTGGTATGGGCCTGACCACGCGCGATCTCGGGGCACTAGGACAGCTGTTCCTGCACGATCAGCAAGGCGTGCTGCCGGAAGGCTGGGCCAGTGAAATGATGCAGGAGCGCGTCTCAGTTCCCAGTCAGGACGGCACGGGCTATGGCTATCTCACCTGGTTACAAAGCTTTGCAAATGGCGGGCAGACCTACCGCGCGGCGCTGATGAACGGCAATGGCGGGAACAAGGTGATTGTGGTGCCGGAGCTCAACGCGGTCGCAGTCATCACCACAACCAATTACGGCCAGGGACAGGCGCATGGCTGGAGCGAAGCGCTGTTCGAGGACCTGATCCTGCCGCAATTGGCAGGCTCGAACTGATCGTCAGAGCGCCATTGCCACTGGCGCATCGCCCTCCTGCCATGGCTTCTCGCGCTGCATCGCGGTCTTGAACAGGGTGCTTTCCAGATGCCCGGCGAGCCATTGCTGTACATGCGGCAGGTCGAGTGCGTCGAACCATTTGCGGTCGTGATTGGCGAACTGGCGGATGAAGGGGAAGATCGCGACATCTGTAATGCCGCGCTGCTCTCCGCATAGCTGGCCCTGCCCTGCGATCCGCGCGTCCAGCTTAACCAGGAATTCCTCGCCTCGGCCGCGGTGGGGGAGCGGGTCGCAGTCATCGTAGCGGGTCGGGTATTTGTAATGGTCGAGCGCGTGTTTGAACGGCCCGTCATTCTCGGCGATCAGCTCCGGATCGTCTCGCTCCAGCCAGCCTTCGGGATCCGTGTGGCCGAGCGCCCAGCGCATGATGTCGAGGCTTTCTTCCAGAAACGCGCCGTCGCTGTGAACCAGCACAGGCACCGTCGCCTTGGGCGAGACATCGAGCATCGCCTGCGGCTTGTCCGACAGCTTTACTTCGCGCAATTCGCAGCGAGTCTTGCTCACCACCAGCGCCATGCGCGCGCGCATGGCATAGGGGCAGCGGCGGAAGCTGTAGAGTGTGCGATCAGCCATCAAAATTCTCCTCGCGCCCGACGTGTTCCTCGCCGCGCTCGGCAGCGAGGCGTTCCTGCCGCTGGCGTTCGCGGTAACGGGCGCGTTGTTCTTCGGTGCGCTCGCCATGGCAGGCCGGGCAGCTGACGCCTTCTTCGTAGAGATCGGACGCTGCATCTTCGGCGCTTACCGGGCGACGGCAGGCGCGGCAGAGGCCGTATTCGCCCTGCGCGAGGCCATGGCCCACGCTTACCCGCTCATCGAAAACGAAGCACTGGCCGCTCCACATGCTGAGCTCGGGCGGGATTTCCTCAAGGTATTTGAGGATGCCGCCTTTCAGGTGATAGACCTCGTCCACGCCTTCCTTGTTGAGGAATGCGGTCGATTTCTCACAGCGAATGCCGCCGGTGCAATACATGGCGACCTTGGGCTGCTTGCCCTCGCCCAGCAGCCGCTCACGCTCCTTGCGAAACCATTCGGGAAATTCGCGGAAGCTGGCGGTCTTCGGATCGATCGCGCCGTCGAACTGGCCGATGGCGACCTCATAGTCGTTGCGCGTGTCGATCACGATTGTGTCCGGATCGGCGATGAGCGCGTTCCATTCCGCCGGATCGACATAGGTGCCGGCGTGTTGGCGCGGGTCGATATCGGGCTCACCCATAGTCACGATTTCGCGTTTGAGCCGAACCTTCATCCGGTGAAACGGCATTTCCTGCGCGCCCGAGAATTTCACCTCCAACGCCTCGCATCCGGGCAGACTGCGAATGTGATCGAGCACCGTGGCGATCCCCTCTCGCGAGCCGGCGATCGTCCCGTTGATCCCCTCGGCGGCAAGCAGCAGCGTGCCTTTCACGCCTTGCGTCTCGCAAACGCTGAGCAGCGGCTCTCGCAGCGCGGCATGATCGTCAAACCGCGTAAACTGATAGAGCGCGGCGACACACACGGGAGCGTTGGTAGGAGGATGCGGGATGGCCATGGGCGGCGCTTTAGCGGCATGCGGCTAAACGTGCCAGAGGGGGAGATCAGGCAGCGGCCGCCAGCAATTGCCCTGCCTCCGGGCTGTCTTCCAGGAACTGCATAAGCCCGCGCTCATATTCGTTCAGGAACGGCGTCGCGCGCGGCAATTTTAGCTGTGCGCGCCATTCTTCCTGCCGCGAAACGAGATCGATCACGGCAGGGTGGATATAGCTTTTGCGCGTCACGGCAGGAGTATTCCCCAGATGCTCCGCTACGCGCTCCAGCACAGCCTTGATGGTCAGCTTTTCATCGGCCTCCGCCAGCATGCGAAAGGCCATGACGCTGGCGTGCCATGTGCGGAAATTCTTGGCGGAGAAATTCTCGCCCATGACTTCACGAAGATAGGTATTCACATGGCCCGAATTGACATCCTGCGGTGCGCCGTCATCGCCGACCCAGGCGAACAATTCCTGCCCGTTCAGATCCTGCATCCGCCGGACCACCCGCGCCAGTGAGCCATCGGACAGCTTCACGTCGCGTTCCTTGCCGCCCTTGCCGGTGAACCGAAGTCGCAGTGTTTGCCCCGTTACCTCGGCATGGCGATGCTGCAACGTGGTTGCGCCGTAGCTTTTGTTCTCTTTGGAATAGTGCGTATTCCCCACGCGGATCGCACCCAGATCGAGCAGCTTGACCAGCGCCGCCACAGCCCGGTCCCGCCCCAGCTTGGGTGATCGCATGTCCTTCTGCACCTTTTCGCGCAGTGCCGGAAGCATCTGGCCAAAGGTCACGCAGCCATCGAACTTCTCACCCTCGCGCCAGGCTCGGAATTCGGGGTGATAGCGATATTGCTTGCGCCCTCGCGCATCGTAACCGGTCGCGAGAATATGGCCGTTAGGATTGGTGCAGAACCACGCTTTCACATAAGCAGGCGGCAGGGCAATCGCATTCAGCCGTTTCTTCTCCAGCCGGTCTTTGATCAGGCCGCCATCGGGCATGTAGTAGGCCCAGCCCTTGCCCGCCCCCTTGCGGGTTATGCCGGGCTGGGTGTCGTCGACATAGACAATTTTGGGAGGGGCGCTGGCCATCGTGGCAGGATAACGCCCTGATCTGGCACGCGGTTCCTACGCCATCGGTAAAGGTAGCCTAAAGTCCCGGCTAGCTGATGCCCGGCCTTGGCCCCGGCGCCTCGGCCACCTTGGTGACGATTTCCTTCGGTACGACTGCGCGGCGCGGAAACTTTACCGTCAGCATCAGGCCCAGCCCGATTAGATGCAGGACCAGCACGATCAGGAACATCACCGGCAACCCGCCCAAGCCGTCGGACAAGCTGAATATCCAAGCACCCATCGATATGCCGAAATTGCTGCACGCCATGTAGAGCGTGAATTGCGTCGCGGCCACGCGGCTATCGCACAGCCGCATCGAAATCGGTAATGCGGATACCGTGATCAGCGTATCGAGCGCGCACCAGGCAAACACGAAACCGCGGAACAGTGACGGATCGCTCCACATGTCCTGCGTCGCGAACATGGTCATGCTGAGAGCTATGTAGCACACAAAGAACAGGATGGTGGTGGGCTTGGCGCCCAAACGGTCACCCAGCCATCCCCCAAGGGTCAGGCCGAGCACACCCCCGATAAGCTGCGCCATTCCGACGAGACCGGTTATCGATGCCTCGTCCCAGCCGACTTCGCTTGCCCCGATAACCGGCGTAATCGCGGTGAACATGCCATAATGGAATCCGCGAACAAGCAGCACCGGAAGCCAAAGCAGGCTGACCGGCAGCAGCAGAGATCGGAACGTGTTCTTGAAGATCGGCCACCACGCGCCGAGTTGTACATCGAGATTGCGCGGGTGCGTCTTCCCTCCGGTCCAGGGAAGAAGTTTCTCGCCCTCCCGCTCACGCAGCACGATCATGTAGAGTGTGATCAGGCCAATAAATGCTGCCGATAGCAGATACGCCGCCGCAGGGCCGAGATTGGCGATCACATAGCCGGTGGCTGCCGCCGCGACAGCAATACCAATCGCCTGTCCGCCGAACATCATGCCGCTCCCGCGAGCGCGCTCATCCTCTTCCATGATATCGACCGCGAGCCCGTCCACGGCAACGTCCTGGAATGTGGTCGCCATGTTCACGACAAAACCGGCGACCCCGAGGAGCAGGATATCGGTCACCTCCGGCTGGACAGCAGCGCAGGCGAACAGCAAGAGGATCATCACCAATTGTGCGCCGATGATCCAGATGCGCCTCCTTCCCATCGCAAGGAAGGTGTACCGATCCATGATGAAGCCATTCACCAGCTTGAGGGTCCATGGCAGTGCCGTCAGCGCCATGACCGAGCCGATTTCAGCAGCGCCCGCACCATTCGCCGCCATCCAGGCGGGAACCGCGAACCAGAACAGCCCGATGGGCACACCTTGTGCAACATAGAGGATGAAAAGTGTCGCCAGGCGCAAATTGCGGCTGCGCGAAAGGATCCAGCCCGGGCTGGTCGAAAGATCTGTAATACGCGCCCCCCTGCGTATGGAACGCGACCCCGCAAGGACTATGCGCGCGAACGCTCGCTTATGCAAACGCGCGAAAAGCTGCACTTGGAGCAGCGCAAGAACTGCCTGTTTGTCTTGCTGCGAGATGGCACCATCTGCGAGATCACACGTTCGCCCGCAAAGGAGCCAATAATGTCCGACCCCACCTACACTCCGCCCAAAGTCTGGAAGCCGACCGAAAGCGGCGGCAAATTTGCCAATATCAACCGGCCTACCGCTGGCGCACGGCAAGAGAAAGAGCTTCCGCAGGGCGAACATCCCTTCCAGGTCTATTCACTCGCCACGCCCAATGGGGTGAAAGCGACGGTAATGTTCGAGGAGCTGCTCGAAGCGGGAATTTCGGACGCCGAGTATGACGCATGGCTGATCAATATCGGCGATGGCGACCAGTTCGGCAGCGGCTTTGTGGATATCAATCCCAATTCCAAAATCCCCGCCCTGCTCGATCGCAGCGGCGAACGCGAAATCCGCGTATTCGAGAGCGGTGCCATCCTCGTCCACCTCGCAGAGAAGTTCGGCAAGTTTCTCCCCACCGATCACACCCGCGCCGAGGTGCTCAGCTGGCTATTCTGGCAAATGGGCAGCGCGCCGTTCATCGGCGGCGGTTTCGGCCATTTTTATGCCTATGCGCCCGAGAAATACGAATATCCGATCAATCGCTATGCCATGGAAACAAAGCGCCTGTTCGATGTCGCGGACAAGCGGCTCGGCGAAACGCGCTTCCTTGGCGGAGACGATTATACCGTGGCCGATATCGCCACAGCGCCCTGGCTGGTGCCCTTCACCGAAGGCACGATTTATGAGGACGCCAAGACTTTCCTCGAAATCGAAAGCTATGAAAACGTGATGCGCTGGGCTGAAGAAATCGCCGCCCGCCCCGGTTTCAAGCGCGGCCGCGCGGTCAACCGGTCATGGGGAGATGAGGACAAAAGACTCCCCGAACGGCACTCCGCATCCGACTTCGACGGCCTCAATCTCGATTGACCCGCAAATAGTGCGCCGCACGGTCTTGCACCGCGCGGCCACGCGGTTATATGCACGCATCTCTGCTGGGGTGTAGCCAAGTGGTAAGGCAGCGGTTTTTGGTATCGCCATTCGCAGGTTCGATCCCTGCCACCCCAGCCACTACTTCCCTTTTTCGACGACCTTTCGCTCCCGCGTCGCAAGGATGAAGCCTGCGACGCTGGCCATGCTTGTGCCGAGCACAACAAGGGCAGCGCCGGTCGCGCCGAACCAGTCGATCAGCAAGGGCAACATCGCAAGCCCGATGGCGAGCGGTATGCCGCGCAGCAGGAAATTGCGGATGGCATGGCCGCGTGCGACCAGCAGGGCTTCGAGGCTTGCGCCTGCAAGCTCTATCGATGCCGCTCCCGCCAGCACGATCATCGGGACGAAGGCTGCCAGATATTCGCGGCCAGCAATCGCGGTGATGATCCACTCGCCTGCCAGCAGGCCGAAGGCGACCACGATGACGCCTGTAAAAATCGCGATGCGGGTGAGTTTGGCGGTCAAGGCCTTCGCCGCATCGGGATTGCGCACGAGCTCGGGATAGACCGCTTTCAGCAGCGCTTGGGCGAGTTTCAGCAGTCCGTCGCCTAACTGGTTTGCCACGCGATACACACCTGCAAGCGCCGCGCCGCCGAACACGCCGGTGAGCACCACCAGAAGCTGGCGGCTGGCGATGGAGAGCATGCCGGTCAGGCTGGTCCCGATGGCAAAGCTCCAGACATTTTCACCGCCCGCCTTGGCTTCGCGCGGTAGGTGCGTAAGGCTGTAGCGTTGCCAGTGGATGGACTCAGTCCGCGCAGCGAGCCACCAATAGATCGCTGCGGTGAGCACCTCCGCCGCGCCCCAGACGATCAGGAAACTCTGAATGCTGGGATGCGTCAGAACCACCACGCCTGCGCCCAGCGCTCGGACTATGCTGGTCGTCGCATCGGCAATCGCCGCGCGGTCGTATCGGTCATGGAGGCGCAGCAACCCGATGGGTGTGGAGCGAATGGCTAGCAGCGATGCGAGTGTGAAGAGATAGGTCGGCACCACCATCTTGTCCGGCAGCAGCAGCACTTCATGGAAGTTGAACAGGATCAGCGCGCCGAGAATGGCTCCCGCAACGATAGTCAGACTGTCGAGGGCGAGAGCGAAGCCGGTCGCTGTCTTGCGCCCGTCTAGGTCCTGCCCCCAACGGATGATGCTCTGCCAGGTCTGGAAGCTGCAAAATCCCACAATGAGCTGCGCAAAGGTGAAGGCGATCACGAAAATGCCGAAGCGTTCGGGGCCAAGCTCGCGCGTTGCAATGGCCAGATAGACGAGGCTGAGCACGGCGTTGATGGCGCGCGCACCCATAAGCCATCCGGTATTGGTCAATGCGCGGCGAATCATGATTTCGCCCTGCCCCAGCGGGCGGCCAATTGCAAAGTGCTACTCTTGCGCTTCGAGTGGGGGCTGCGGATTATTGGGCGTCAGGATCAGCTCGTTTGCCTCGATCCGCACCGAGGCAAGGCGGCTGAGCAGGTTCATCCCGATGACATTCGTATCACCCAATCCCGGCGCGATGACGGCATCAAGCCCGCGCGCAGCCACATTGCCGAAGCGCATCTCCTCAATATTGGTCATCTGTGCCGCGACCGTGCCATTGGCGGTCTGCAGCCGCACCGGCACACTGCTGTCGCTCGCTTCCAGACCGGCCGCCTGCGCGGTCTGCTCGGACACTGCGGTCAGCGTTGCGCCGGTATCGACGAGGAAGGCGGCGCGGTGGCCGTTCACTTCGGCCTCCAGCCAGTAATGCCCGTCCACATGCAGCGGTATGCGCGTCTCCGTACCTTCCACCACCTGTTCGGGGAAGCCGAACTGCGGAACGGCAATTGCAAAGCGCGGATCGAGGCGGGAGAGCTGCAGAACCACAAGGGCAAGCACCGCGATCAGCGTCAGCGTGCTGCCGAAGCGCATGGCCCGTCCGAGAGCGAGATTGCGCCGCGCGACAAGCGATCCGAGCACACCCAGCACCATTGCACCGACCGCCGCCAGCAGCAGCCCCGACCGCGGAATTTCGCGGATTGATTGCGCCAGCTGGTCGAAGACGGGTGCGAGGTCCATTGGCGCTATATAGGGAGCAAATCCAGCGGGCGCGAGATGCCGCTCACAGATGCTGCGCCGGTTCGCCGTAGGTGACTTGCGGCGTGGCCAGATCGTCGGGCCAATCCATGCGCGCGGCGGCCGCATCGAAGCTCGATTGCAGGAAATCCATGAGCGCGGCTTCTGGGTCATCGGCTGAAGCTACATCGGCGTAATGCAACACGAATTCGCCGAGGTCCTTGTGCCAATAGGCAGGATTCGGTTGGATCGCTCCTTCGGACAGGCCATCGGGCGAAGGATAGGCGTAGACATAGAATGCCGCTTCATCCACGCCATTGCCGCCCGGCCAGAAACCTGCGCTGATGACTTCGTGGCTGTAAGCTTCGCGCGTCACCTCATCCGGCAGATTGGGAAATCCGCCGGGATGCGGCGGGGCGCGGCGACCGGAGAAGCGCGTTACCGCCAGATCGAAACTGCCCCAGAACAAATGGCTGGGTGAAGTCTTGCCGAGATAGCGCGAGCGGAATATGCTGAACACGCGGTCTGCAGCTGCAAAGGCGCCGTGCAGCCGCGTTGCAGCGTCAGCGTCCCATTCGCGCGGCCTGTCGTCCTCGGCGAAGGGAATGACTTCGGGTAATTCGTTGGGCGCGCCGTGAAGCGGAGCGGGAAGATCCGCCTCTGCCAGCATTTTGGTGAGATCGGCATGTAGCTGCGCGATGGTCTTGCCAGCAATTTCGGTCGTCCAAGATCCGCCGTGGCTGCACCACGCCCGGACCAGTCCATCGCGCATATCGACTTCCACCGCGAAATCGCGCGCCGCAGCGGCGGGCATCATCCGCGTCGCAAAGCCGCGCGGCGTTACGCGCAGCGCCACATGCCAGCCATGATTGATCCAGGGGTGCAGCCGCGTGGGCAGCTTGCCTACCATTTGCAGGACGAAATGGGCGGTCTCGATGGTCGGCCGATCCGCTGCGAAGTCGAGGGTCGGCCAACTGCTCATGGTGCAGTTCGCGGCATGGCGGCGCGGGCGAGGATTAGCGAGAAGCGCTCTTCCGCATCGGTCCAGCGCTGCACCGGGGTCCAGCGACCTGCAAGCAGCATCATATTCGCGCTGCGCAAATCGAATTTGTGGCTGTTTTCCGTGTGGATCGTCTCACCCGCCTGCATCGAGAATGTTTCGCCCGAGACGGTGAAGGAAACATCCTTCTGCGCAACAAGATGCATCTCGATCCGCGCATAGGGTTCCACCCAGCGCGCTTCGTGGCGGAAGGCATCGACCGGAATGTTGCCATCGAGCTCCCGATTGATGCGGGTGAGCAGGTTCATGTTGAACGCGGCAGTGACTCCCGCTGCATCGTCATAGGCGCTCTTGAGCGTCGCTTCGTCCTTGATCAGGTCCATGCCGATCAGCAGCAGCGCTTCATCGCCAAGCGTTTCGCGCATATTTCGCAGCAGGTCGGTCGCCGTGCGCGCGACCATGTTGCCGATAGTCGAGCCCGGGAAGAATCCCAGCTTGGGCATCTCCGTCACTTCGGATGGTAATTGCACCGGCTTCGTAAAATCTGCCTCCACCGGATAGACCGGGAGACCGGGGAACTTGGCCGAGAGATCCGCAGCCGCAGCGCGAAGGAATTCACCCGAAATATCAAGCGGCACATAGGCACCCGGTTCGATGGCTGAAAGCAATAAGGGGGTTTTTACCGAGGAGCCGGAGCCGAATTCGACAACCGCCCTGCCCGGCCCGATCAGCTGTGCAAATTCATCGCCGCGTTCGCGCAGGATTTCGGTCTCGGCGCGGGTGGGATAATATTCCTCGACCTGAGTGATATCTTCGAAAAGCTGCGATCCGCGCTCATCATAGAACCAGCGGGCGGGAATGGCCTTTTGGTCCGATTTGAGGCCCGTCAGAACATCGGCTCGAAAGGCCCGGTCCACACCGTCCTCATCCAGATCGACAAGGCGGATATCAGTATTGCTGTTCATCAAAGGTCCTTGGCCAAGCGCAGTCCGGTGAACTGCCAGCGTTGCTGGGGGTAGAAGAAGTTACGATAGGTGGCGCGCGAATGGCCGCGCACGGTGGCGCAGCTCGCGCCTTTCAGCACCCATTGTCCGGCCATGAACTTGCCATTGTATTCGCCGACCGCGCCCTCGGCAGGCTGAAAGCGCGGATATGGCAGATAGCCGGAGCGGGTGAATTGCCAGACATCGCCAAACAGCGATGACGTGCCCCGAGGCGAAGGCGGCGCGGCTTTGTCGAGCTGATTTCCCTCTGTGGCATCGCTCCCCTGCGCGATCGCTTCCCATTCGAATTCGGTTGGCAGGCGCTTGCCCGCCCAGGTCGCAAAGGCATCCGCCTCGTAATAGGAAATATGCGCGACAGGCGCATCGGGATCGCGCTCTTGCCAGCCGGTATGGGTAAAATGCTCGTCCTCACGCCAGTAGAGCGGCGCGGTGATATTGCAGCGGCTGAGCCATGCCCAGGCATCGGACAGCCACAGGCGGTGATCCTCATAGCCGCCATCGGCGATGAACTCCGCCCACTCGCCATTGGTTACGAGGCTCTTGGACAGGGCGAAAGGCTCCAGCAAGACGCGGTGCGCGGGGCCTTCATTGTCGAATGCAAAGCCATCACCCTGATGGCCGATCCTGGCGATGCCGCCGGGGTGCTCCGTCCAGCCGGTTTCCTGCGTGGATGAGGGACTTTCCGCGTGCTCCCACATGGCCGGGCCGAGCGGGTTCTTGCTGAAAGCGTGTTTGATATCGGTCAGCAACAATTCGATGTGCTGTTGCTCATGCGCGATGCCGAGTGCGATCAGCTCAGCATGGGCCGGATCATCCAGCAGAGCTTCCATCGCTTCGTTGACCGCATTTCGCCAGTCCACAACCTCTGCCACGGTCGGGCGTGTGACCAGGCCGCGCTTGCCACGCAGGATACGGTCGCCCTCAGCCTCGTAATAAGAATTGAAGAGGAACGGCCAGCGCTCGTCATACAGCTGGTAATCAGCCACGTGATCGCGCAGCAGGAAGGTCTCCCAGAACCATGTGGTATGCGCCGCATGCCATTTGGCGGGAGAGGCATCCTCCATCGACTGGATGGTCGCATCCGCCTCGCTCAGCGGTTCGAGCAAGCTTTCCGTAAGCGCCCGCGTCTCGCGGAATTGCGCGGCGAGGTCATCAGGCGTTGCGGCAGTCGTGGATTGCTGAGCGGCTTCGGGCAACGCCCTCTCCTGTCAAGCGGGTGGGACAATCAGTGGCAACATGAAACACGCTGCCTTCAATTGAAACCCCCGGCTTGCAAAGAGTTTCCCGCCTTTTCTCAGGCGGCGCGGCGTACTTGATTGCGCCCGGCTTCCTTCGCTTCGTAAAGAGCGGCATCAGCGCGGGCGAGCAATTCGTCACCATTATCGCCTGCGCGAAATTGAGCCATGCCGACGCTGATCGTGACATTGGGCAAAGCAGATCCTTCGATTCCGCCTTCCACCGCTTCACGTAAGCGCTCTGCCAGCGCGCGCGCCTTGCGGGCGTCGACACCGGCCAGCAGCCAGACGAATTCCTCGCCGCCGATCCGCCCGACGACATCGGCCTGCCGAGCCTGCCTGCGGGCGAGTTCCGCCACCTGCACGATGACTTCATCGCCCGTCTGGTGGCCGTGCTGGTCATTGATCGACTTGAAGTGATCGATATCGAACATGATCGCGGTCAATTCCGAACCGTGCTTGCCCGCAACATTCACCATCGATTGCAGCCGCCCGAAAGTGCAGCGGCGATTGGGCAGGCTGGTCAGCGGATCGGTATTGGCAAGCTTTTGTGCCTCCGCAGCAAGCCGCATGGCCTGTCCGCGCGCCAAATCGAGCGCCTGCACGCGCTGAACCTGCTCGGTCACATCCATGGCGATGCCGAACAAAGCGATACGCCGCCCGGTGATGTCGAATTCATTGAGCACGGAAATGCGCAAGATGCGCTCGCCTTTCTCTGGCGAATTGACTTTATAATCGAAAGTGAAAGGCTCGCGCTCCCGGCGATTGCGCGCCAGATGGCCGATCAGCTCGAGGCCCTTGTCCGGCAGCATCTCGCGCAGATCATCGAAATTGGGTTCGAAGTGATCAGGCAGGCCGGAGATTTCGAGCAGGCGCTGCGACCAGTCCTGTTCGCCCGTCACCAGATCCATGCGCCAGCGCCCGATACCCGCCATCTGCTCCGACAAATCGAGCATCATGAGGTTTTCATGCATGCCCGAATTGCGCCGGATGAGCTCGAATTGCATGTCCTGCCACTTCATCAGCATCGCCGCGATGGGCAGCGCAGTGGCGAGCAGTGTAAGCAACCAGCTCTGGATCAACAGCACGCCCTGATCACGCGTCACGGAAATGAAAGCGACCGGATTGTCCCCACCAAGGCTGAGAATTGTCGCTACGACGGTATAGCTGATGACGGTGAGAGGGATTGCGGCATGACCAAAGCGCACCGCCATCGCCACCATCGCCGCGACGAGCAGTGGCATAAGCGATACGCCCTCCACCCGCAGGGCGATGTAGCAAAGCAGAGCGCAGCCAAACAGCGCGAGCGCGAGGTCCCGGTCGAAATCGACAGAGCGCCCGCGCCGATAGCGCTGCACCACAGCGCCGATATGCAGCAGCATGGGGGTTACGATCAGGATGCCGAGTACATTGGCGAGGAAAAGCCAGCCGAATTCAGCCAGCGACTGTTCCGTGCGGGAAGGCAGCGCGATCAAGACCCCGGCGAGACACCCCACAACCGCTGCGCCGAACAGGTGCACCACCTGCATCGCGCTGCGCGGCAAGGCCGTGCGGCCGCCGAGGATGCGAACGCTCAAGGTAGCGCAGATCAGCGCCTGCGACATCGCCGAGAAAGTAAATACGATGGAGGGAAGCCAGCCGTAATTCATTACGATCATGCTTGTGTAGAGAAATGGCACCATCACCGCGGCAAGGACCGGCCAGTGCTGGCGTTTGGTGAAGCGGAAAGCGGCAACGCCGATGCCGGCCGGCGCCCAGATGATCAGCGCCGCACCCAGCCCGCTCATCATCAGCACGCTGGCAATCGCCACCAGCGACCAGGCAAGGCCGGACAGGAGTGCTACGCCAATGTGATGCCGACTGGACAAATTGATCCCCCAACAGGTGTTGGAGGATGTTTAGGCAAAATGGGTTAGCCAACACCGCCTGCGTATTTAAGGGTTATCCCTAACGTGCTGTGAAGGATCGTGTCAGGCGGCCGCGCGACCTTTTTCGCCCAGCTCCAGATTGAGCATTTCGGCGAGCAGGAAGGCCAGTTCCAGCGATTGCGCCGCATTGAGACGCGGATCGCAATGCGTGTGATAGCGGTGGTTCAGCCCTTCATCGGTGATCGCTACAGCGCCGCCAGTGCATTCGGTCACATCCTGCCCAGTCATTTCCAGATGGACGCCGCCAGCATGCGTGCCCTCTGCCCGGTGGACCGCAAAGAAGCCGCGCACCTCTGCAAGGATTCTCTCGAACGGGCGCGTCTTGTAGCCGCTATCCGCCTTGATCACATTGCCGTGCATCGGATCGCAGCTCCACACCACCGGCTGGCCTTCACGCGTCACCGCGCGCACCAGCGGCGGCAGGCCCTGCTCCACCTTGTCATGGCCGAAGCGGCTGATCAGCGTGATGCGGCCCGGGTCGCGAGACGGATTGAGCACGTCGAGCAATTTGAGCAGCACATCAGGATCGAGGCTCGGCCCGCATTTGATGCCGATGGGATTGTTCACACCGCGCAGGAATTCGACATGCGCGCTGCCTTCAAACCGGGTGCGATCGCCGATCCACAGGAAGTGTGCGGAACAATCATACCATTCGCCTGTCAGCGAATCCTCGCGCGTCATCGCCTGCTCGTAGGGCAGCAGCAGAGCCTCATGCGAGGTATAGAAACTGGAGGTTTTCAGCTGCGGCTGGTCTTCGATGTCGATCCCGCAGGCTTCCATGAAATCGAGCGATTCGCCGATCCGGTCGGCAATGCTCTGGTACTGTTCGGCCCACGGGCTGCGGCCCATGAAATCGAGCGTCCAGCTGTGTACCTGACGCAAGTTCGCGTAGCCGCCGCCGGCAAAGGCGCGCAGCAGGTTAAGCGTGGCCGCCGCCTGCGAATAGGCGCGCAGCATGCGCTGCGGATCATTCGTGCGGCTTTCGGGGGAAAACTCGATCCCATTGACGTTATCGCCGAAATAGCTCGGCAGTGTCACATCGCCCTGCGTCTCCGTATCGGAACTGCGCGGCTTGGCGAATTGCCCGGCCATGCGGCCCAGCTTCACCACCGGCAGCTTGCTGGCGAAAGTCAGCACCGCCGCCATCTGCAGGATCACGCGGAAGGTATCACGAATATTGTTGGGCGAGAATTCGGCAAAGCTTTCCGCGCAATCACCGCCCTGCAAAAGGAAGGCCTGACCATGCGCGACCTTGCCCAGCTCGGCGCGAAGCTTGCGCGCTTCCCCGGCGAAGACCAGCGGCGGAAACCCGGCGAGCGTCTGCGTGGCATCGGCCAGCGCGCCAGCGTCTTCATACTGCGGCAGGTGCTTCGCGGTGAAGCGGTCCTGCGTCCAGCTATCGGGTGTCCAGTTCTGTGCCACGGTCATTCGTCCAATATGCGCCCGTCCCCGGCGGGTAGAGTATACGAAAATTGCGGGGAGAAAGGTCTTTCTACCCCCGCATACCAAGCGGCGCAAAGGTTACTTGCGAAATCTTATCTGCCGGGCAGGAAAGCCAGACTTGGCCTTACCGCCCCGCCTCTGCCGCCGTCGCCGATCCTGCTACACCATCGGTGGCAGGCAGGATTTGCACGCGGAAGCCGGGGCCGGTCAGGAAGCGCTGCGCAAGGCTGCGCATCTCTTCCACCGTCGCTTCATCGTAGTCACGATAGATCGAGGGGAGATAGACCAGCCGATTGCGATCGAAAGCCGCACCCTGGATCTGGTTGAGCCAGAAGGTGTGCCCCGTTTGCGCGCGGTTGAGATACTGGCGGGCGGGCTCTGCCGCGCGCTCCAGCTCGTCAGCCGTCGGGCCGTTGGTCGCCAGATCCTGCGCCTGGCTTTCCGCCTCATCGAAGAAGGCGGAGAGCAATTGCGGCTCCATTTGCACCAGCGCGAAAAGCACACCGCCGCTATTCGTGTCGAGCGGCCAACTGCTGGTGACGAAAGGCGAATAGGCAGCGCCCGAACGTTCGCGCAGGCCATCGAGCAGGCGATTGCTGAAAATCTGCGCGAGGAGATCGAGCTTGCGGCTCATGACGATACCGTCCGATCCGCCGCCAGTCTCCCAGGCAATCACGCCCGCCGCCTGATCGGCATCGCCCGCATGGGTTAGCGTCGTCGGCGTGCGGCTGGCTTCGGGGAAAGACTGCTCGCGCATTGCCACGCTATCCGGCAGCAGGTCTCGCGCAGGAAGCGCGCCGAAGGTGCTGCCGAGCGCCGCAATTGCGGCTTCACGATCGATATCGCCAAATACCGCGACTTCGATCGGGCCCTGTCCCAGCAGGCGCTCCCACGTACTGCGGAAATCAGCCGCGGTCACTTCTGCCAGCTGATCGGGCGTCGGGGTTACGAAGCGAGGGTCACGGTCTTTCAGCAACCAGTCGAGATCGCGGTTGAGCACGCCATTGGGATCATTGCCGTAGCTGTCATAGGCGAGCACGGACGAAGCGCGCGCGCGGTCTAGCGGATTGGGATCCCATGCGGGCATCGAAAGCTGGGCTGCGAAGAGATAGAGCTGCTCCTCCAGATCTTCCTGCCGGGTCAGGCCTTCGAACACGAAAGCACCATCTTCAATCCGGAAATCGAAGCTGACTTTCAGCGTCGCGGCCAGCCGGTCTAGATCGTTCTGGTCGAGCGGCCCGATGCCGGAATTGACGAGCGCGAGCGGACCGAGATTTGCAATCGCTGCCTCATCATCCTCAACCCCGCGCCAGCCAGCGCCGAAGCGCACGCGTACAGTGACACGGCCCGGCTCATTATCGCGCGACATCAACAGGGCGCGCACACCGTTGGCAAAGGCGACTTCCTCCATTTCAAGAATGCCGAGCGGACGGCGGCTGACGGGCGCAGCAGGTTCACCGACGGGCGGAAGTTCGGCAAAGTCGATCGCTTCTGCATCGTCCCGCGCAAGGGCGCTGGCAGCGACCGGAGTGGAGAGCGCGGTGCGCACATCCACCGGCGTCGCCTCGCCGGGTGACGGCGTCATCAGCGTGGCGCGGATCACATCGCCTTCAAACAATTGCTGCGTGGCGGCGAAGACATCTTCGGGCGTGAAACGCGGCGCGACGGAGCGGAAAACATCGAGGAAAGTCTCGGGGCTCGCCACGGCTTCACGAATGTCCACCGCCTGCACGATCTGATCGGCGAGCGAAGAACCAGCCTGAATGCGCGACTGATCGACCATGTCGACGAAAGCGACATCGAACGCCGACACAGCTTGGTCGATTTCGCTCTGCGCGGGCGGCTCTGCCAGAGCATCGGCGATCACGCTGCGCACATCGGTGAGCGCGGTTTCCCAATCCTCTGTCAGCGGCACGAGAGTCACGAAGGTCGCGTCAGCCGAGCGGCTGATTTTCTCGCGACCGATGCCGGCAAACAGAAACGCTCCGCCTGCCCGCGCACGGTTTTCCAACCGGCGGTTCACGACGCTGGATGCTACCTGCAGCAGCAGATTGCGGCGGTTGTATTCCAGATTGTCGACCACCTCGACCCACGGACGCATGATCGCGAAGGTCATGGCGCGCGGCTGACCGGATTCGACGATGACATCGACTTCGCCCACCGGATTTTCGGGATCGGCATCGGCGGGCGCGACAGGGTCTCCGAAATCGGGCGCGGGCACGAATGGCCCCTCGCCTTCCCAATCGCGGAAATGCTCTTCCACGATGCTGGCGAGCACGCGCGGATCGGCATCGCCGACCAACACGACCACGGCATTTTCCGGGCGATACCAGCGCGAATGGAAGGCCTGCACCGCATCTGCCGTTGCGCCTTCCAGCGTTTCGACCGTTCCAATAGGGCTGCGCTCCGCGAGGCGCTGTCCGGCGAAGAAAGTCTGGGTCGTACGCTCGGCTACGCGGCGCTGCGGCCCGGCCTGCTCGCGCCGTTCGCTCAATACAATCGGCACATCCTGCGCGAGGTTTTCCTCGGACAGGATTGGCGAAATTACCATGCCGGCAAAGCGGCGTACGCTGTCATCGACAGTCGCGCGGGTGATGTTCGGCAGATTAAGATTGTATGTGGTCGCGGTGGGGCTGGTCGTCGCATTGGTGTCGAACCCGAAACTCGCGCCGAGCCGCTGGAAATGCGGGATTGCTTCGCCCGGGCCAAAGGTCGCGCTCTCGCGGAACACCATATGCTCAAGCAAGTGGGCAAAGCCGCGCTCGTCATCTTCCTCATGCAGCGAACCTGCATCGATCCGCACCCGCAGGGAAATCTGGCACGGTGGCACATCGTTCTGCCGCACGGCATAGCGCACGCCATTGGGCAGCTCGCCAAACAGCCATTGTTCATCGACCGGAATATCGGTGCCGCGGTAAATCCACGGATCGTCGGGACGGGCGAATTCCGGCTGATCTTCCGCCGTTGCACCAATAAAGCAGGAGTTCTGCGCATATGCGGGCAGCGGAGCAGCCAGCGTGGCGATGAAAGCAAAGGGCAGGAGAGCGCGAGTGGCGCGGACAAATTTGTGCATGATGGCCATTAGCTTAGCGAGGAATGAAGGTCCGGTGAATACATCCAAGAAATTCTGTGACCCGCACCAGCCTTTGTTCCCTTGCCGCACCAGTGCAGCGCCACTACATTTGCAGGCATGTTTATAGAGACCGAAACGACGCCCAACCCCTCAACGCTCAAATTCCTTCCCGGCCGGGAAGTGATGAAAAGCGGCACCCGCGATTTCGCCACGCCGGAGGAGGCAGAGGCGAGCCCGCTGGCTCAGGCGCTGTTCGATACCGGCGAAGTCACCGGCGTTTTCTATGGCTACAATTTCGTCTCGGTCACCTCTGCACCGGGCGTTTCCTGGAGCGATCTGAAGCCGCAGGTCGTCGCCATCCTGCTCGACCATTTCGTCTCGGAAGCTCCCCTGTTCGCAGGCGGCGATGCGAGCGGTATTGCCGTGCCGCCCGAAGAGGACTTGGCCGATATCGAGGACGATGAAGGCACCGAAGATATCGTCGCGCAGATCCACGAGCTTCTTGAAACACGCGTGCGCCCGGCTGTGGCCAGCGATGGCGGTGATATCCGTTATCGTGGTTTCCGCGATGGTGTGGTGTTCCTGCAAATGCAGGGCGCGTGCTCGGGCTGCCCCAGCTCTACCGCAACGCTGAAGCACGGCATCGAAGGCCTGCTGAAACATTACGTTCCTGAAGTGAAGGAAGTGCGCGCAGCCTAAGCTTGCCGCGCACTTTTTGAGAACAAACGGGGCGCTCCTGCGTTGCCCGGTCAAACCCTCTTACCTTTCTTTCAAGGACGATACTTCCATGTCAGACACGCTTTCCGATTCCGCGCTCGATCTCATTTTCCGCGACGCCCGCAGCTACAATGGCTGGCTCGACAAGGATGTGTCTCGCGAGCAGATCGAAGCGATTTACGACCTGATGAAAATGGGCCCCACCTCTGCCAACCAGCAGCCGGGCCGCTTTGTCTGGGTGACCACACCCGAAGCCAAGCAGCGGCTCGCCGATTGCGCGGATGAAGGGAACAAGGAGAAGATCCTTGGCGCGCCCGCCACCGTCATCATCGGTTACGATCTCGATTTTCACGAGCAGCTGCCGTGGCTCTTCCCGCACACCGACGCCAAAAGCTGGTTTGAAGGCAAGGTCGAAGGCCGCAAGGAAAGCGCATTCCGCAATTCCGTGCTGCAGGGCGCCTATCTGATGATCGCCGCCCGCGCGCTGGGCCTCGATTGCGGTCCGATGTCGGGCTTCGATCCGGAGAAGACCACAAAGGAATTCTTCGCCGACCAGCCGCGCTATACCGCCGATTGGCTCTGCGCGATTGGCTATGGCGATCCGGACTCGATTTTCGATCGCAGCCCGCGCCCTGAATTTGACACCTTCAACAAAGTGATCTGATCGCCTAATCCGCCATCACGATGCGGATTCTTGCGATAGATTGCGCCACCGAGGCATGCTCGGCGGCTTTGTTTGACGGCTCCCGATTGCTCGACCACCGGTTCGAGCAATTGGGCCGTGGCCATGCCGAACGCCTGGTGCCCATGGTTGCCGAATTGCCCGACAAGGGCCGCGCGGATCGCATTCTCGTTTCGCTGGGTCCGGGCAGTTTCACCGGTGTGCGCATCGGGCTCGCCGCGGCGCGCGCACTCGGACTGGCATGGGGTGCAGAAGTGCTGGGCTATCCCACATTGACGCTTGTCGCGGCGCGCAGCTGGCAGCCGCAGCCGCGCCCCGTCACCGTGTGCATGAATGGCGGGCACGGACAGTGGTTCGTGCAGAATTTCTCCGATGGCAGCACGGCGGAAGATGCCGTCCGCTCGCTTAAGCCGGAAGAGGCTGCCAAGGCGGCACGGCACCGTGTCATCGCCGGAAACCGCGCGCAGGAACTGGCCGCGCTGCTGGCAGACGGTGGGGAAGAAAAACCTCCGCTTGCGCTCGATCTTTTACCGGATGCCCGCGCCACTTACCTGCTGCATGAGACGCAATTGACCGCCGATCTCACGCCGATCTATGGCCGTGCGCCTGATGCCAAGAAACCGGGGGAGGCATGATGCAGGACCCTGTCGATGCGATCATGGCTGTCATGCACAAAGCTTTCGACCATGCCTATGGCGAGGCGTGGACGCGGCGCCAGGTTTCCGATGCCCTCGTCACCCCAAACACCCATTTCCTGCTTGGCGAGGAGACTGAAGACGGCTCTGGCCCGACGGGGTTTACCCTGTCGCGCAGCGCAGCCGATGAAGAAGAGCTTCTTCTCATCGCGGTACGACCCGAATTTCGCGGCAAAGGGCTCGGCAGCGAAATGATGGAGCAATTCTTCGCCAATGCCCGTGCGCGGGGCGTGCGGCGGGTGTTTCTGGAAATGCGCGAGGGCAATCCGGCAGAGCATCTTTATCGAAAACTGGGCTTTGAACAGGTCGGCCTTCGAAAAGGCTATTATCGGGGGGCAATTGGCGGACCGCTGGACGCGATTACTTTTGCCCGCGACATAAAGTAAATAATCGCGGCAGAATTTAGTCCTTTGTTTCCAAGCCGGAATCGAAAACTCTTCAAACAACCCCAGAAATGGGCCTTGTCTGGCACTGTCCTTTGTCGCATGGCCGTTCGTAATCCGGCGCACAAATGACGCTGGGCAAATCCAAAAAACACGGTTCGCAACCAGAGGAATTCATGGACTCCACCAATACAGATAAATCCGAAACACTGATCGAGCTGACGGCTGATATCGTCACCGCGCATGTCGCCAACAACAATGTCGATGTCGATGCGGTGCCGGCGCTGATCCAGAACGTGTATGGCGCGCTTGCCGGACTTGGCGTCGAAGCGCCGAGCGAAGAACGCCCTGAACCAGCCGTCTCGATCCGGGCTTCGGTCAAGCACGACCATGTCGTCTGCCTGGAAGACGGCAAGAAGATGAAAATGCTGAAGCGCCACCTGATGACCGATCACGGCATGACGCCGGAGGAATATCGCGAGCGCTGGAACCTGCCCGCCGACTATCCGCTGGTAGCGCCCGCCTACGCCGAGAAGCGCCGCGAGCTGGCGAAGAAGATCGGCCTTGGTCGCAAGCCGGGTGAACGCCCGAAGAAAAAGGCTGCCAAGAAGTAAGGCCTTTAATCGATTGTATCGATCAAATTGTCCCGGTGTTTCCGCCGGACATGAACTTGAGCGAAACGCCCCGTGGCCCTAAGGGTTCGGGGCGTTTCCCTTTTAGGGTTTGAATTTCAGCCAAATCAGGCCAGAACATAACGATGATCGATCTTGAAGCCCTTTGCGCCGAACGCGGCCTGCGGATTACCGACCAGCGGCGCACTATCGCCAAGGTCCTGTCCGAAAGCGACGACCATCCGGACGTGGAAAAGCTGCATGAGCGCGCCTCTGCGGTCGATCCCAAGATCTCCATCGCCACCGTCTATCGCACCGTGCGTCTGTTCGAAGAGGCAGGCATCCTCGATCGCCACGATTTCGGCGATGGCCGTGCGCGCTATGAAGCCGCACCCGAAGCGCATCACGACCACCTCATCGATGTCGAGACCGGCAAGGTCGTCGAATTCGTCGATCCGGAGCTGGAGGCGCTGCAACGCCAGATTGCGGAGAAGCTGGGCTATCGCCTCGTCGATCACCGCATGGAGCTTTACGCTGTCCGGCTCGACCGCGAAGAAAAGAAGAGCTGAGCGCGCCAGCAATGGCCCCTTCCGTCCCCTACCCCATCGTGCGTATCTCGCCGTTGGGTTACCTGCTCATGGCCCTTCGCCTCCTGCTGATGCTGGTCCTTCTGCTGATCTGCGTTCCGCTGCACTATCTGTGGAAGCTGCTGGGGCTCGATCGCATGTGGCCGCGCGTTTTCCTGACCGGTGTGGGCCATGCCGCCGGTATCGACCTGAAGCGGCGCGGCAAACGCGTGCCCGGCGCGTTGCTGCTTGCCAACCATGTCAGCTGGATGGATATCCTCGCCCTCTCACACGCCGCCAACTCTGCCTATGTCGCGCATGACGGGCTGGCGCAGTTCGGCCTGCTGAAATGGCTGTGCGAGATGAATGAGACGATCTTCGTCGCCCGCCACCGCCGCACCAGCGTGGGCGAGCAGACCGACGCCATCCGCGCCGCGCTGGATCATGGCGGCACGCTGACTCTCTTCCCAGAAGGAACGACGAGCGACGGGACCGACTTGTTGCCGTTCAAATCATCGCTGCTCGGAGCGCTGGAGCCGCTGCCCGAAGGCGCCACGGTGCAACCGGTGCTGCTCGCCTATGAAGACGTGCCGCAAGTCAGCTGGGTGGGAGACGAGCCCGGCCTCGACAATTTCAAGCGCATCTTGGCCCGGGTGAAGCCCGTGCGGCTGACCGTTCACTTCCTACCGCCGCTATCGGGGGATGAACTGACGAACCGCAAGACAATGACCGCTGCCGCGCAGAAGGCGATTGCAGGGGCGATGCGCTAATCGACTGGCGTTATCTGAACGCAAAAACAGCGATCACCAATACGGAATGCGGTTCCAAACCTATTGGATCAAGCGTGTCGACTAACAGGAATGCCTCTACGACGGCGCGCGAACGAGCGTATAGCTGCTCGGCGATCCCAAACCCTCAGCGCCGGTGTAAACCTCCGTGCGGATAAGCGAGCCATCCTGTTGCGCCGCGAACCCAAGCGAATGCGTGTGGCTTTCACCCTCGTCGAAACCAGTGATGTCGGTAAATGCAAAAGCGATCTGATCGCTATCGCCGGGTAAACTCGCGAGTCGGGGCTGATTGCCTTGCGGGCAGTAATGGGTCGCGATAATCCTGTTGCCATCAAGATGGTATATGGTGATCGAATGGAGGCCAGCATCGGTCTCCCACCGCTCAATTATGGTGCTGCCGCGCGCAGTGCTTTCGAAAACGATTTCCAGCGCATCGGTCTCGGCCACATTCCAGCGGCCTTCCCAAGAGGCGATCCTCGCAAATTGCGTTTGCGCGGCGGACGGGTCCTCATCTTGTGCGTGAACGGCCGGGGCCAAAGCGAGGGCGGCGAGAGCTAGGAATGTGTGCTTGATCATGCCGTCTTGTCAGCTTGCATGATGCAATTGACAAGCGGTAAGTGAATTGAACCTCGATGCACATCCCGCTATGCGGCGGCCCATCATGAAACCAACCGAGACTCCTCAGGGGACCCCGCGCACCTACCGGGTCAAAAGCTTTGGCTGCCAGATGAACGTCTATGATGGCGAGCGGATGGGCGAATTGCTGGAAGCCAAAGGCATCACGCCCGCTGCCGAGGGTGAAGATGCCGATCTGGTCGTGCTCAACACCTGCCACATCCGCGAAAAGGCAACCGAGAAAGTCTATTCGGACATTGGCCGGATCGAAAAGTCGGGCCGCGAGGCAGGCAAGAAGCCCATGATTGCCGTCGCCGGTTGTGTCGCGCAGGCGGAGGGCGAAGAAATCATGAAACGCTCTCCCGGCGTTGGCATGGTTGTCGGCCCGCAGGCCTATCACCGGCTGGGCGACATGGTGGACCGCGCCGCCAAGGGCGAACGTTCGACCGATACGGACATGCCCGAAAACGCCAAATTCGGCGCCCTGCCCGCACGTCGCCGCGTGTCGCCGACGGCTTTCCTCACGGTGCAGGAAGGCTGCGACAAATTCTGCACCTATTGCGTGGTACCCTACACACGCGGTGCCGAAATTTCGCGTCCGTACAGCGACCTGGTCGAGGAAGCGAAGAAATTGGTCGATGCCGGTGCGCGCGAAATCACGCTGCTCGGCCAGAATGTGAATGCGTGGAGCGGTGAAGACGACAAGGGCCGTAGCGTCGGCCTCGAAGGGCTGATCCATGCGCTTGCCGCCCTGCCCGATCTGCAGCGCATCCGCTACACCACCAGCCACCCCAACGACATGACCGACGCGCTGATCGCGGCGCATGGCGAAGTCGACAAGCTGATGCCGTATCTCCACCTGCCGGTGCAAAGCGGCAGCGACCGGGTGCTGAAAGCCATGAACCGCAGCCACACGGCAGAAAGCTATCTGAAGCTGCTCGACCGGTTCCGTGAAGTGCGCCCGGACATTGCGCTCAGCGGTGATTTCATTGTCGGCTTCCCGGGTGAGACCGATGCCGAATTTGAAGAGACGCTACAGATCGTCGATGCGGTCGGCTATGCCTCTGCCTTCAGCTTCAAATATTCGCCGCGCCCCGGCACGCCTGCTGCCAGCATGGACAATCAGGTGCCGGTGGAAGTGATGGATGAGCGCCTGCAGCGCCTTCAGTCCCACCTCAGCCGCGATCAATATGCGTTCAACCAGGCGAGCGTCGGCAAGACCTGCGATGTTCTTATCGAGCGCAAGGGAAAGCTCCCCGGTCAGTGGCTCGGTAAGTCACCGTGGCTGCAATCGGTGTTTTTCGAGGATTCCAGCGTGAAAATCGGCGACCTCGTAAAGGTCTCGCTTATCAAGGCGGGCCCTAACTCGCTGGAAGGCGCGAGATGACGCCTTCCGAGCAGTTCGAAACACGCGGCTACTGCGTGATCGAGGGGCTGCTCGACGAGAGCCAAATTCGCATGACCTCGATGGCCATGGATGTCGCCAAGCGTCAGGGCGTCATGGTGGATGGACCGGACGGCGGCAATGCGATCCAACAATACGCGCCAGTGCTTGGCGAGGTGTATTTGCGCCATTGCCGCCAGCGGATAGAGCAGGCCAGCGGATGCGAACTGATCGAATCCTACGCGCTGTGGCGTATCTATGGCCATGGCGGAAAGCTTCGCGAACATCGGGACCGGGAATCCTGCGAGCTTACCGTGTCGATCGCGCTTGAGGCCGATCCGGCAGAGAATCGTTGGGCTTTTGAGCTGAAGGATTTGGGCGATGAGCACAGATCGCTATTGCTCGCACCGGGTGATGGAGTGATTGTGCAAGGCCACCGCATCAGGCACTGGCGCGAGCCGCTGCAGGGCCAGATGCAAAAGCAGCTCTTTTTGCACTACGTTCACCGGCACGGGGCGTACACCGAACACGCTTTCGATGGACGATCATCCGACCCGCTGAAGCATATGACCTCCAAGGGCTGAGAACTGTTTTTCCTAAGATGCAGCCGACTTTAGCCAGAGAGGCATCCTGAGTAGCCGAGGGCTTGAATGCACTTCTGCCTAAGGCAGCAGCTGAAGCTCTTCCCATTCGACAAAGGGGAGGACGATCTCGAAAGGCTGATCAGCCCGCTCCGCCGGTAACACGGTAGAATTGAGCGGATACCGCGTGCCATCGTAGGACAGTCGTCCAGTGTCCGGACCTTCTTCCATTATGCCACCGCGAACCGTGATCGCCAGATCGCGCCATCCATTCGTTTGCGTATCGAACGCACCGATCGGCAGATTGCTGACGGTGTGGCCTGAAATCTTGACGTAGCCCTCGCCTTCCTTCTGCAGGACATAGGCGTTGCAGCCGCCGCTACCGCAGACCATCGGACCGGCGACATAAACCAGCGTTTCCACCGCGCCATCCGCGTTCAGATCGATCTCGCCAGCCGCAAAGCGAAGGCCCTCCGTGTACCCTTCATGCTCTGCCCGCAGCCAGTCCATAAGCGCCGGGTCCGGGGATATCCCAGCTTGGGTATCGGCGACTTCAGAGGATTCCGCTGTTTCGTTGACAGCTGCTGGCTCACTCACATCCTGGCTAGCCGGTGCGCAAGCTGCCAAGCATAGTGATGTGATGGTTCCTAAAACGATGCCGCGCGTCATTCACCTTCTCCGTCGTCCGCAACGTGAGGCAGCTACTCTACTCCTCGCCCTCATATTCCTCTGCAACAGCCTGCGCGAGGCGCGTTGCAGGAGCGTTGGGTCGCATCGAATAGAGCGCCGAGAGATAGGCCTGATCGAAGCGCGTCAGCTGGTCCGGGCCACCCTCTTCAGGAAAGGGCGCAACGATGCTTGCAGGCTCTGGCTCCACCCCATCGAGCGGGAGCAGTTGCGGGGCGAGCAGACGCATGGTCGCGTAATCGGCGAGCCGTTCGATAACCATGCCTTCGACAATCTCGCCATCGAAAATGATCGCCGCGCTCACCACGCCCCGGCTGAACGCCAGCGCATTGCGTGATGGCCAGCTGTTGACGTTGATGGACGCCTGCACATTGAGCGAACCGCCCACCTGGTCATCGCCGGGCATCGTGTCATGCGTGCCGTTCCGGCGGCCGCCCTGGTTGCGGTCTTCCTCATTGTGCCAGAGCAGCACCTGATCGCCATCGGCAAGCTGCCGCCGAACATGCAGGCGCGTTTCGCGGGGCAGGAGATGCGGCACATCCTCGATGATTTGTTCGACCAGATCGGCAGGAGCATCGTGAATGAGCACCAGCGCATTAGCCCGGCAGCCCGGTTCCTGAACGCGCAGGCCGATGGAGCGGGCGTTATCCTCCATGCGCTGCAGGACGTAGGCATTGCCCGCATCGTTAAGCCCGCTGACCGAAAGGCAGAGCGCATCGAAGAAGCGTGTCGCGGGAACGTCCGACCGGTTGGTGTCCGAAAGCTCCTGCACCAGATCGCGCACCATTCCGGGCTCTTCCAGCCCTTCGCCTTCAACGATGATGTCCTGATTGGGGTCCGCGTCCTGCGCATGGGCGGCCGGAGCGATTGCCGCCGCTGCTGCGAGTGTAAGGATCGATCTGGAAAACACGGCCATTGCACTCTATCCATTGTGTGAAAAGACTGTCCCGCGCGATATCTACCACACTCTTCTAAAGTGACAAATTGCGCCGGTATGCAATGGTCAGGTCAGCCCTCGCCCTCGTACTCGCGGAGAATTGCTGCCGGGAGGCGATTGGCCGCGGCATTCGGCTGCAAACTGTATAGCGCGCGCAGATACGCCCGGTCGAAGCGCGTCATTTCGGTCTCGCCATCTTCCGCGATAAAGGGTGAGGTGATCGATGTCGGCGTATCGAACTGGTGGCCGAAGGGGATGAGCCCGGGGGCCAGCAAGCGCATCGTCGCGAAATCGCTGATCCGCTCCAGATCCATTCCAACAAGGTGATCCATGTCGAGCACGACGACCCCGCTCTGGACGGCTGTGCTGTGCGTCGCGCCTACCCGGCGGGCCTGCGCGCGCGTATTGACGCGGGTCTGCACGTTGAGCGGCGGCGCTGAGCCTGTTGCGCCCGGAATGGCGGCGCTGTGGGCCATGCGATTGCCCTCTGCGCTACGATCCTCGAAATTGTGCCAGACCAGCACCGCCTCACCCTCGCCCGCTTCATGCTCTACCCGGCGGCGGTCATCCGCCGTAAGAATCCATGGTTGGCGATCCTCGAGCAAGGCGAGCAATTCCACCGGCTCCTGCACCACAAAGACTATGGCATTTGCCGTGCAGCCTTCCTCGGCCAATTCGATCTCGGCTTCTGCAGCATTGGCCAGCATCCGCTCCCGCACGAATGCATTTGCCTCCGCCGCCATGCCGGTGACATGCAGGCACAAGGGGTCGAGATAGCGGTAGAGCGGGTCGTTATTGCCGCGCTCCTGCATGACCGCGCGCACGGTGCCGCGAATATCGCTCGGCTCAGGCAGTTCGCCCGACACGATGATCGAACCCTGTGAATCGTCCTGATCCTGCGCTGCGGCCGCTCCGCCAGCCATCGCTGCGCAGGCGGCCATTCCAACCAAGGCGGATCGGGCAAATTTCTGGATCATCTGCGCTTACTCCTCAGCCTCGAAAGCGCGCGCCACTGCGACCGGTAGCCTGTTGGCCGGAGCCTGCGGCTGCATGCTGTAGAGCGCCGACAGATAGGCGCGATCGAAGCGCGTCATCTCGCCTTCGCCTAAGTCGGGTTCGAAGGGATAAATGATCGAGCGAGGCTCTTCTATTTCATAGCGATTGGGAATGAGCCGCGGGGCCAGCAGGCGCATGGTCGCGTAATCGCTCAGGCGCTCGAGATCCATTCCAACCAGGTGATCGGCATCTAGGATCACCACGCCCAGCTTGGCTGCAACCACATAGGCCGGACGGGTGCGCGAAGGCACGATAGTGGTTTGCCATCCCGGTGGCAGCGGATTGATCCCAGCATTATCGCGCGGCTCCAGCACGTGCCAGACGATCGCCGGCTCTCCAGCAGACATTTCCCGGCGGACACGGCTGCTGCTACGCGGGCTGACCGTACGCGGATTGTAGTCGATCAATGCGTCATAGAGTTCGCGCGGCTCCTGCCCGACCAGGATGATACCGTTGGCCTCGCAATCACCTTCGGCCACAGGCATGGCTGCTTCGCGCGCATTGGCGATAACGCGGTTGCGGACATATTCTGCAAACCGCTCATTCACGCCGAGCACCTGCACGCACAAGGGATCGTAATATCGGATGATGGGGCTGGTCATACCGATGGCCCCCTGAGTCAGGTTCCGCGCGGCATCGCTGACTTCATCCTCGTCTGGCAATTCGCCATCGACGATAATCGTTTCGTCAATATCGCCGTCGTCTGCCTGATCGTCCTGCGCATGGGCCGTGCCGCCAAATGCCAGGGTGATGGTCGCAACGACCGCGAAGCTAGCTTGAAAACCCCTCATGAATTCAAGGTATATGGTCGCAATGTGAACGGCAGATGGATGCCTTTCCACCACCAAGCGACCCTGCCGCGCTTGCCAGCGGGAATCTCCGGCTTACATTCAATCTGTAACTGCGAAAGGACTCGCCACAGAACGCATGGCTCGCAAGGCAACCAAGGGCGGAAATCACGCCGCCACCATCGCCCACCCGGAAGAGCGGCTCGACCACTCGAGGCGCGCCCGCATCGAAGTGGGTTTTGACGAACAAGCCGTGCTCGGCGCATTGTTCGGAGAATTCGACGCCAATCTCGTGCAGATCGAAAACCGGCTCGGCGTTTATATCGCTGCGCGCGGGGACACGGTCGCAATCGAAGGTGTGGCGGACGATGTCGCCCGCGCCCGCGACGTGCTTGTCAAAATGCATGAAAAGCTGGTGATGGGCGAAGATCTCGATGCCGGCGCTATCGATGCACTGATCAACATGGGTGACGAACCTACGCTCGAAGGGATTATTACCGGCGATGCGAAAGCCCCGCCGATCATGATCCGCACCCGCAAGAAGACGATCACCCCGCGCAGCGCCATGCAGGGCGATTACATGCGCCAGCTGGTGAGCCGCGACATCATCTTCTCGCTCGGCCCCGCGGGTACCGGCAAGACCTATCTGGCGGTAGCGCAGGCGATCAGCCAGCTCATCACGGGCAGCGTGCAGCGGCTGATCCTCTCCCGCCCCGCCGTGGAAGCGGGCGAAAAGCTCGGCTTCCTGCCCGGCGACATGAAGGAGAAGGTCGACCCCTACCTTCGCCCGCTTTATGACGCGCTGTATGATTGCATGCCGCCCGAGCAGGTAGACCGCCGCATTGCTTCAGGCGAGATCGAAATTGCCCCCATCGCCTTCATGCGCGGACGCACGCTGGCCGATGCTTTTGTGATCCTGGACGAGGCGCAAAACACCACGCGCGAGCAGATGAAGATGTTCCTCACCCGCTTCGGCCAGAACAGCCGAATGGTGATATGCGGAGACCCGAAACAGGTCGATATCCCCGGCGGTGACCGCATGAGCGGCCTCGCCGATGCAGTCGGCAGGCTCGAAGGCGTGGAAGGCATAGGCGTCACCCGCTTCACCGCCGCCGATGTGGTCCGCCACCCGATCGTGGGCCGCATCGTCGAGGCGTATGAGGGGCCGGATGGCCACGCGGATTAGGTGTGGAACTCGAAATCGACATCGAAGAATGGCCGGCAGGCGATTGGGAAGACCTGACCGCCTCCGCCGCCTTGGCTACGGCGCAGGTGGCGACCGAGCTCGCCAACCCGCGCCTTCTCACCAGCGTGCTGTTCACCGATGACGAGACGATCCGCACCTTGAACGCCGATTGGCGCGGCAAGGACAAGCCGACCAATGTGCTGAGCTTTCCCATGCTGGAGCGCGGCGACCTGATCCACCTCGACCCAGACGAAGGCCCGCCCGAAATGCCCCCTGTTCCTTTGGGCGATATCGCCATTGCGCACGGAGTTTGCGCGCGTGAGGCGGCGGAGAAAAACATCTCCATCCGCGACCATACCGCGCATCTGATCGTCCACGGCCTCCTCCATCTCGCAGGCTACGATCACGAGATTTCGGATGCGGACGCGGAGGCCATGGAAGAAATGGAAGTGAAGGTGCTTGCACTTTTGGGTATTGCGAACCCATATACCGCGATCACAGCTGAATAGGATAAGCGACAGGGCAATGCCCGACACTGACAAAACGGACGGCTCCCCGGCGGGAGACGGAGACAGTAGCAGACCCGGCGGCTCGACGATTGTCGAGTCGGGCGGGTTGTGGAATGCCATCCGAGGCTTCTTTGAGGGCGATGGCGAAACCTCTCTGCGCGCGCAGATCGAGGAAAAGATCGACGAGCATGAGGATGAGGCATCCCGCAATGGCGGAGAGGTGCCGGAGAAGGGCGACCTTTCCCCGGTCGAGCTCACCATGCTGCGCAATCTGCTGCATTTTAGCGAGCATGATGCCGATGACGTCGCCATCCCGCGCAGTGAGATCATTGCAATCGATGTGAATGCCAGCTGGGACGATATGGTAGCGACATTCGCCGAGCATGGCATTTCGCGCATGCCGGTCTATCGCGACCAGCTCGACGATGTGATTGGCATGATCCATCTGAAGGACGTGTTTGCCTATGTCGTGAGCGGCAAGCCCGCGCCTGAGGATTGGTCCACGCTTATGCGCCAGCCGCTCTATGTGCCGCAGGCACGCGGCGCGCTCGATGTGCTGGCCGACATGCGCCAGCGCCGTACGCACCTCGCGATCGTCGTCGATGAATTTTCCGGCACTGACGGGATCATCACGATCGAGGACCTGGTCGAGGAAATCGTGGGGGAAATCGAGGACGAGCATGATGAGGCTCCGATAGAGCAGCTGGTCGAAATCGCGCCGGGCATCTGGGATGCCGATGCGCGGGCCGAGCTAGACGACGTGGCCGACAAGGTCGGCGATGCGCAGCTCGCCGAAATCGAGGAGCCGGTCGACACGCTGGGCGGTCTCGCCTTCGTGCTGGCGGAAGAAGTGCCGCAACCCGGCACAGTGCTCGATCATCCCTCAGGCTGGAAAGTCGAGATCACGGCTGGCGATGAAACCCATGTCACGCGCCTGCGCCTGCATGCGCCTGAAGACGAGGAAAACAACGAAGAGGACGAGTAACTTCCGTCCAGCGTTGTGTGCAACTGCACAATTAATTGCATGACATGCAACATTGCCTCTCGACATGACGGGCGGTGATGGCAAAACTTGCGTCAATGCGTCGACTCCCGCCCCTGCGCGCCCTTGAGGCTTTCATTCGCGTTGTGCGGCTTGTGTCGGCGCGCTCGGCGGCCAGTGAGCTGGGCCTCAGCCCGTCTGCATTGTCGCGCCGTATCAGCAATCTGGAGACCTTCACGGGCCGCAAGCTGTTCTCCCGTTCGGGGCAGACCATGCGCCTGACTGACGAAGGACGCGGCTTTTACGATGCCGTCGCTCCGCATCTCGAGGCGCTGGCGGCAGCAGTCGAATCGCAGAGCGAGAACCTGCAATTGGTGCGCCTTCGGCTCGGCGTAATGCCGCTGTTCGGCACGCAGCGCCTGTTCCCGCGCCTTGGCGAACTGCGCGAGCGCCATCCGCGACTGCATCTCGATATCGATACCGGCCCGCATCTGATCGACCGCGTAGGCGACACGCTGGATGCGGCCATCGCACTCACCACCCAGCCCGATCCCAGCCTTTACGGCGTGCAGCTGGACGAGAACACGATCCACGCGATCGCCAATGTCGATCTGGTGAAGGAATTGGGCGAAACGCCCGATGTCGATGTGATGAGCAAGCAGACCTTTCTCGTCCACACCGACATGCCGCAGAGTTTCGAAGCGTGGAAAGCCGCGCTCGGCCTTTCCGGCCTGCAGCCCGCCGCTATCGATCATTACGATTCAGGCCAGCTCATCCTTGAAGCCGCCGCTCAGCGCATCGGCATTGCCATGATGCATGATGATCACTTGGCGCGAAACAACGACCCTCGCCTCGCCCCGCTTTTCGATCAGAGCGTGCCCAGTCCCTATTCCTACTGGTTCATCTGTCGCCCGGCAGACCTTGAAGCGCGACCGGTGCGGATCTTTCACGACTGGATCGTAAAAGCCGGGCTTTAGCGCGTCTCAGACCCCGGCTGCATCGTCTCGGCGCGGATCAGATATGCACCATCGCTAAGAATTTGCGTGACGCAGCTATCGCTCGAATAGACCGCGCAATCATACTGCATCTCTGCCAGCTTCCTGCCATTGAGGACCCAACGCGCGTCAACCTGCCCGTCGCTATCAGGCGAGCTTGTGTGAAGCCGCAGGCCTGCACGCCTGCCCTCGATCATCGAAAAATCGCGCGATGCCTGCAATGCATTCTCTAGCGCCTCGAGCAGTCCGAAATCGCCGCCATACAGATTGATCGGGATGCCGCGCTCAGGCGCCGGCGCTGCGGGCGGGGTCAGCGGATCGATCTGGCTCTCAGGCTGTTCGACCAGCGGGTTCTCGGCGCGGGACAATTGCGCCGCTTCCACTTCGTACGCAGCGATCCAGGTGAGGCATTCGGCGAGGCTACGGATCGAATGATCGCGAAAGGGGCCATAGCCCGGCTGGCAATTGAGCGAAGTGTAGATCTGGTCCGGCTCCCGCCCGAAAAAGCGCAGCGGGGTGAGCCAGTCTCCGCGCTCCACCACGGCAATCCGGTCTCCCTCGCGGGCATAGCCGGAAAAGCGCGGCGAGTTGTTGAACACGCGCGATCGCATCGCTTCTGCGCCGCCCAGATCGAGCGAATTGAGCGTCACATGATGAGCCAGTGCTCCGCCGAGCGAATGGCCGGTCACGGTAAACTCTGCCCCGTTCAGCCCGCTCGCAACAGAGCGCGCCGTTTCCAACGCACGGCCATTTTGCAGTCCGAAAATATTGCCGAGGATCCAGTCATTGGCCGCAGGTTCCGTCCCGCGATAGGCGATGATGGTTTCTTTCAGCTGCTGCCCGTCGAAACGATCATAGATGGCGTAGGCATAGCCGCGGCCATCATTGGGCTCCATGTGCCGCAGGACGATGTCACCCGGCAGGATGAAGGCTTCGTGATCGTCATAGGCGTTGGTGGCGAGCTGTGCATAGAGCCACGTGTCGCGCGCGACATCGCGCGTGCTCTTGTTCCAGCCCGCAATTGGGTCGCGCTGCTCCGGCTCGGCAATGGTGCCGGTGATCGCGCAGCCACCCAACAGGGCTGCGCCGATCACCGCGCACAATGCCGCGCCTGCGCGCATTAGCCGACAGTGGCTTTCGTGATTTTGCCGGGATTGGCCGGCGGCTCACCCGTGGGCAGCGCATCGATATGTTCCATGCCGCTCTCGACTTCGCCCCAGACGGTGTACTGGCGATCGAGGAAGCCTGCATCGTCGAAGCAGATGAAGAACTGCGAATTGGCGCTGTTCGGGTCCATTGTGCGCGCCATTGAGCAGGTGCCGCGCACGTGCTTCGCATCGCTGAATTCCTGATCGAGGTTCGGCTTGTCCGATCCGCTCATTCCGGTGCCGGTCGGGTCGCCGCCCTGCGCCATGAAGCCGGGGATCACGCGGTGGAACACCACGCCATCGTAAAAGCCTTCCTTGGCCAGCGTGGTGATCCGCTCGACATGGTTGGGCGCAAGATCCGGGCGCAGCTTGATGACGACATCCTTGCCCTCCCCATCACCGGTATCGAGAGTGAAAGTCAGCTTTTCATCGGCCATGTCGTATTGTCTCCATTGATTGGTGTGACTGGCCACATAGGCGCTCGCCCCGCCACTGGCTAGGGTAACGGGGCGAGAACCTGTTCGATCAATCGTCCGCTTGTGCAGCCATGCTCGCATCGGCATCGGCCACCCATGCGCGCACTTCGGCGAGCATCGCATCGAGCGCTGCCCGATCATGCAAGCGGCCACCGAAGAACACCGCTTCGATCTCTCTCGTATTGCCAATGTCCGCGAGCGGATCGGCGCGCAGCAGGATCAAATCGGCCATGCGTCCCTCCGACACGCCGCCAAAATCGCTTTCGCGCCCCAGATAGGCCGCAGGCACACTCGTCGCAGCGCGCAGGGCATCCATCGGGCTCAGCCCTGCGGCGACCAGATGGCGCAATTCGTCATGCAGGCTGAAACCGGGGAACACCATCGTGTCATTGGCATCGGTCCCCGCCATGATCTGCACGCCTGCCGCATGGGCAAGGCCCGTGGTGCGCAGGCCGAGATTGAAGAAATCTTCCAGATCACTCCGGATCGGACCGAGACGTTCTGCTGTGCGATCCATGTCCTGGAACCAGAAGCGCTGCTGCATCGCCATGATGTAATCAAAGCGCGGATCATTGCGGTAATCTTCGTCACCTGCACGGTAATCCATCTCGCGCGTCAGATGGGTTGGCACGTAATAGGTGCCGTTCGCCCGCATGGCTTCGATTTGCCCGGCGCAAATAGTTTCATCAAAGGTGTCGCGTGATCGAGCCGCCATCTCCATGCGATTGGGGAAGCTTTCCCTTTCGCCCGACAATGCTGCGAGCACGCCAGCGCGGAATTCGCTGCCATAGGTCGAGCAATCGAGCGGCAAGTCACGTGCATGCTCGATCGATGTCATGCCCATGTTCGCGACATCGGCAACACTGAGATAGGGCGGCACATGGCCCCCGAAGCGCATGTCCTGCTCTGTGGCGACTCGCGCGAAGGTGGCGAAGGCTTCGGGCCGAAATTCGTCACCTGTCTTCAGGAAATCCGCCCCGCGTTCCTGCATGAAAGCGATTGTGACTTCGGCATCTTCCGCTGAGATCGGGCGATATGCCGCCTGCACAGCGTTGGCATCGTCGGGACGATTGCTGTCGATCTTGCTGCTGGAAAGCTCGAGCATGCGTGGCCCCACGATTTCGCCGGCCACGATCTGCGCATGCGCGTCACGCATTTCGCCGATACACATGGCGATACCTTCGGGATCGACGCAATCGCTACCCATTTCGCGCACGCCGGTGACGCCGTTGGCGAGCATCAGGGTCAGCGACGGCTGGTGTACCGGGCGGAAGCTGGTGTGCGCATGCATGTCCATCAGGCCGGGAATCAGATAGCGCCCCTCACCTTCGGTCACCTGCTCGGCCACGCGTCCGGAGCTACCGCTATCAGCGATCTCCACGATCCGTCCGTCGAGAATGTAGACGTCCTGCACCGGTGTGCTGGTCCGGCCGTCCGGATCGATCACGGTCACATTGCGAATAAGCATGTCCGCCGATTGAGCCATCGCAACATTGGCTGGCACGCTGGCGCAGGCCGCGAACGAAAGGGTGGCGATACTCGCCAAAAGGATACGCATGAATTCTCCCTGATTTTCGTCCCGTGTATTGCTGATATATAACACTAAATCAGGATGCAAGCTCTCGCTTGCTTTTACAGGCGATGGCAATACACCGGCGCTCATGGCTGAAACCGATCTCCAGGATGCTGACCTCGACACGCCCGTGCAGGGCGAAGGGGAGCAGTTTGACGAGGAAAATCGGCTCAAGCCCGAGTTTGTTCGGCAAGTGCGCGCGTCGCTTCGCGATGATAATGAAGACAGCACTTACGATCTTGTCGAACCGCTGCACCCCGCTGATATTGCTGACCTTTTCGAGCTGGTAGAGCGTGATGAGCGCGCGACGCTGGCCGCTGCCATCACCGACCTGATGAGCAGCGAGGTGATCGCCGAGCTTAACGATTACGTGCGCGAAGACATGCTCGAGGATCTCGATCCCGAAGCTGTCGCTGAAATCGTCGAATTGCTCGATACCGATGACGCCGTCCAGCTCATTGAAGACCTCGACGATGCCGATCAGCGCGCCATTCTGGCAGAGGTCGAGGCGGAAGACCGCACCGCAATCGAGGCCGCCCTCGCCTATCCGGAGGAAACTGCCGGCCGCCTGATGCAGCGCGAGCTGATTGCCGTACCGGACAGTATGACCGTGGGCGATCTCATCGATTACCTGCGTAGCAACGATGATCTGCCGACCGAGTTCTGGGAAATCTTCGTCGTCGATCATCGCTACCATCCGATCGGCTCGTGCCAATTGAGCTGGATCATGCGGACCCCGCGCGACATCGCGCTGACCGATGTGATGAAGCGCGATCAAACGCTAATCCCAGTCGATATGGATCAGGAAGAAGTCGCACTACGCTTCCAGAAATATGCGCTGATTTCCGCCGCCGTCGTCGATGATGACGGCCGCCTGGTTGGCCAGATGACGGTCGACGATATCGTCCACATCATCTCCGAAGAAGCGGGCGAGGATGCGCTGCTGATGTCGGGTGCAGGTGAAGGCGATATCAACGAGCCGCTGCGCGAAGCCTACTCAGCCCGTGTGCGCTGGCTGATCGCCAATCTCGGCACCGCCGTTGTCGCCAGCGCGATCATCGCTGCCTTTGGCGCGGCGATCGAGGAATTGGTGGCGCTCGCCGTGCTGATGCCGATTGTTGCCAGCATTGGCGGTAATGCTGGCACGCAGACGATGGCTGTGACCGTGCGCGCCATCGCGATGAACCAGCTTACCCGCTCCAATACCAAGCGGCTCGTCCTGCGCGAGTTAAAAGTGGCATTGATGAACGGCGCGACTATCGCGGTGCTGATCGGGATCGCCACGGCGGTCATCTTTACCCCGCAGCTGGGCGGAGTGATCGCGGCGGCGATGATCGTGAACATTATCGTATCGGGAATGGCCGGCGTGCTGGTGCCGGTGGCGTTCGACCGGCTGGATCAGGATCCGGCGGTCGCCTCCAGCGTCTTCGTGACGATGATAACCGATTCCATGGGTTTCTTCGCTTTCCTCGGCCTGGCGGTGGCGAGCGGTCTAGTTTCGATGTGATCCTGCAGGGAGTATCAGGGTGACCAATAAGTACGAAGCCTCCATGAATTTCGATGTGGAGATGGTGCGCGACTTTCTCGAACAGCTTGAGGATGAGCTTGAGCTAGGCCTCGAAATTGATGAGCTGTGCGATTTTACCGAGAATACAGAAGTCGAAGACGAACGTCAGCGCACTTACGATATCGAGTTTCGCGGCGATGATGCCAGCATGACCTATGTCGTCTTCATGGATGATATCGACGCCCCCGATATCGCCTTTTTCGTTTCCGACCCGGAGCTCGCGGACGAAATCAACCAGCAGATGGAAGCTTTTGCCGAGAAGCACGGGCTCTGATCGCCGGAGCCGGTCTGCCGATCACTTCCGAAGCTGTGATCAGTCCACGCGCACCGCCGTGCTTTCCCTGCCATCCTGAGTAAATACCGCACCGGTAATTTCTCCATCCTCTTGGGTGAAGACTATCTCGCCATTCACCGAAGTCAGGAAGAATTCCAGCGGCGCGCGCGGATATATTCGCAGGGGAGCCTGTCCGGTCAATGCCGCTTCCAGCCCGCCAGTGATGCGCGTCACCGTCAATTCCAGTCCGGGGGCGAAACGATAGGTGCCCACGACCCTGTCGAGCTGCGCGTCCGTCAGTTCGACCTCTTCGCGCACCACGGTTTCGGGTGCCTCGGGCACAGGCCCTGCTTCCGACAGCGGCGCCCCGACGAGAAAATGCAGGGCAATGTCCTGCGTCGAAGGTTCTATGGCGCTATTGGTCAAAACGACTACGCCCTGCCCGCTCTCTTCCTGCAGTGCGACATGTGCCCGGAAACCGCCCGTACCGCCACCATGCATCACGACAACGCCGCTGGGTGCCGGAACGACCATCCAGCCAAGTCCCGAGCGATATCCCGGTGCCTGCCTGAGATCTGACATCGTCAACAGCATGGCCGGTGCCAACGGCGAGGACGGATCCATAGCTGCGGCCGCAAATTTGAGCATGTCGGCAGGTGTCGAGCGCAGTGCGCCCGCCCCGGTGAGGACGCCCAAGTCCCAAGCTAGCGTTTCGCGGTTATACTCGTCTCGTCCGGTGGCAAAGCGCGATTGCTGGTCTGCCGTGAGCACAATGCCGGTGTCGCCCATATCCAGTGGATCGAGAATGCGGTTGCGCAACAGCACCTCGAGATCGCTTCCACCGGCGCGCTCCAAGGCATAGCCAAGGAGACCGAAGCCCAGATTGGAATAGGCATATTCGCTTCCCGGTGCGCGTTCCGGTTCATAGCTGGCCAGGAATGCCAGAAGATCTTCTTCGCCATAGTCGGCATACGGATTGCGGATGTCCGAAAATTCCAGGTTGGAAGGCAATCGCGGCAGGCCGGATTCGTGCCGGGCAAGGTGGCGCAGCGTTATCGGCTGGCCTTCGAAGGTCCCGATCGTCGCACCGTCGGGCAGATAATCCGACACGGGGTCGTCCAGCGAAACGAGGCCGTCATTTGCCATGTCGGCCAGCAGGAGCGCGACAAACACTTTGGTGATGGAACCGATCTCGAAAACCGTATCGGCATCGAATGCCCCGTCCGGCGAAGGCCCTTGGGAAACGACCCGCGTACCGTCCGGTGTGATCGCACCCACTACGATGCCGGTGCCGGGGCGATGCATCAGACGTTCCGTCAAGATGCTGGCGATGTCCGCATCCGCAGGAATATCCCACTCTTCGGGCAATTGCGGGGTCGCTGCGGCGGCTTCGCGCTCCGGTCGCTCGGCGGCAACCAGAGTGAGCGCAAGCGACTGGCCGGCCTGGGTCCACAAGCCAATCCAGCTTTCGGTGGCGGTGTCCCACTCCGCCCGGTAGCGCCCGCCCACCGCCGGGACTGTGAATGACAGGGTCGTGTCGGTCGCTTCAACATCTTCCAGCGGAATGTCGAATGCGTTCTGGCTCGGGCTGTCGAGCGTGCCCGATAGCGTCCCGTCATCCTGTCGTTCGATGTTGACGCCGAGCGGTAGCTGGACCGTGCCGGCATCGAGCGTTCCTTCCCAATACCCCTGCACATCCTGCGCCTGGGCCGGCGCGGCGATGACGATAGCTGCGCTGGCGGCGATAGCACTGGCAATCCGATGCATGGCAGGAACTCCTTGTAATTGCGTGCCCCATCATACCGGGGATGGGGGATGCCGCAACCCGGGCTTGAGCGCGTGGAAAGTGCTACCATCTATCATCCATGCCGCTGCACCTGACCAAGATCGCCTTTGGCGCGAAGAGCTTTGCCGATATCGAGCAATGGTATGCCGGGCGCAGCAGCCCGCATTTGACCACGCGTTATCGCCCGACGAAATGGGAAGAATGCATCGGCGGATCGCTGTTCTGGATTCACGAGCACAATATCGTCGCCCGGTCGCAAATCCTCGGCTTCTCGCAAACCGACAATGGCCGCTGGCGGATCGAGTTGGAGCCGCGCCTTGTCAAAGTCATGCCGCGCCCCAAGCGCGCGCATCAAGGCTGGCGCTACCTCAAAGGCGAACCTCCGCGCGATCTGGAGGATGGTGAGGATGTCGGCGATATCATTCCGGGCAAGCTCGCCGGAAAGCTTCAGCGGCTCGGTCTGATCTAGATTCTCGGAACTCGCCTCTGTCGGAAGGCGTTGATCGAGAAAGGAGAAAATTCATGCCCGAACGCCAGAAAATCCACTCAGACAACGAACTTATCGAAGAAATGCAGGAAGGCGCGACGCCGTCACAAGGCAGCCGCTCCGGCGGCGAAGTCAATCGCCGCGTCGGAACGCGAGGCGAACTCAACCGCGCGACCGATCCTGAGCACAATGAGTCCGTCGTCGGAAGCGACAATCCTGCGGAAGACGCGAAGAAGGGCCCCAAGACCCAGTCCGCCATCGCGCGCGAGGCTCGCGACGACAGCTAGGCCGCGGCCTCATCCAGAATACCCCATATGGTGCATTGTTGGCGGGCCTGAGCGACCGTAACCGCATTGGCGCATCGCTACCGATGCACCAACAGGGGATCATCATGAAATTCATCGTCACGCTGGCAGCTTCTGCCGCAATCTTTGCCCTGCCTGCGACAGCCGCAGCGCAGGGCCTTCCTTCCATGCCGCGCATTAATGCACCGTCGCTCGATGTGTCGGATCGCGAAATTTCGCAGTTCATCGAGCTTGCCCTCCAGATAGAAACGATCCTGGAGGACGGCACACTCGATGATGTGGCCATGCGCGCCGCCATCGACACGCTGATCGCCGAGTCCGATTTCGAGGCCGAACGCTTCATGGCGATTGCCGAGATCGTGGCGGACAACCGGCTGCTTCGCCGCCGCCTGCCCTCTGAAGTCCTGGCTTACCTGACCGAAGACTGATCGAAGCTCGCAAGATCAATCTTTGTCGAAGGCGCTGCGTGTCGACCCCGCGCAGCGCCTTCATACTTCGTCAGTCGATGGCAACCGGCTGGTCGGGGCACATCAGGGTCAGTACCTCTTCATCGAAATCATAAGTGATGCTGGCGCAGTGGCCGATTGTGTCCATGCCCAGATACATCCGCTGACGCGGAATATCGCCGGTATTGGCGGTCACAACGATTTCGTCCGGATCGCCTTCCGGCGGCGGGCCTTCATCGATGCCTTCGGAATTGCCGTGATCGCTGACTCGAACGGCGATATTGCGCACCTCCAGCTCGCCTAGCATCAGCGGATCGCGGAGGGTGAGTGATCGGACGGGCCGCTCCACGCCATAGAGGATCGGAATTGCGCGCGGCTCCCCGGAAAAATATCCGCGATAATCGTCGGCGAGAATGCGGCCACCTGTCGCGGTGATTAGGGTTTCTGGCCGGTCGAAGCTGAAAGCGACGTGGATTGGCACGCCGCCCTCTTCGAGCACTGTGCCGACAAGGCTGCGGCCCAAGCGCTCCAGCGGGAAACTATGCGCACGATCTTCAGGTGTTTGCTCGCGCAGCGTCAGCACGACGCGCTCTTGCGGGAAATGGCCGGGCGCTACGGTCCCATCGGCGCCTTCGACGAACTGTCGCTCGCTGTAGGCCGTACGCCGCCGGAATGTGCCGCCCTGCATGTGATAGCGCACAGTATCGGTCTGGAACGGCAATTCGGTCGATCCGATGACATACATGAAACGGAACATGCTCGGTTCGAGCCCAAGCCGCTCGGCCACGTCGCCATTCACCGTCACGGCGGAAACCGCATCGGGCGCGATAATGATCCGGACCGGCTGGTCGTTGATAATTACTTCGACCGGCTCGCCTGCCTGTGCACGAAGTTCGACATCATCGAGATCGACGCGTTGGGCATGGGCGGCATCGGGCATCGCGGCGAAAACCACCACAAGTGCAGTGGCAGCCAATAGTGTCTTTTGCATTGATACTCCGATCGTCCTGAGGTCCCAGCAGCTGCAAAGCGCAGCCACGCTGAATGCCAAGTGTATCGGCTAGTCTTCCGAGTCAGCCAGCCACCAAGCGAGCAGAGTGTGCGCAATGGCTTCTTTAGGCGGCGCGTAGAAACTGCGCGATTCCCCGCCTTTGCTCATCGCTTCTGTGACTTCTTCTCGGGAGAACCAGCGCACATCCTCCATCTCGGTCTCGTCGATCGTCAGTTCGTGATTATCAGCCCTGCCGTGGCAGCCGATCATCAATTGCGAAGGGAATGGCCAGGGCTGGCTGGCGACATAGCGCACATCGCTGACCGTCACGCCCGCCTCTTCGAATGTCTCGCGAGAGACGGCTTCTTCCAGGCTTTCCCCCGGTTCGACGAAGCCTGCGAGCGCAGAATAGCTGCCCTCCGGCCAGCCGTGGCCACGGCCGAGAAGCACATCGCCTTCATGCTCGACCAGCATGATCGCGACGGGATCGGTGCGCGGGAAATGCGGAGCGCCGCAGCCGCCGTCGTCCTTTACGCAATTGCGCTGCCAGCCGCCCTTGGCGAGCACCGTAGGTTTGCCGCAATTGGCGCAGAAGCGGTGGCGTGCATGCCAATCGACAAGACTGCGCGCGCCGGCATAGATCGCCAGATCGCGCGACCGCAATTGCATAAGCATGGAGCGGTTGGCGCGCTGTTCATAGGCCTGCCGTGTATCGCCCTCTTCCGCCACTTTGGCAAAAATCGGCGCGCCATCCTTCAGGCCAAGATAGACAAGCTCTGCTCGCTCACAGTCCGCATCCAGAGGCACGAACACCAGCGCATTCTCCTTCATCACCGGCATCAACCCGTCGAGCGCCAGCAAGCGAGCATCCGGATTGGCCAGCGCCGCAGCAAGCCGCTCCGGATCGGCGCGTGTGTGATCGTCACGGTCCATGCCGTGGCCGGTAAGCGCTGGTTTAATTTTGTCGCTCATTGCGAAACGAGTGCGATAGCATCCTGCAGCGCGGTTCGGGTGAATTCGGATTGCAGCGGCAATTGCTCGGCGGGCATATATTGCGTCATCATCGTCATGCGCAGGCCCAGCCCCATGTGGACCAGCCCCGCCGTGCCCGCTGCGCCGTACCAGCCATAAAGCCCCGCATTATCGCCGGTGCCGACAAGCCCACCAGCACCGAAACCGAAGGTCAGCGCGCCATTGCTGAAGCGGCCATTACTGGCGAGGGTATCGGGGAAGAGGTCACTGGTGCCGAGGCGAACCGCGTCCTCGCTCATCACGCGTACCCCGTCGATTTCACCAAGCCCTGCGAGCATTTGCAGGAAACGATCATAATCGCGCGCGGTCGAGACCAGCCCTGCCCCGCCGAAGGGGAAAGGCGGCTCATCGAGATAGACCGTGCTGTTCGGCATATCGACCGGCATCGGCATCCCGCCGAGCAGGAAGTAGTTCGCCGTCATGCGGCCTGTATCGCTCGGCGAAATCGAAAAGCCGGTGTCCGGCATGCCAACGGGGTCAAAGATGCGCCGCTGGAGGAAGGCATCGAATGCCTCACCCGTTACGACTTCGATCACCCGGCCGAGCAGATCCAAGCTGACTGAATAGCTCCAGCGCGTGCCCGGCTGCAGCGCGAGCGGCAGTTCGGAGAGATTGTCGGCGAACTCCTCAAGGCTCGGTGCGGGCTGTCCACCCAGCAAGTCCTGCGCCATCGGCAGGCGGCTTGAAAGCGAAGGCACGATCCCTGCGCGCCCGTAGGCGGCACGCAAAGGCCCCTGCTGTACAATGGTATAGCCGAGGCCCGCTGTGTGCGTGAGCAGGTGGCGGATCGTGATCGGCCGCGCCGCCGGTTCCAGATTGTTGGCAGTGATCGGCCCGTCATAGGTCTTCTGCACCTGCATGTTCCGGAAACCCGGCAGGATTTCATACAGCGGCTGGTCGAGTTCGAGCAGGCCGTCATCGATGCACATCATCACTGCCATCCCGGTGATCGGCTTGGTCATCGAATAGATGCGATAAAGCGTATCGGGGCCGACCGCCCCGCCACCATCGAAGCTGCGGTTGCCGCGCGTGATGACATCGGCAGCGCCTTCGCCAAACCCCATGCTGGCGACGATGCCGGAGAACACGCCGCGCTGCATGTAGCGATCGACCATGGAGGCGACCTGCGGCCAGCGCGTCGTGGCGTCCGCCGATTGCGCGAAGGCGAGATTACCAATCGGCAGCGTGCTTGCCGCCGCACCTGCTCCAAGAGTAACGCCGGAACGCATCGCAGCGCGGCGGGAAATCGGCAGGTTCAAGGTTTCATGAAGCATTGGGGGACATTCTCCGATTGTGCTTTGAAAGCGGGTGTAGCAGCGCAAGAAAACACGGCAAGCTTGCGAGCGGCTAGTGTATTACCTATATAAAACACATGTTCAATATTATTGCATTCCTGATCGGCCTGTTGTCGCTGGTCCTCGTCATTCCCGGCCTGATTCCGGGCCTTGGTATCGCCAATTGGATTGCCCTACCATTTATCGTGGTGGGAATTGTGATCGGCCAGCTTTCGCGCAGCAATTCGGGGCGGAACTTCTGCTTCGTGATCCTCGTGATCGCCGCGATCCGGCTGACGCTGGGCGGCGGCTGGCTCTAATCGCTGTTGGCCAGCACAAGCCGAGCGGCTTTGGCGAATAGCGTCGGCAGTCCTGCGTCTTCGATCTGATCGATCGGCCACCACTCGCCTTCGCCCTTGGGGGAAGGATTTGCGCCCGCATGCTGCGCGATACCGAGTTCAAGGTCGAAATGTGTGAAAGAGTGGCGCACCACGCCCGCCGCTTTCCACGCCCCTGAAATAGGAGCATCCTCGCTCCCGTCGGTCCGCGCTGACCAGCCATCGTCCGGCAGCGCGCGCATCCCGCCCAGCATTCCCTTGCCCGCTCGGGTCACGAGCCAGACTTTTTCTTCGCGCTCTATCCAGAAAGCTGTCCCCGTGCGGCTCGGTTTCGCCTTTTTCGGAGCCTTGACCGGCAAGCGCAGCGGATCGCCGCTCTTGCGCGCTTCGCATTCGGTATGCAGCGGGCACAGCAGACACCGCGCATCGCGCGCCGTGCAGATCGTCGCCCCCAGATCCATCATCGCCTGCGCAAAATCGCCCGCTCGCTCATCCGGGGTGATCTCATCCGCCCGCGAACGGATAGCCTTTCGCGCGCCGGGAAGCGGCTCTTCAATCGCGAACAGGCGCGCGACCACCCGCTCGACATTGGCATCGACCACAACTGCGCGCTCGCCAAAGGCAATCGCGGCGACGGCGGCTGCTGTGTAATCGCCGAGGCCCGGCAGCTTTTTCAGCTCCGCCTCGGTCTGCGGAAAGCCGCCCATCTCGGCAACGGCGCGCGCGCATTTCACCAGATTGCGCGCGCGAGAGTAATAACCCAGCCCCGCCCAGGCCGCCATCACGTCCTCTTCGGGCGCAGCAGCGAGTGCGTCCACCGTCGGCCAAATTGCGGTAAATTTCGCGAAGTACGGCGCGACGGCCGCCACAGTCGTTTGCTGCAACATGACTTCGGACAGCCACACGCGATAAGGATTGGGTCGCGGCGAACCGGGCGGCGCGCGCCACGGCAGATCGCGCGCGTGATCGTCATACCAGTCCAAAAGGCGTGAAGAGATGGTGGCAGTCACGCCGCGCCTATGGCATGGGAGGGCTTCTCATGGAACGCGACGATAAATCGAAATCGGGGAAGACCGCCCCGGATGCTGCGAAGGCCGCCAAGGCAAGCCCCCGCAAAAAGGCTAAGCCATATCAGCGCCCGCGCGGTGGCCCGGCAAAGCAGGTATCCGATCTTGTCCCGCAGATCGGCCGCGCGGCCTTTCGCCGCTTCGGCTTCGTGCAAAGCTCTGTCGTCACCCGCTGGCCCGAAATCGTCGGGCCGCATCATGCAAAAGTGTGCACACCCGAAAGCATCCGCTTCCCGCCCGGCGAGAAATCGGACGGGATCATGCAACTCGTCGTGCTGCCCGCCCATGCGCCGCTGATCCAGCATGTGATCCCGGAGATTATCGAGCGGGTGAACCGGTTTTTCGGCTACAAGGCCGTAGCCAAGGTCAAGATCCGGCAAGGCACGGTTAAGACGCCTGCTGCTGGAGAAGGCCGCAAGGCTACGCCCTCGCTCAAGCCCATTCCGATGGACCTTGGCGAAGGCTTGCGCGACATCGGTGACCCGGAGTTGCGCGCCGTGCTGGAATCACTCGCCCAAAGCGTGGCGAACAAGGAGGATGATACGAAATGACGAGCTGGACACTTTCTGGCTTAGCTCTTGCTGCATCGACGGCGCTGGCATTCAGCGCCACGCCCGCTGCCGCACAGCATTGGAACGGCACGGTAGAAGAAACCGCACAGGGCTTTCGCCTCGGCGATCCCGACGCGCCGCTCCAGCTGATCGAATTCGTCAGCTACACATGCCCTCACTGCGCCCACTTCGAAGAAGAGAGCGAGGCAGAGCTGCGCTATCTCTACATCCACGAGGGCTACGCCGCACTGGAAGTACGCCATTTGATCCGCAATATCGCCGATGTCGCCGCCGCCCTGGTGACCGAATGCGGCGAAACCGATCAGTTCTTCGTCAATCACCGGATCATGATGCACGAACAGGACAATTGGCTTGCCCGCGCGCGCGAACTCACCCCCGGGCAGCAGGCGCGGTGGAATTCAGGAACGATCGGATCGCGTATGCGCGCCATCGCCAGCGATCTGGGATTTTATGAGATGATGGAGCCGCAGGGCTACACCGTTTCAGATCTGGACCAGTGCCTGTCGGATGAAGCCCGCGCTGACCAACTCGTGGCCGCTTCAGGCGCGAATGCTGCCGAATATGGCGTGCAGGGAACACCCAGTTTCGTGCTCAACGGCACGCTGCTTCCCGGAGTTCACAGCTGGCCGCAACTGAGCCAGGTGCTGCTTTCGGAGCGGGAAAATATGTCAGAGGGCACCGAATAAGGGGAAAACCCTGTGCAAAAGCGCCTTTTCCGGACCCCCGGCGCTTTTCGCTCACGCTCTCATCTGTCTACCTTCGGGGTTCGTTTTTCGACGGGAAATATAGTTTGATGACCACTTCGCCGAAACGCATTGCCTATTCGATTTTCGCTGCGCCTGTGGCGCTGGCTCTCGCTGCCTGTGGCGGCGATGCCGACGGCGGAGTGGAAGAAGGCGATCCGATTGCCGCTATCGAAGCGCCTGAAGGCCAGGCCTGGACCGACATGGTCGAGGTCAGCGAATATGGCGGCTATGTGCTCGGCAATCCCGATGCACCGATCAAGATCGTAGAATACGCATCGCTCACCTGCCCCGCTTGCGCCGCCTTCACGCAGGAAGGCGCAGAGCCGCTGAAAGAGAACTATGTCAGCACGGGCGTGGTTTCGTATGAAATCCGCAACGCCGTTCTGAACATGTTCGATCTGACGCTGGCGGGCATGGTCCGTTGCGGTCCGGACGAGGTGTATCACCCGCTGTCCGATCAGGTATGGTACAATCTCTCTGCCCTACAGCCGCAAATCCAGCAGGGCGCTCAGGCGCTGCAGGCCGCAGGCGATCTGCCTGAAGGCCAGCGCTTCGTGCTCGTGGCCGATGCTGCCGGTTTCTACGATTTCTTCGCGCAGCGCGGTCTCAGCCGCGATCAGGCAGCAGCTTGCCTTTCGGACACCGAAAGCGTCCTCGCTATCGATGAACGCTGGCAGCAGCAGGCAGAGGAATTCGGAGTGAGCGGCACGCCGACATTCTTCGTCAATGGCGGCCGGGTCGATGGCATCACCTGGGCCGATCTCGAAGAAGCTTTGCAGCGCGCCGGCGCGCGGACCGAGTAAGCGTAAGGCGGGCGGGGGATGGAGTTTCGCAAGCTTCGCCTAAGCGGCTTCAAGAGCTTCGTCGAACCGTCCGAATTGCGCATTGAGCCGGGGCTGACAGGGGTTGTCGGCCCCAATGGCTGCGGTAAATCCAACCTTCTCGAAGCCATCCGCTGGGTGATGGGCGAAAACTCACCCAAAAGCATGCGGTCTGGCGGGATGGAGGATGTGATCTTTGCCGGCACCGCCGGACGCCCTCCCCGCGACTTCGCCGAAGTTGTCCTCCACGCTGCCGATGATGATGGCGACCCACTGGACGTAACACGCCGGATCGAGCGTGGTGCAGGCAGCGCCTATCGCCTTAACGGCGATGATGTGCGCGCCAAGGATATCTCGCTGATGTTCGCCGATGCGGCGACGGGTGCGCATTCTCCCGCCCTCGTCAGCCAGGGCAAGATCGCGCAGGTTATCGCGGCGAAGCCGACCGAGCGACGCATGATGCTGGAAGAGGCAGCTGGCATTGCCGGTCTCCACGTCCGCCGCCGCGATGCTGAAAGCAAGCTGCGCTCGACAGAGAAGAACCTCGAACGGCTCGAAGACCTCATGGCAGGACTCGACAGCCAGATTTCCTCGCTCCGGAGGCAGGCCAAGCAGGCAGAGCGCTACAAGAAGCTGTCCGACCAGATTCGCGTTGCCGAAGCGCGGCTGCTGTTCGCCCGCTGGCGCGATGCAGCAGCTGCAGCAGAGGCGGCGCGCGGCGAAGCAAAATCTGCTGATGAGAAAGTCGCCAAGGCACAGGAAGTCGCGAAGGCCGCGCAATCCGCCCAGCACGCGCTCGCCGTAAAGCTCGCCGAATTGCGCGATGAACTGGCGGACCGCCGTGACGATGCCAGCGCGCATGGTCACCGGATGGCAGCGCTTTCCAGCCAGCTCGAGGCAGCCGAGCAGCGGCTGAAGGATCTCGACCGGCAGAAAGAGCGGCTGGAGGAAGACAAGTTCGAAGCCGACCGCATGACCCAGGATGCGGCAAAGGCACTGAAAGACCTCGAAGCAGCGCTGACGGCAGGCGAGAAGGCGCTCGAAGCTGATGAAGCCGCGCGGCCTGCTTTGGCCGCCAAGGTCGAAGATACCGAGCGCGCAGGCCGTGCCGCAGAGCTCGCGCTCGCCAATGCCACGGCCAACCATGCAGGCGTGGAAGCCGAATGGCGCGTGGCCGAGGCGGAGATTGCACAGGCCCAGTTGCGGCTCGACCGGCTTGAGGCGGAAGCGAAACGCATTGCCGGCCAGCAAGCCGCGCTAACCGGCGAGAGCGATCCCGAAACCGATGTCGCAGCGGCCCAAGACGCTCTCTCCATCGCGCAGACGCAGCTTGGCGAATTGCGCGAAAAGATAGAGGCTGAGCGGAGCCGGAAGGATACCCTCGCTGAGGCGCGCGATGAGGCTGCTGCAGCCCTATCCAGCGCCAAGGCGGAACTGGTCGGTGTCGAGCGCGAATTCCAGGCGCTCAGCCGAGACCGTGACGCACGCGCGCGGCAAAAATCGGGCAAGCATGGCCTTCCCGCTGCACTTGACCGTGTGGCGGCGGAGCCCGGCTATGAACGCGCCCTCGCCGCCGTGCTGGGCCGCGATGCGAAAGCGCCGCTCGGCTCGCCCGACAGCGGAGCGGAAGGGCGTTACTGGACCGGCTCCAAAGCGCCCAATCCTGTGACAGACAGCCTCGCCAAGCACTTGCGCGATTGTCCTGACGAACTCGCCGCACGCCTCGCACTGGTCAATGTCGTGGACACGGACGATGGCCGCGATTTGGGTGCCGGCGAATGGCTGGTCACGAAGGACGGCTTCCTGCGCCGCTGGGACGGATTTATCGCTCGCGGAGAAGGGGCTGCCGAAGCGGCACGGCTGGAAGCGGATAATCGGCTGAAGGCGCTCGAAGCCGAGCTTCCTGCTCTTCGCGAAGCTGCGGAAAAAGCGGAAAGTGAGCAGGCTGAGGCACAGGAAGCGCTGGCCACCCTTCAACGCGAACTGATCGCGCACGATCGCGCTCTGGCCGAGGCATCGGAGAGCGAACGGCAGGCCTTGCGTGCTCTCGATCAGGCGGAGGCGCGGCGCGAACGGCTCGCCACGCGGCGTGAGGAACTGGCCGATGCGCTGAAAGAGCAGGCAAGCCAGCGAGACATAGCCGCAAGCGAGCTGGAAGCGGCCAAAGCCAAGCTGGCCGAATTGCCCGATCCCGAAGCTGGCCGTGCCTCGCTGGATGCGGCGCGCGCCAAGAACGAAGCCACGCGCGAAATGCTGCAGGCCGCAAATGCCGCGCTGGCCGCGCATGATCAGTCCCTCGCCGGGCAGCGCGAACGGGTGGCGGCCCAGCGCGCGGATATGAAGGGCTGGCAGGCGCGCGCCGGCGATGCGGCGGGCCGACTTGCAGGCATGTCCGCGCGGTTTGAAGAGATCGAGGAAGAACGCGCCGTTATCGCTGCCAAGCCCGAAGGCCTGATGCGCGAAATCGAAGGCGGCGAAAAGGTGCGTGCGCGGCTGACCGAAGAACTCACCAAGGCAGAAGAAGCTGTGCGCAGCGCCGAAGCCGAAGCGCGCGAGGCCGATGCTGCGCTCGCTGATCTCAATGAAGCGCTTTCCGCCACGCGCGAACACCGCGCCACGCTGGCCGCGCGGGCCGAGAATGAAGAGCAACGCCGTGAGGAAATGGCGCGGCTGTCGGGCGAACGCTTCCAGTCGCCGCCATCGATGCTGTCCGGCAAATTCGAATTCGACGAGGAGGAGGTGAAAGCCTCTGCTCTCGAGAATGAGGAATTGGACAGACTGGTCGCAAGCCGCGAGCGGATCGGTCCGGTCAATCTCGTCGCCGCGGATGAGCTGACCCGGATAGAGGAAGAACACGGCGCCAACGCTGCCGAGCAGGAAGAATTGGCGGAAGCCGTGCGCCGCCTCCGATCCAGCATCGGCAATCTCAATCGCGAGGGCCGCGAACGCCTTCGCGCCGCGTTCGAGGAAGTAGACGGACACTTCCGCCGTCTCTTCACGCGCCTGTTTGAAGGCGGTCAGGCCCATCTTGCGCTGGTCGATAGCGACGATCCACTTGAAGCGGGGCTGGAGATTTACGCCCAACCCCCGGGCAAGCGCCTGCAATCGCTCAGCCTGCTTTCCGGCGGCGAACAGGCATTAACCGCAACAGCCCTTATTTTCGCGCTCTTCCTAACCAATCCGGCACCAATCTGCGTACTGGACGAAGTCGACGCGCCGCTGGACGATGCCAATATCGAGCGTTTTTGCGACCTGCTGGATAGCATGGTCCGCGAAACCAACACGAGATATCTGATCGTGACCCACAACGCCGTCACCATGAGTCGTATGCACCGCCTGTTCGGTGTGACGATGGTGGAGAAGGGCGTCAGCAGGCTGGTGAGCGTCGATTTGGGCGAGGCGGAAGCGCTGGCGGCGGAGTAGATCCTGTCGTCATCCTGAACTTGTTTCAGGATCCATCTTAGTCACTATCCACTCCGCACTCAGATCAAATTGTAAGTGGCAAATAATATCCAGGCAAAGATAGCAAATAGTGCCGTCTCAGATAGCGTAGCAAACCAGTACTTGCCCCAGCGAATTGCTCTGCTGCTAGCAAAAGCCATTACAGCGAACGCGGCCTTCGGCATCGCCTCGTGTGATATGGTTCGTGCGAGGGAACGTAAGGCAAGAGTAGAAAGAGCGCTGTGAAGAGCAACGCGATTTCCACCAAGCTAAGAAACAACCGCTTGCTCATTTTCTCTCCAAGTGACGCTAGTGAACGCTGATGACATGCGGTCCGCAGTGCAGCTGTGGATGCTGAAACAGGTTCAGCATTACGAGGATGCCTAATCCAACACAGCCCGCGGCCCCGGCCCTTTCAACCCCAGCTTGTCATCCTTGTTGTAGAGCTGGCACTTGGTGAGCGACAAACATCCGCAGCCGATGCATTGATCGAGCTGGTTACGAGTGCGGTTGAGAAGCTTGATCTTCTCATCGATTTCTACGCGCATCTGGCGGCTAATGCGTTGCCAGTCGGCGAGCGTCGGATTGCGGCCCTGCGGAAGGCTGGCGAGCTGTTCCTCGATCTCCGCGAGGCCTAACCCAAGCTTTTGCGCGATCAGGATGAAGCTGACCCGTCGGATATCGCCACGCAGGAAGCGGCGCTGGTTGCCGCTGGTGCGGATCGGATCGAGCAGGCCCTTCTCTTCATAAAATCGCAGCGCCGATACGGCGACTCCCGTGCGCCTTGCCAGCTGGCCGATGGTGACGAAGTTTGCCTGCATTCCCCTGCCCTAACAGAATTTTGTCTACAAAAGCTTGACCTCAACTTAGCTTGAGGTTGCATGAGTGTGCAAGTCACGATTCGCGCAACCCTATGTGGACCCGTACGGATCGGTGCAAATACAGATATTTAAGAAAAGGACTTGCGATGAATACTACCACTAGAACCGCATCGTGCATCGAGCATGTGAACCTCACCGTCAGCGATCTCGATCGGTCGATAGCGCTGTTCGAAGACCTGATGGACTGGCACACTCGCATCCGTGCCCAACACGGCATACGGGGTGAATTTGCGCATGTCGGATCGGACGAGAGCTACCTCGCACTATGGGCCGACGGTGGCGACTACTCCGGTCAGGAAAAGGGCAAGCCGATGAATCATGTGGGGCTGCAAGTGCCTGACCTGACCGCTGCCGAAGATGCGGTGAAACGGCACGGCCTCGAAACCTTCAGCCATGGCAAATACGAACCCGGCCCGCGCAGCTTTTACTTCTTCGACTGGGACGGGATCGAGTTCGAAGTGGTCTGCTATGAGTAGGGCTCAGAAGCTCTCTTCATAGATCCGCGAAATGTCCCTGCCCCACTCGCCATGGTATTTGTCGAGCAGGACCTGGGCGGGGACTTTACCGCTATCGACGATCTGCCGCAGGGGATTGAGGAAGCCGGTTTCGTTGTCGCCCATGGAGTTGAGCCTCCCGCGTGCGGCAAGGCCGGCATGGGCGATGTCGAGCACTTCGCTCGCCAGATCGCGCAATTTGCCGCCGCCGGGGATGGAAGCGTCCAGCGCCTTTGCCGGAACGGCATTGCGAAGCGCCTCGCGCTCTTCCATCGACCAGTCCTTGACCAAATCCCACGCCGCATCGAGCGCGGTCTCGTCATAAAGCAGGCCGACCCACAGGGCAGGCAAAGCGCAGATGCGATTCCACGGTCCACCATCTGCGCCGCGCATTTCGAGGAAACTTTTCAGCCGCACTTCTGGGAAGGCGGTCGAGAGGTGATCCCACCAGTCGCTTTCAGTCGGCAGCTCACCCGGCAGGATAGACAATTCGCCTTTCATGAAATCGCGGAAACTGAGGCCTGCGGCGTCATGATATTTGCCATCGCGATAGACAAAATACATCGGCACATCGAGCATATAGTCGACATAGCGTTCGTATCCAAAGCCATCTTCGAACACGAATGGCAGCATGCCGGTGCGATGCGGATCGGTGTCGCTCCAGATATGGCTGCGATAGGAAAGAAAGCCGTTGGGCTTGCCCTCGGTGAATGGCGAATTGGCGAAAAGGGCGGTGGCCAGTGGCTGGAGCGCAAGACCGGTGCGGAACTTTTTCACCATATCCGCCTCTGAACTATAGTCCAGATTAACCTGAATGGTACAGGTGCGCAGCATCATGTCGAGGCCAAGCGATCCGACGCGCGGCATGTGGCGCATCATGATCTCGTAGCGCTGCTTGGGCATGACGGGCAGGTCTTCACGAGCCTTGTCCGGCCACATGCCGAGCCCGAGGAAGCCGACGTTGCAGTCTTCGCCAATAGACTTCACCTGAGTCAGATGGCGGCCGGTTTCCGCGCAGGTCTGATGCAATGTTTCCAGCGGAGCGCCGGACAATTCCAGCTGGCCAGCAGGCTCGAGGCTGATCGTGCCGTCCTCTCCCGACATGGCAATGACATCGACCTTGCCGCTCGGCCCCGCCTCTTCCACCGGCTCCCAGCCGAACTGGCGCATCGACATGAGGATATCGCGGATACCGCCAGCCTCATCATAGCTCGGCGCCCGGTGATCGGTGGTCTTGTAGACGAGCTTTTCGTGTTCGGTGCCGATGCGCCACGCCGAAGCGGGCTTTTCGCCCGCCTGCATCGGCGCTGCCAATTGGTCACGGTGTTCGATGCGCGGTTCGTCGCCGCCGGATGCCTGCCGTGTGCTCATCAGCTCTCCTTTTCACTCGATCCGCGCCTTAGCCGATAGGTCCTGATTGGCCACGAAATTATTTGCTTACCCCACCGGCAAGCACGCTTTCACCAATCTCCTGACGCGCCCATCCATTGGGAAACGGCGGCGATGGCGGCGGTTTCCCCTCGCAATATTCGCGGACCGAGCGTGATCGGTTTCGCTTGAGGGTGCGCGCGAATAGCTTCACGCTCGGCATCATCGAAGCCGCCTTCTGGTCCGATAAGGATAGCTGCGGGTGCGCCATGGGCGGCGAAGGCTTTTGCAGTTGGCGATCCGCCCAACTCATCGGCGAAAAACAGCGCGCGACCGGCGGGAAAGTCGCGCAGAAAGGTATCGAGCTTCTCCGGAGCAGTAAGGCCAGGCAACGCCGTGCGAGCGCATTGCTCTGCCGCTTCGGTGACGATCATGTGGGCACGGTCAGCGTTGAGCTTGTCGGCCACACAGCGCCGCGTGATAACTGGCCGGATTTCGCGCACGCCAAGCTCGGTCGCCTTCTCCAGCACAGTGTCGAAGCGATCCTTCTTCAACAGCGCAGGGCAGAGCCAGAGGTCGGGCACCTGTTCGCGTTCACGCAATCGTTCGACAGTTTCGACGTTTACATGGCGTTTGCCAGCTTCGACCACGCGGCAGGCCCACTCGCCCGTTTTATCATCGCACAGAATCACCGCATTGCCTTCGGAAACACGCATCACGCGGGAGAGATAGTGCGCGGGCTGGCCATCGATGGTGATCAGCTGCCCTTCGGCAAGTTCGCTTTCAACGAATAGGCGCGGTGCAGATCGCGGGGGCCAGGCGGGGGTTGCGGGCATGGCTAGGGCCATAACCATTTCGTCATCCTAGCGAAAGCTGGGATCTGACCGAACGAGATCCCAGCTTTCGCTAGGATGACGGCGTGGTAAGGGGAGCCATGAGTTCAGAAACGATCACCCCGGACAGCCAGCACAAATCGCTTGCCGAGCGCCTGCCACAGCCGTTTCGCGACTATGCTCTGCTGGGGCGGTTCGACCGGCCGATCGGCTGGTGGCTGCTGTTCTGGCCCTGCGTATGGGGCGTTTGGCTGACGGGTGCCGGGCTGCAATGGCAGCTGCTCGCATGGCTCCTGCTCGGCGCGATTGCGATGCGCGCGGCGGGCTGCGTGTATAACGATATCGTCGATGCCGATCTCGACAGGCAGGTCGAGCGCACTGCGCTGCGCCCTATCGCCAGTGGTCGCGTGAGCAAACGGGCGGCCTGGGTGTGGCTCATCAGCCTGTGCCTCATCGGGCTTCTCGTCCTGCTGCAGCTCCGGCTGGAGGCGCAGCTGGTGGCGCTTGGCAGCCTTGTCATGGTCGCCGCCTACCCCTTCATGAAGCGGATCACATGGTGGCCGCAGGCGTGGCTGGGGCTGGTCTTCAATTGGGGCGCGCTGGTGGGCTGGATGGCACTGCGCGATGACAATCTCGCCGTGATGTTCGCACTCTATGCGGGCGCGGCCTGCTGGACCATCGGTTATGACACTATCTACGCGCTGCAGGACCGTGAGGATGACGCGCTGGTTGGCATCAAAAGCTCTGCCCTGCGCATGGGCGGGCGAGTGAAATCAGGCGTTGCCGCCTTCTATATCGCCGCGCTTGGCCTGTGGGCGCTTGCCTTCTGGCTGCTGCGGTCCGACTGGATCGCGCTGCTCGCGCTCATCCCGATGGCGCTGCACCTGTTCTGGCAAGTTGCGACGCTGGAAACGAGCGGCGCGGACAATCCGCTCGATCGTTTCCGTTCAAATAGGTTTGCCGGGGCGCTGATGGCGGCGGCGTGCTTCATCGTGGGGAATGCCGGAGCGTAGTCACTCTGCGGGTTGCGGCTCCATGCGGCCCTGTCCTTTGCGAGGGTTGGCCCAATGCAGCAGCTTGGCGAGGCGCGAGGTGATAACGCCGTGCTCCTGCATCCAGTCGTAATATTCGCGATATTTCGGGTCTTCCGCCAGAAGATGCGCCTCCTCGGTACGCGCGCGCCAGTAATAAATGCCGCTCACCGCCATGATGAAAGCCGTGTTGCGGATCGCATCGGTCAGCGACTCGCTGGTGACGAGGAAGGGCATGGTCGCGCACCACCAAAACAGGTTCTTTGACACATAGGCAGGGTGACGTGTGAAGCGATAGGGGCCGTTGGTCAGCACACCGCGATAGGTCAGGTTGGAAAAGCGAATGCCGAAAGCGACCGTTGCCCAGGCATAGATACCGGTCAGGAAGACGAGCCATCCCGCCCATAGCCACAACAGCGCCGGGTAATCGGCGAGCCAATAGGCCCAATCCGCCGTGTTTACTTCATAATTGATGATATTGCCGAGAACGCCCCACGCGAGCGGCGGGTAGCAGGCCAGCGCCGCGATCCAGCCCGCAAGGAAGGGGTTGCCGCTGCGAATATGCGCATCGAGCGGACGCATGGTGAGCAGATAGCCTACCGTGCCGATCTGCACGTCGATGACGAACAGGATCTCGAACAGGAAAACGCCCAGCAGCACGGGATTGTTCAGGATTTCCGCAGTCTGCGTATCGACCACTGTGGCGAAGCCGATGGGCAGGATGGAGATCATGAAAGCGGTGAAGAAGCCCTTGATGATCCAGGCACGCCAATGCTTCTTTACCTGCTCGAAATCATAGGCTTCCTTGCCGATCAGCATCGCACCGAAATGCCATGAGGAATCGCGCGGATTGGTCATCACCCGGTCGATCCAGATTACATAGGGCACGCTCAGCACCACCAGCGGGATGATCGCCGCGCCCAGCACATTCATGGCGAAAAGGTAATTGCCTTCCCAATACCAGCGCCCGAGACAATAGAGCCCGGCGATGATGAACCACGTCGCCCAGAGGCCGGCGAGTTTGGTGATCGAAATGTCCACGACATCGCTCACCGCGCGGCGATTGTCCCAATCAATGCCGGTTGAGGGATTGCGGTGCACTTTCTCGACAAAGACCGACCATGCAGCCATCGCGCCGCCTGTGAGCACCATCGCCAGCAGTGCCGAGTATGGCCCCGACAACCGGCCGAGGTCGTTCGGATATCCTAAAGCCGCTGAAATTTCGGGAAAACTGCGCGCAAACAGAATGTAGCTGAGCAGCGTGATCAGGCCAACAAAGCCCACCCAGCCGGAGACATCGCTTGCCGGAGGCTGCGGGGCGTCCCGTACGGGTCCGGGCACCATGTCGGATGTATGCGCATTCATCACGCAGCCGATTACCCCAGAAGGGTTAAAGGCCGCGTAACGTCAAATGCCGCTGTCCCGCTCCGAGACGGCGCCCGGCAAAGGCGTTAACCGCGCTTAGCGGAAGGCGGTGATCCGCCCGCTATCGTCGAGGATATACATGGTGCTATTGGCGATTACGGGCGGCAGCGAGACGCCATCGTCAAGCTGCGTGTAGTCCGCGACAGTGCCCGTCATCGCATCGACCGATTTGATGTAGCCACGCGAGCTAGCGATCCACAGGCGTCCATCGGCGAGAACCGGGCCCGTCCAGAAAATCGGACCTTCACGGTCTTCGGGATCGCGCCACTGCTCGAGCTGCGTCATCCAGCGGATGCGGCCAGTATTGCGCTGAATCGCAAGAATGCGCGCGTCATCGGTCAGGGTGAACACCCACTCGCCAACGATGGTCGGTGCGGAAATACCCGCGAGCGTCAATTCCCAGATGCGCTGGCCAGTCAGCAGCTCGTAAGCTGCCATGCGGCCACCTTGGCCGAGCGCGTAAACGCGGCCCTGATCGATGATCGGATCGGCATCGACATCGGTCAGCGTGCCGACCTGCGTGGAAATCGAGGTACGGGCGAGCGCGTCAGACCACAGCTCACGGCCATTCTCATAGCGATAGGCAACCAGCTCACCCGAGGAGAAACCGGCGATCACCGTGCCCTGCCCCGCGGCAGGAGCAGCAACGCCGAACACGCCCGACTGGCCGGTGGCGGCGGCCTGCTGCCAGCTTACTTCGCCATCTTCGGTCGACAGCGCGAAAATCTGGTTGTCTTGCGTCATCACGAAGACATTGTTGAACGCCACCGTCGGCGCGCCGCGCAGCGGGCCTGAGGGCTTCACGCGCCAGATCTGCTCTCCCGTCGCAGCATTCAGAGCCACCACGTCGCCAACGCCGTTGGTCGCATAGATGCGCCCGCCATTGTACGCCGCGCCGCCACCGAATGTCGCATCTTCCAGATCACCCGACACGCGGATGCGGTGCTGCCAGCGCTGGGCACCGGTATTGGCATCGAAAGCATAGACCACTGCGCCTGTATCGACAGCGAAGACCATGCCGTCGGCAACGATCGGTGCGGAGGCAAGACGGCGGGTGTTGGTGGTGCCCGAAATCTGCGCAGTCCAGATCTGGCTGGGCGAGGTGGACAGGGTCACATGACCAGCCACTTTTGCAGCGTTACCGCCTGCCTGCGGCCAGCTTTCGTTGGTCTGCGCAGGTGGGACCACCACAGCGACATTGGCCAGCGCAGGATCGGCGACGATTTCGGTCGCGATGCGCGACAGGATCGGCTGGCGGTTACCAAGCGTTGGCGTCTCGTCCGGATCGTCACCACCGCCAAGACCCAGCGTTTCACAACCCGTCAGGGCAAGCGCGCTGAACATAGCGATTGCAGTGGGAATAAATTTGGCTTTGGTGCGCATTGCAGAGGTGCTCATCGGCTTCGTGTAATCCTTATTCGACCAGTTCGACATCGCCAGCCTCTGGCGCGTCTCGACCGGTAATTTCCGCCAGCGCTTCATCGACATCTTCGATGGCATCGAAGCCAAGATATCCGGCCAGCTGGCGGGTGCGGCCTCGTATCGACGAGGGCACATCTTCGTCCTGAGAAATGGCAATCAACAGCGGACCGGCCTGGTCACGCTGGTCGAGCGCCAGATAGGCATGCGCGACGAGCTCGCCAGCGCTGCCGTAATAGGTATTGTCTGGCTGAGCGATCGGGCCGATGCGGGTAATTACTTCCTGCGGGTCCATATCGTCAAACTGCAGCGTAACGGACCGGATCGCGGCAAGATCGCGCATTTCTGAAGGCAGATCGGAATTGTTCGCCACACGGTCGAACAGAGCGACGGCATCTTCGGTGCGGTCCTGCTGGATCGCGATCCCTGCGCGCAGCATGGCCGCCAATGCAGCGGCGCCATCACTGCCTTCGGAAAGTTCGCGCAAGTCGCCATCGGCGATCTCGACATTGCCCGCCTCAAGCTCATCGATCGCCAGAACGATCTGTTCGGACTGCTCTTCCAGCGAGCCTTCGGATTGCCCCTGCCAGATCAGCACACCCGCAAAAATCGCCAACCCCACGCCGAAAACAATGCCCAGCGGCCAACCATATTTCTTCGCGAAATTGGTGACTTCGTCTTGGCGTACAGCCTCGTCCACTTCGCGCATGAGCATTTCCTGCTCTGCGTCCTTGCGTTCGGCCGGTTTGCTGGTCGCGGGGAGATTGGTTTCAGTCGGTTTGCGTGCCACGTGTCTTGTCTATCATGCGGATTGAGAATGTTGCGCCCCTCCCTAGCGGATGGGCGGCGCTTTTCAATCGAAGATGCAAGGCTGTCCCCGCTGCGGTGAACCGCGGCTGAAGCGGGGATCCGCCCGATCAGGCCTTGGGATACTTTTCCATAAGGCCCCAATAGAGCGCGCGGTATCGGTCGATCATGCGATTTTCGTCAAATTCGGCACGTGTCTTGTCACGATTGGCCTTGCCGATGCGCTTGCGTTCTTCCGGGTTGGTCGCAAGGCGCGCGAGGGAATTGGCCAGCGCCTCCTCATCGCCTGCATCCACCAGAGCAGGGCCGTTTTCGCTAGCGACCATGCTGCCGATATCGCCGACGCGCGGCGCGACGATCGGCAGGCCGGCGGACATCGCCTCGACCACAGAGATCGGGAATTGCTCGGACTGGCTCGACAGGGCGAACATATCGAACAGGCCAATCAGCTTCTGCGGCTCGTTTACAAAGCCGGGCAAGTGCACTCGGTCTTCCAGCCCCAAGCGTTCAGCCTCGGCCAGCAGTGCTTCGCGTTCCGGCCCCTCACCCGCGATGACCAATTGCCATTCGGTCGGCAGGCTCTTCATGGCGCGCACCAGCACATCGAGCTGTTTGACAGCGCGCAGGCCCGCCAGCGTGCCGAGCCAGAATTCATCCTTGCGCTTGATCAGGCCGGGCAGCAGGTCTCGCTTGGCAGGGGCCGCAAACGCGCGGGTATCGATGCCATTGGGTATGCGGCGAACCCGCGTGCGCGGCTGATCCCAGATATTGAGCGCGATATCCTCCAGCTTCGCAGAGGGCACCACCAGCGCTGCCGTGCGCCCAAGCGCGATCCGGCGATACCAATTGCGCCGCCGCTTCAGCCGGTGTACCTCATCCTCGTTGAAGCCATCCTCATGATGCACCAACGGCGGCAGATTAAAGCCATCGGCAAACACCGTATGCGCCATCACCGCATCGATCGCGCCCCAATTATAGGTACAGATGAGGTCATACCCAGCCATAGCCTGCGCCAGGTTTTTCAGGCGCCCCGGAGTCGGTTTGCCGCGCAGCGAGGGGAATTTCGGCCAGTTGATCCGGGGCTTCTTCCCGATCAGATGCGCCGCGCCGCGTTTGTCGAGATCGCCCGAGACGATGGCATGATCGACATCCTTGCCCCACGCGTTGATCAGGCGGACGCTGCGCAATTCCTTGCCGCCGGGATCGAAAGTCGAATGCAGGTGCAGGATCTTGGGCACTTTGCGGCTCATGCGACTTTACCCAGCAATGTGGCGATCGCCTGCTGCGCCACAGGTTCTTCGAGCGTGGGCGCATGGCCGACGCGCGGCACGGTGACAGCTTCCAGATCGGGTAACTCGCGCTCCATCCGCCTCAGCGTGTCTGCTGACAGCAGGTCCGACAGTTCTCCCCGCAAGGCCAGCACTGGCCTTCCAGCGAGCGATTTGAGCATCGGCCACATGTCGAAATCTACGCCTTCCGGCTGATCGTCGAACGGATCGGCGATGTGCATGTCGTAATCGAAAGTGATGCGGCCATTGCCGCTCAGGCACATCACACGCTTGGTGAAAGCGAGCCATTGCTGCGTGTCGTATTCGGGAAAGGCGACGCCATTGGTTTCCTTGATGGCGCGCGCAGCGTGCATCCAGGTGGGATAGCTGCGCCCTTGGCCGACGTAATGTTTGATCCGGTCAAGACCCGCAGGCTCGATAATCGGGCCGATATCGTTGAGCACCACCCCGGCAAAGCGGCTCGCGTCCTGCCCAGCCATCAGCATAGTGATGATCCCGCCAAGCGAAGTGCCGATAGCGACGACTTTATCGAGGCTCGCCTGCTCGAACAGAGCATCAATATCCTGCGCATATTGCAGCGGATTGTAGCTGCCCGAATCCTTCGCATAATCGCTCTCGCCGCGCCCACGCAGTTCCGCGCAGATGACCCGCCATTCCCCGGCAAAGGCATCGGCGACAGGCTCGAAATCGCGAGCATTGCGGGTGAGACCGGGAAGGCACAGGATCGGTGGGCGATCATCGCGCCCGGCATAATCGCGGTAATGCAAGGTCAGCCCATCGGCGCTTTGCCATGTGCCATCTTCATAGGCCGGTGCTGCCAAAACGCTTCCCCTGTATACACGTCCACCTTGCGGCGGAGCCTGCGGAGCGCCACTAATGCAAACATGCGAGCTGAACCGCAACCTGCCCCGTACACACCCGACACAAAAATCACCGAAATCGCGTCATTTCTGGCCGATCCGGTGAATGCGGCGGAGTTTCCCGCGCATCAATTGCGCTTTCGCAACAGGCGCTGGGACGCAGCGGTGGGGCTGGAAAGCCTCTCCGATGACGACTGGGTGGATCATTTCGGGCGATTTGAGCCGCTGCCGGACAACCTGCCGAAGCCGCTCGCGCTAAGATATCACGGCCACCAGTTCCGCAATTACAATCCCGAAATAGGCGATGGCCGCGGCTTCCTGTTTGCGCAAATGCGCGATGGCGAAGGCCGCATGCTCGATTGCGGGACCAAGGGTAGCGGCACCACGCCCTACAGCCGCACAGCCGATGGGCGGCTGACGCTGAAAGGAGCGGTGCGAGAAATCCTCGCGACCGAAATGCTGGAGGCGCTCGGCGTCTACACCTCCAAAACGTTCTCCGTCATTGAGACAGGCGAGGAATTGTGGCGCAATGATGAGCCATCCCCCACCCGCTCAGCGGTGATGGTGCGGCTGAGCCACGGGCATATCCGCATCGGCAGTTTCCAGCGCCTGATGGTGCTGGAGGAGCACGCGGCACTCGCACAGCTGGTGGACTACTGCCTCGATGCCTTCCCCGGCCCCCTGCCGCCTGCGGATGCGCCGGGTCGCGATGAGCCTGCCGTCATACTGCTCCACCAGCTGACCGAGCGGCTCGCCGATCTGGCGGCGAGCTATATGGTCGCTGGTTTCGTCCACGGCGTTCTGAATACCGATAATATGAACATTACAGGCGAGAGTTTCGACTATGGCCCTTGGCGCTGGCTGCCCGCGTGGCAGCCTGAATTCACCGCTGCCTATTTCGACCAAACGGGCCTCTACGCTTTTGGCCGCCAGCCCGAAGCCATCCGCTGGAATTTGCACCAGCTCGCCATCGCCCTGCGCCCGCTCGCCGAAAGCGACGCTCTGATTGCTGCCCTCGAACGATTCGGCCCGCTCTATGCCGAGGCGATGATGCGGCGGTTCTGCTGGCGGCTTGGTGTACAGCGCCGCTCTGCCGAAGAAGATGCCGCGCTGATCGAAGCGGCGGAAGTGACGATGCGCGAGGAGAAGATCGGGCCCGACGCATTCTTCTATCGCCACCGCGGCGGCCGCGACGCCAGCGGTGCGCTGGCGACGATGCTGGAGGGCGCGAGTGCAGTGGAGAGCAATCACGCCTATTGGTCTGATGGCATTGAGCAAAGCATGCTCATCGACGAGGTCGAAACCATCTGGGATGCGATAGCCGAGCGCGACGATTGGCAACCCTTGCGCAACAAGTTCACAGCCGTTCGCCGGATGGGTGAAGCGCTGGGCGAGCCGCCCCCACCGGCAGGCCACAAAGTCGACCTGTAAATTCGCGTATATCAGGCTGTCAAAATGCTTTCACAAATGCCGGCCGAGTTTACATTTGATTATCCCCTTTGCGCGTTTCCCGCCGAGCGGTTAGAGGCCAAGCAAACACAAATAAGAGAGTTACCTGATTTGCCCGCGACCCAGGAATTGATTTCATTCGAACCGGCAACCGGCGCCGAATTGTGGCGCGGCGAACATGGCAATGTGGACCAGCTCGTCGCCAACGCGCGCAAGGCCTGGCCACAGTGGGCCGCCCAGCCGCTCGCCAATCGCATCGAGCTGATGCGCCGCTTTGTGAATGAAGTCCGCGCGGATCACGATGAGCTTTCGGAACTGATCGCGCGCGAGACGGGCAAGCCGCTGTGGGAAGCCCGCACCGAAGTCGAGGCGGTGATCGCCAAGGTCGATATTTCGGTTAGCGCTTATGCTGAACGGACCGGCCAGCGAAAGCTGGACAGCGCGCTGCAAGGCACCGCTGCTCTGCGTCACAAGCCGCATGGTGTGATGGCGGTGCTTGGCCCGTATAACTTTCCCGCGCACCTGCCCAACGGCCATATGGTTCCGGCGCTGATCGCGGGCAATTGCGTGATCATGAAACCATCGGAGAAAACCCCGGCAGTCGGCGCTAAGCTGGTGGAATTGTTCAACCGCTCCGGCATCGCGGAGGGCGTTGTCCAGCTGCTGATCGGCGGTCCGGATGAAGGCAAAGCCATTGTCGCGCACCGCGATGTGAACGGCGTGCTGTTCACCGGCTCTGCCCAGGTCGGCATTGCAATCAACAAGAAACTGGCAACCGATCCGGGCAAGATCCTGGCGCTGGAAATGGGCGGCAACAATCCCATCGTGCTGTGGGACACGCCCAAAATGAGCGATGCGGCGGCGCTTATCATCCAATCCGCCTTCACCACCGCCGGGCAACGCTGCACCGCAGCGCGCCGGTTGATTGTGAAATCAGAACTCTACGATGAAGCCATAGCTGAGGTGAAGGCACTGACCGATCGCATCATCGTGGGCGGTCCGTTCGACGAGCCTGCGCCGTTCATGGGCCCGGTGATCGACAATGCGACGGCCGACCAGCTGACCGAAAGCTTCGTCTACCTGCTGTCCCACGGCGGCAAGGCAATCAAGCACATGCGCCGCCTTCAGGACGATAAGCCCTTCGTCACCCCGGCGATCATCGACACTACTGACATGAAAGACCGGCCCGATGTCGAATTGTTCGGTCCGCTATTGCAGGTGATCCGCGTGGACAGTTTCGATGCTGCCATTGCAGAGGCGAACAATACGCGCTTTGGCCTCTCGGCCTCTCTCGTCGGCGGCAATCCGCAGCAGTACAATCGCTTCTGGGCGAATGTTCGTGCGGGCATCGTCAACTGGAACCGGCCGACGAATGGCGCATCCTCGGCTGCACCCTTTGGCGGGATCGGCTTTTCGGGCAACCATCGCCCCGCTGCTTTCTATGCTGCCGATTACTGCGCCTATCCGGTCACCAGCACAGAAATGGAACAGCCGCGCGCCAGTGTCGGCGTGGGTTTCAAAGGCGGATAATCTTGCGCTCAAATGCGCGCGTGCTTGCCGCAGCCCAGCCAAGCAGCTAGCGCGCCGGGCGTGAGCATAACGGCAGATCAGAACACGGCGACGCGTGGTCAGGCGGTATTCTTCGCCTTTCTCGCCCACATGTTCTGGGGCTTCATGCCCATCTACCTCATCTTGGTGGCAGAGGTCCCCGCAGTGGAATTCGTCGCATGGCGGACATTCTTCACTCTGCCCATTTGCCTGTTTTTCGTCTGGTATCGCGGTCGCGGCGACCATTTGCGCGAGTGCCTAAGCGATCGGCGCACGATGCTAACCTTGCTGGGCAGTTCGGCGATGATCGCGATAAACTGGCTGGGCTACATCTGGGCGATCCAGAATAATTTCGTCTACGCCGCCAGCCTTGGCTACTACATCCTGCCGCTCAACATGATGTTGCTTGGGGTGGTGTTCCTCGGCGAGAAATTGTCGATGCGCCAATGGGCGGCGGTGGCCTTGGCCGCGCTTGGCGTTGGCGCACTGGCGACGGGGGCGCTGACGACGCTGTGGCTGAGCCTGACGCTTGCGATGTCATTCGGCGTGTATGGTTTGCTGCGCAAAACCGTTGCTGCCGGGCCGCTCGTTGGATTGACCCTAGAAGCGATTATCCTGCTGCCACTGGTGCTCGGCTACCTCGGATATGTGCAATTCTTCGGTGGCGGAACGGCGTTTGCCCGAGACACTGTGGAAACGCTTGCGATCATGGCCGGCGGTTTGATGACGGCGATCCCGCTGCTTCTGTTCGCCAGCGCCGCGCGCGCCCTGCCCTACACGCTCATCGGCTTCATGCAATTCATCGCGCCGACGCTCGTTTTCATTCTCGGCCTGACGGTTTTTCACGAGGAATTGCAGGCCGCGCAGCTCGCCGCTTTTCTGGCGATATGGGGCGCGGTGGCGCTATTTAGCTGGGATATCTGGGCGAAGTCCCGCGCCGCTCGGGCAGCGGCGGCGGCAGCTTAGCCTGCAAAACGCCAGCCGAGTGTTTCCCCTGCATGGAACGGCACCAGATCGGTGTCCGCCGCGGCGATTGTATCAGGCACCACGCACTCGACCTTTTCCAGCGTCACGCTCTCCTGATTGAGCGGCAGGCCATAGAATGCGGGCCCATGCAGGCTGGCAAAGCCTTCGAACTGGTCGAGCGCATCTTCGGCTTCGAACACAGCAAGGTAGCTTTCGAGCGCGAAAGGCGCGTTGAAAATTCCCGCACAACCGCAGGCGCTTTCCTTCGCTTCGCGCGCATGGGGCGCGCTGTCGGTGCCGAGGAAGAATTTCGGATTGCCGCTCGTCGCGGCCTTGCGCAGCGCGAGCCGGTGCTGCTCGCGCTTGGCGACGGGCAGGCAATAGGCGTGCGGACGAATGCCGCCGACCAGCATGGCGTTGCGATTGATGTGCAAATGTTGCGGCGTGATCGTGGCCGCGACATTGGGACCGGATTCTTCGACGAAGCGCACGGCATCGGCGGTAGTGATGTGCTCGAACACGACTTTCAGATCGGGCAGATCGTCGAGCAACGGGCGTAGCACACGCTCGATAAACACAGCCTCGCGGTCGAAAATATCGATGTCGGCGTGAGTCACTTCGCCGTGCACGCACAGCACCATGCCGATTTCCGCCATCACCTCGAGCACACCGCGAATGTTTGCGACATCGGTCACGCCGCTATCCGAATTGGTGGTCGCGCCAGCCGGATAAAGCTTTGCCGCTGTGAATACGCCCGATGCAAACCCGCGCCGCACCTCTTCCGGATCGAGATTGCCGGTGAGATAGCACGTCATGAGCGGCTCGAACTGCACGCCTTCGGGCACAGCCGCCAGAATGCGTTCGCGATAGGCGCGCGCTGCCTCGACCGTTGTGATCGGCGGCGTCAAATTGGGCATCACGATGGCGCGGGCAAACTGGCGCGCGGTGTATTCGGCAACACCGTCCAGCATGGCGCCGTCGCGCAAGTGGACATGCCAATCATCGGGGCGGCGGATCGTGAGCGAAGTCGTCATGCGGCGCGCTCTAGCCCGAAGCTTCTTGCTGCGCCAGCCACGCTTTGCCATCGCGCTCGCCCTGCTCCCAAGTGCGGGTGACTTTGCTGGCATCGGTGAAGTCGATCTTGTCGGCGGCAACCTCTTCGCTCGGCTGGACGTAGGTCCGGTCGCCCAATTCCGACAGATTTCGGTATTGGCGGGTAAGAAGGACAAGCGTTTCGCCTTCGTCTTGCTCCGGCAGCAGAACCTTGTCGGTCATCCCGCCATCGAGCACGCGGCAGTCATTCCAGACGGGTACATCGAAAACCGGCGGTATCGTCGCGGCGGCGCAAATCAGGTCGACGAGCTTGCCTTGCCGCGCAGCCTCGCGCGCATCGACCCGCAGCTGCTGCAATCCGGCCATCATCGGCAGGCGCAAATGCGGCACACCGCGAACGGCCTGATCAAGCTGATAGAATGCGCCATAGAACACCGCCGCAAGATGCGGCGGCAGCCCCTGCGGAGGCACGGAGAGACCCGCCTCGAACACCGGACCATCGGCGATCCGCTCGATCGCTTCAGCGTCCAGCGTCACGTCCACCACGGCGCGATAAATCTCCTGATGCGGTGTAAAATTGCTCTTGTTCCGATCAAGATTGGAATCGTTGAGGGCAAAGGCCTCGCTCATGACATCGAGCAAATCCTGCTCACGCCCACCGATCCACGTCGCCGCACTCAGCACGCCGCCGGAAACCCCCGTTATGCGCTCGGGCCGCAGATCGTCAAAGCTCCCCACCTCGCACAGAAAACCGCCGTGCCAGAAACAGCGAATCCCGCCGCCGGAGAAAAGGACCTGATCGAAAGCTTGTGTCATCGCATTGCCTATGGCGCGCGCGCGCCTATCTGTCACCTATGACAATGGGGCGATTGATGAACCGCGCGGTGGCCCGCGTTACTCCGCAGGATGACAGCGAGGATGCCGTCGCTTTCCTGCAGGGCCTTTTGACCAATGATGTGTCGGGCGATGGCCCCACCTTCGCTGCATTGCTCACCGCACAGGGCAAGGCGATGTTCGACATGATCGTATGGCGCGATGGCTCCGACGTGCTGCTCGATTGCGAAGCTGATCGGGCGGAGGATCTGGCCAAGCGCCTCTCGCTCTATCGTCTGCGCCGCAAGATCGATATCGCAGTGGATGTATCGCGAGCGGTTTTCTGGTCGGACGAAGCGGCGGATGACTTCGCCCCCGATCCGCGCCTTGCCAGCCTCGGCTTCCGGCGCATTGGCGAGGCAAACAGCTCAAGCGAGAGTGTGGGCGACTCATATCTCGCCCACCGCCTCTCGCTCGGCGTACCTGAAGGCTTCGCCGAACTCGGCGATATTCTTTGGCTGGAGACCAATGCGGCCGAGCTGAACGGCGTCAGCTTCACCAAGGGTTGCTATATCGGCCAGGAGAACACTGCACGGATGAACTGGCGGCAGAAGATCAATCGCCGCCTGGTGGTCGTGCCGCTGGACATGTCGCAGGACAAGCGGCGGAAAGCGGAACACCCCGCGCTCGGCTTCGCGGTCGATCACCTGCGAGTGGAGGATATTCCGACAGAGCATGTGCCCGAATGGATGCAGCTTAGCGGCGGCGAAGAGGCCTAGCCCGCCATTTCCCCATAGGTATTCTGGAAAGCGGCAATCAGCATTTCTTCTGCCTTGTCACGCGCGACCGAGCGTTTGACCGATAGCGATTCGGCGAGCTGTTCGCCCAGCAGAGCATCGCCCAGAGCGAGCAATACGAGCGTGAATGTATTTTCGTGCATGGCCAGCTCATTGCCGGGATGCACTTCTTCCGGCGCGAGATCGTGAACCAGCCGATGAATTGCCTCAATAATCGGATCGAGCGCGTCCTCATTCCCTGATGCGAGCATCCAGCTGGCGAGTGGCCCGCCGCCTTCCTTGCTGCAGGCATCAAACGCCAGATCGACGACTTCGCGGGGGCTGCCGACACCCGCCCTGCTCGCGCGCACCGCGTCCGCAATCGAATCGCACACGGTCTGCGCCAGATGAGCGGCCAGTTCCTTCTGCAAACCCGCAGCGCTGCCGAAATGATGCAACAGATTGGCGTGCGTGCGCCCGATTCGCGTCGCAACAGCTTTCAAAGTGACCGCCTGCGGGCCTGCTTCGATCAGCAATTCGCGCGCAGCTTCCAGAGCTGCGGCACGGCTTTCCTCCGGGCTCAGACGTTTCTTTGTTGACATGCGTGTCAGTAGCCTATTAACATTGGTGTCAGTTCTTAAGGCGAAGGCCCCGAGGTATTGTTATGACTGCGTTCCCCCACTGGCAAGCAGACCACTCCGAATCGCCGGGCATCACGGTGAGAGATCGACGCTTCGGGCGCGGTCAGAAGCGTGAGCGCGGGACCGATCCCTTTGCATCTGCGTGGTTCGCCGCGCTTTCCGCCAGCTTTCCGCGCGGCGAAGCGATGTTCATCGATGCTGTCAGGGCGCACCGCGATGACGTGCCGCCCAAACTCGCAGAGGAAATTCGCGACTTCATCCGGCAGGAAGTCAATCATTCGCGCGAGCATCTGGCGTTCAACCGCGCAGTTGCCGATGCAGGCTATGACCTCACCGAAATCGATGCGCGGGTGAAATCGTTGGTCGCCGACACGCAAGCTGCGCCGCCGATCGTCCAGCTCACCATCACCTGCGCGCTCGAACATTTTACCGCCATGTTCGCGCATGAATTCCTCAAGGATCCCGACTCAATTGCCAGCGCCGGAATGGGCGATGTGCAGCTGTGGCTGTGGCACGCGGTCGAGGAAATCGAGCACAAGGCCGTTGCCTACGATACATGGCTGCACGCAACGCGCAGCTGGTCCGATTGGAAACGCTGGCGCGTGCGTAGCCTGATTATGGCACTGGTCACGTATCGCTTCCTCAGGAATCGCGTGACCGATGCGGTGGAATTGCTGCGGCAGGACGGCATCACCGGATGGAAAGCTAAATGGGGCCTATTTACCCATCTGTTCAGCAGGCCCGGCATCTTGCGCAAGATCTTCCCGGCTTGGCTCGGATATTACAAGCCGGGTTTCCACCCGTGGGATCTGGATGATCGCCACCTGATCACCGAGTGGGAAGACGCCCAGACTGTCGTCGGGGAAGGCGCCGCAACGTCAGACCGCAGCGACGGCCCCGCCACCACCTGATTGCTCAGGCAGCAGCGGGGCGTTCGCTGGCAGCAACGGGCACACGCAAATTCTTGACGTAGCGCCGACTCAGGACCTTTTCGTCCCCACGGCCTAGGCTGCGGGTTGCGGCTATTTCGCCGGTGTCGGCAAAGCCCGCCTTGCGCAGCACACGTCCACTCGCCGGATTATCGAAGAAATGACGCGCTTCGATCGTGTCGATGCCGATTGCGTCGGCAATCTCGACAACGCCATGCAGTGCCTCGGTCGCATAACCCCGGCCCTGCCAGTCACGGCCGATCCAATAGCCGACCTCTTCACCGACTGAGTCGAGCTGTTCGAACCCGATCATACCGATAATGGGCGCGCCCGGCTCGTCCGGGAGAGTAATGACAAAACGTTTGCGTGCGTCCTTGACCGCGAGAGCGCAGAACTGGCGCGCGTCATCTTCGGTATAGGGCCATGGCGCGCGGGCCAGATTACGGACGATGCTCTCATCCGCAATGCCGCGATAGATGCCGCGCCAGTCTTCCAGGAACACGGGCCGTAAAAACAGCCGCTGGGTACGCATGAACATTTGTATTCTCCCGCAAGCCGGGTGCCCGCCTCCATTGGGCCGCCGGTGTTTCAAATTCGGGACTTTCGGCAAAGAAAATCCCGCGTGAGGGAAGGAGAATCAAAAAAGGAGACGGGGCGGCCCCATCTCCTTCCTGCTTTTCGGAAATTTTAAGCTCCGAAAGGGGCCATCCCGGTGGATGACCCCCTTATCGGATCATCCGGTTATTCGGCGGCTTCCGCCATGGCGTCGACCGAGACGTATTTGCGGCCGAGTTTGCCATCATGGAAGCGGACGCGGCCGGCTTCGAGCGCGAACAGCGTGTGGTCCTTGCCCATGCCGACATTGGAGCCCGGGTAGAACTTCGTACCGCGCTGGCGCACGATAATGTTGCCCGGAATCACTTCCTGGCTGCCGAACTTCTTCACACCAAGGCGACGACCGGCTGAGTCGCGACCGTTACGCGATGAACCGCCTGCTTTTTTATGTGCCATTGTGTCTTACTCCGTGGATCCGCTTAAGCGGTCTTACTTCTTGTCTGCCGACTTCTTGGTGGCTGCAGCCTTCTTCGGCGCGGCCTTCTTGGCGGCGGGTTTCTTTTCAGCTGCTTCCTTCTTCGGTGCAGCCTTCTTGGCAGGTGCCTTTTTCGCAGCTTCCTTCTTGGGAGCAGCCTTCTTGGCTTCTTCCTTCTTCGGAGCTTCGTCCTTCTTTGCAGCGGCTTTCTTGGCCGGAGCCTTTTTGCCTTCGCCAACGGCGGTGATGCGCAGCAGGGTCATCTGCTGGCGGTGGCCGTTCTTGCGGCGATAGTTGTGACGACGACGCTTCTTGAAGACCGTCACCTTCTCGCTTTTGGCCTGGGCGATAACTTCCGCCGAAACCGTCACCTTGGATGCGTCTGCCAGGTCGGCGCCTTCGCCGGCCAGCAGGACATCGTCCAAAGTTACCGAATCACCGGCTTCACCAGCCAGTTTTTCGACTGCGATCTTGTCTCCTTCGGCGACGCGATACTGCTTGCCGCCCGTGCGCACTACTGCGAACATGGTGCTAAATCCGTTTATCTGGTGTTCTCGCCACAAGGCAGCTGAAGCGCCGCCAAATAACAACAACAAAAAAGGGCGCCCAAAGGGGCACCGGAAAGAGCGCTGCCGTTAGGCCAAGCTCTTGTGCCTGTCAACCACACAGTCGACTTTCACGCGTGCTTTCTTTGCCCTTTCACTCATGTGCGAATTGGGTGCTGGAAAGCGTTGCGGGTCCGATGTAGGGCCATCGGGAAATGATGCAAGCACGCTTTCGCCTCCTCAGAGCCTTGCCTTTGGCCGCGCTGCCATTGGTCGCCGCCTGTGCGAGCCCGAGCGATGATTATCCATCGCTGGCACTGCGTGATGGCGAACTGGTGACCGGCACCATGCTTCCGGCGGAATCGGAACCCTATGTGCCGGCCCCGCCCGCCCCCGCGACAATCGAATCGGTCAATTCCCTGATTGGCACCGTTCGCGATGCGAATGCGCAATTCATGGATGAACTGCCTTCCGTCCGCAGGCAGATCGCTGCCGGCCGCAATGCTTCTGTCGGAAGCGATGCATGGTCGAATGCGCAGGTCGCGCTCGCCGGGCTCCAGACGCGGCACAATGAGGGCATGATCGCCATGGCCGATCTGGTGCGCATCTATGCCGAGATTTCCGCCGAGGGCGAAGCCATCGAAGCTGTCGAAGGGCCCTACGAGGAAGCTGCCGAGTTGCTCGACCAGCAACATGAGATCATCGCGGAGTTGATCCAGGCGCTTTAAATGCCGGACGCAAAAACGCGCGGAACCGAAGGGATCGGCTCCGCGCGCCTTGGAAAGTGATAGCCTGACAAAGCGGGTCGAGAATGGCTGTCAGACCAGAGCGGCGATAGTCACCGAAATCACTCCCCACAGGAAGATCAGCACCGGCAGGATCAGAACCTGCACCGTCGCGTCACGCCCGGTGGTGCGCCCGTATGCTGTCATGATCCCCTCCTGCCGGAAACGGGCCCAAGTCAGCGCCTTGCTCCGGCTTTGCGGGTTCAGCCGCGTCCAGATGGCGGGGACACCAAATCCGGCGACCACAAACAGGGCGAAAATCACCACCGGGATCGCCATTTCAGGGTGGGCAAAGCCGATACCCATCACGGCGATATAGGCAAGGAACAGCCCCACAGTTGCGGCATAAAGCCGCGTCGGAAGCCCGAATGTGCGGTCGACCGGGGGATTGGTAATGCGGACCGGGGGCAACTCGTGAATGGTGGCTGCCTGGGCAATCTGCTCGCGTGTAAGTTGTTCTGCCATGGTGATGCTCCTTCCTGATGGATGAGCAATGCACCGATTCGCCGCGGCGAACCTTGATCTCGATCAAATCTGCGAAGGTTTTGTCTTCCATCGGTAAAGATCGCGGCGATCTTCATCGCGCGGCTCGATCCAGTGCCAGCCGTCCGCGCGCCTCTCGCGCTTCCAGAACCAGCTTTTGGACTTCAGATGGTCCATGCAGAAGTCGACCGCATCGAAAGCCGCGCGCCGGTGGTGGGATGCCGCAGCGACAAGAACGATTGGCGCGCCCGGCCGCATGCTCCCAATCCGGTGATGCATCAGCAGACCGTAGAGTGACCAGCGCGCATGCGCCTGCTCAGCCAGCGCTTCCATCCCCGGCAGGGTAAGCGGCGCGTAATGCTGGATTTGCAGCACTTTCACATCGCCATCCGGCCGCACCTTGCCGACAAAGCTGGCGATCGCGCCTGCGTGGGGATGCGCTTTCGCGAATAGGCCAAGAGCCTTTCCCGGCGAGAACCCGGTGTCGAGCAGGCGAATGTCGCTGCTCATTTCAACCCCCGCTGACAGGAGGCAGCAGCGCGACCTCCGCGCCATCGCTGGCTGAGAGTAGCGCCTTGTCAGCTAGTAATTCGCCATCGACTGCGACGCGGACGGTGTCGTCTGCGATTGCCGCCATCAGTCCGGGCTCCATCATCGAAAGAAGCTGTGCCCAGTCGATCGGCGCGGACAGTTCGCGCGAGGGCTCCCCCGCGAGATCGGCCAGTTTGCCGAGAAAGATCACGGTGACTGACATCAGCCCCCCGTCAGCGACATGTATCGTTCAAGCGCAGGCCCGCTGCCTTCGGCAATCGCAAAATGGTGCCGCTCAGGCTTGATTTGCATCGCCCTGTCGAGCGCAACGGCGAGCTCCTCTTCAGGCGCTTTGGATCGCAGGGCGGCACGCAGGTCCACCTTCTCCGCGCCTCCCAGGCAGGCATAGAGCTGCCCGGTCGCCGTTATCCGCACCCTGTTGCACCCGGCGCAGAAATTCTGCGTGAGCGGAGTGATAAAGCCGAGCGTGCCGCCGGTCTCCTCCACCCGAACATAGCGCGCAGGCCCGCCCGTCCGAGGCGCCAGCGGGATCAGCGTGAACCGATCCTCCAGCCTGTCGCGCACAGCGGTGAGCGGAAGGTAATGATCGACGCGCTCATCCTCGACCTCGCCGAGCGGCATAACCTCGATGAGCGTCATGTCGTGGCCTTCAGAATGCCCCCAATGCATAAAGTCGGGTATTTCCGCCTCGTTCAGGCCCTTTAGCGCTACAGTGTTGATCTTGACGTGCAGCCCTGCCGCTTTCGCCGCCGCGATGCCATCAAGAACAGCAGGAAGCTGGTCCCGCCGCGTAAGCCGAGCGAACAGCGCTGGATCGCGCGTATCGAGGCTGACATTTACGCGCTTCACCCCGGCAGCGGCCAAGGCTTCAGCATGTTGCGCAAGCTGGGTCCCATTGGTCGTCAGCGTCAACTCTTCCAGACCATCGCCGATTGCACGACCCAGTGCGCGCACGAGGTCCATCATATCGCGCCGCACCAGTGGCTCACCTCCGGTCAGGCGTATCTTGGTGACGCCTCGCGCAATGAAAGCCAGCGCCAGTCGGTGTAGCTCCTCGAGGCTCAGCACTTCGCTCTTCGGCAGGAATTGCATCCGTTCCGGCATGCAATAGGCACAGCGCAGGTCGCAGCGATCGGTCACCGACAGGCGCAGATATGAAATCTGGCGTCCGAAGCTATCGATCAGAGGCGGTGCGGAGGGCATGGGTGCGATCATGGCGTGGTTACAGGTTCCATGCAATCTTCGGTCGCAGCTGCCGAACGGTTACCCAAAATCGCGCCCCGATTACCGCATGGTGAAGAGTTGCCCGGTAACCCCGTCGGCCGATTGGAGGTAGAACAGCGTTTCGGAAACATCCTGCATGTGGTCCCCCTCAACACCGTTCACCCGGTAAGGAACGGATTCGCGTGCGAGCTCCTGCACGGCAGCCAGCCGCCAAGCGTGATGGGTATGGTCTGCGGGCTGGAAGATTACCACCACATCACCGCTGCGCGCATATCCACGCACTTTAGCCACCCATTCGCTGTGAAATTTAGCCGCAGCGTCGAGCGGGTTTTCCGGCAAACCAGTGACCTCGACAATGGCATTGTCACGCATCACGGGCGCTCGCGCGTTAGGGTGATGCCGATCTGCTCATTGCGCTCGGACAACGCCAGTTTGACGATCTTGACCTGCACCTGTTCGACACGGGTATCCTGCAGGAACAACGTCTCGCACACATGATCCGCCACCGCCTCGATCAGCTTGTAGTGGCGATCGCCAAGAGCCTCCGAGCAGGCGAACTTCAGATCCATGTAGTTCTTGCTCTCTTCGAGCGGGGTTTCCGGATCGTAGAATCGCTTTTCCTTCAGCTTTGCGCGCACGGTGAAGCGCAGCGGCTGCGGCTTACCGGTTTCTTCTGAATAGATCCCGGTGTGCACGTCATGCTCGAAATCGGTGAGCTCAAGATAGAGACTGTCTGCCATGATGGCCCGCGAAATCGCAGGAGATCGCGCGCTTGGCAAGCGCAGAGGGAACCGCGACCTGCGCTTCTCGGTTGACGAAGCAAGAGCACTGTGGCCAACCACAGGCAGAAACACAGGGAAGCAATGATGAGTGATGACGCAAAAAACGATCCGGCAGCCAGGCCCGGCGTGAAGCCGGTAGGGGTGACGCCTGAGCCGACCGAGCCCAATCCGGACGCGACGACGGCGAATGCGAAGGGCAAGTCGAAGATCACGCGGCTGATCGGGAACTTCTCGCTTGGCGGCGCTCTCATCATGCTCATCATCGCATTGGGATCGCTGGTGCTCGCGCGGTACGGGATCATCGGCAAGCTTCCCGGCTTTCGCTATTTCATGATGACAATGTGGCCTTTCGCGGCTCTCGCCGTGGTTGCGGTTATTGGCATCGTCATCGGCATGGTCCGCAAGCGCGGCGCCGGCTGGCGCAATCCGCTGGCGCTGGTCTTGTCGCTGGTGATGCTCGGCGTTTTCTATACGCAGGTGATTGCGCCCGCCCGCAGCGCGCCCTTCATGCATGACATCACCACCGATGTGGACGATCCGCCGCAGTTCCAGACCCTGCCGCTGCGCGACGATTATCTCGAGATGTATGAAGGCGATATCGAAGCGTGGCGATCAGCGCACCGCGAAAGCTATCCCGATCTCGAGCCGGTGATTATCGACCAGCCACCCGAACTGGTGATTGCCGATGCGCGTGCGCTAGCCGAAGAACGCGGCTGGGAAATCGCCGAATATTCGCCCGAAGCGGGCCGCTTGGAAGCAACCGCGACAGCAGGTTTCATCCGCTTCTTCGACGATGTGGTGGTCGAAGTGACACCGATTGCGGACGGCTCCACACGCGTCGACATGCGCAGCATCAGCCGCGTTGGCGGCAGCGATCTCGGCTACAATGCTGCACGGATCGAGGCATTCCTGTCAGACCTCGAAGAAGTCCCTATGCGTTAGACCAGCGGGCGAAAATGGCGGTGGGCAGCAGCCTGCCGCCCCGCCCCTCTTCGCGGACAGCCAGTTCGCCGCATTCGATAGTGCCCGGCAAATCGGCAAAGACCTCAGCCAGCAAGCCGCCGATCGACAGCGCGCTCATCCGCACGGCGTAGACCGTAAGGAACAGGAAGCTACTGTCGGCATCGAGCAATTGGCGACAATCGCCGATGAGGCCCGGTAGTGATTCCTCCAGACGCCATGTCTCATTCTTTGGCCCGCGACCGAATTTCGGCGGATCGAGAATAATCCCGTCATAGCGCCGCTCGCGCCGCACTTCGCGTGCTGTGAACTTGGCCGCATCATCGATCAGCCAGCGGATCGAGCGATCCTCCATGCCAGACAGAGCCGCATTGTCGCGCGCCTGCGCCACGGACTTCTTGCTCGCATCGACATGGGTGACGGGGCCGCATTGGCTTAACGCCAGCGAGCCGACGCCGGTATAGCCGAACAGATTCATCGTCTGCGCATCGTCGCGACCGGAAAGCTGTCCGCGCATCCATTCCCAAACGGGCGCCATGTCGGGGAAAAAGCCGAGATGGCGGAAGGGAGTGCATTGCGCGGTGAATTTCACCTCGTTCCACACCAGCTCCCAGCCGTCGCGCGGGACTTCGCGATTGAAATGCCAGCGGCCGCCGCCATCCTCGTCACTGCCGGGTATGAATTCCGCATCAGCCTGCCATTCGGCATCGGAGAGACGCGGTTGCCACATGGCCTGCGGTTCGGGGCGAATGAAACGGTAGGGGCCGTAGCGTTCCAGCTTGCGACCATTGCCGCTATCGAGCAGGCCGTAGTCAGACCACGCCTCGCCAGCCATCACGAGAGGTTGCGGCGCGAGATCAGCCATCGGTGCTCTCCGTGGCGTGCTGGGCCACGTAGTCGCGTATGGCATCGTAGGTGCCGGGGAGGCGCGTGAAGCTTTCCTCCCGATCGAACAGGTCGCCCATGCGCGCAGGCAGGTCCGGATGCACGCCGGTAGCCGCCTTCACTGCATCGGGGAATTTGGCCGGATGCGCGGTGGCGAGTGTCACGACAGGCACTGCCGGATCGATCCCGGCATTGCGCGCGGCGGCAAGACCGATGGCGGTATGCGGATCGAGGATCTGTCCGTAACGCTCTGCCGCATAAGCCATGGTTGCGCGCATCGAATCCGCATCGGCACGCGCACTGGTAAACAGGGCGGAGGCGCCATCACGCTGTGCATTTGTCAGCTGCATGGCCTTGTCTGCCTCGAAACCGCGCATCTGGTCGGCCAGTGCCGCGCCGTCCCGGCCACCGACATCGAACAGCAGGCGTTCGAAGTTCGAGCTGACCTGGATATCCATACTCGGTGCATCGGTGGGGGTTACGGTGCCCGCCGAATAATCGCCCGTGCTGAGTGCGCGGTGGAGGATGTCGTTCACATTGGTGGCGACGATCAGCCGCTCTATCGGCAATCCCATCTGCGCCGCGACATAGCCTGCAAATACATCGCCGAAATTGCCCGTCGGCACTGCAAACGCGACTTTGCGCTGCGGCCCGCCCAATTGCAGCGCGGCGGCGAAGTAATAGACGACCTGCGCCATCAGCCGCGCCCAGTTGATCGAATTGACCGCGGTGATGCGGAAGCGGCCACCGTTCGAAGCGGCCATTTCTGTATCGTTGAACATCCGCTTCACCATCGCCTGCGCATCGTCGAACGATCCGTCGATGGCGATGTTGTGGACGTTGGGCGCCTGCACCGTCGTCATCTGCCGGCGCTGCACATCGCTGACGCGGCCATCGGGATGGAGCATGAAGATGTCGACCCGCTCGCGCCCCGCGACGGCATCGATGGCCGCGCTGCCGGTATCCCCGCTCGTCGCGCCGACGATGGTCAGGTGATTCTCGCTGCGGCTGAGGAAGTGCTCGAACAGCCGACCGAGCAATTGAAGCGCCACATCCTTGAAGGCGAGCGTGGGGCCGTGAAACAGTTCGAGCAGCCAGTGCTGCTGATCCAGCTGGACGAGCGGCGTCACCGCATCATGGGCAAAGCTGCCATAGGCTGCTTCACACAGGCTGCGCAGCTCGTCCTCCCTCAGCGATCCGGCGGTGAACGGCGCCATGACGCGCAGAGCGAGTTCAGCATAAGGCAGGCCAGCCATCGCCGCGATCTCGTCTTGCGAAAAGCGCGGCCATTCTTCCGGCACATAAAGCCCGCCATCGCCGGCGAGCCCTGCCAATGTGACCCCTTCGAAATCGAGCGCCGGAGCGCTCCCCCTGGTGGAAATATACTTCATGCTGCGCTGCGACGTAGCCGCGCGTCCCTTTCTTGCCAAGAAAGCAATGCTTTTCGCCCTGTTACGCATGCGAGCGCGCCCCGAAGCTCTTCACCGCACTGCACCATAAGTTTCTGATTACAGAATGGTAATTCGTTTTGGAGCGCAAACAGGTTCATTGCGACCATGGGTTCGCATAGCTGAATCCGGAAAGAGAATTGCCCTGCTCTGCAGACGCGATCGACCGGAACTTCATTCAACAAAAGAAAGAATGGGAAGGAAGATCAATGCAAGAACTTACCATGGAACAATCGCGCCCCGATCAGGATCATATCCAGCAGGCCACGATTGAATCGCTCGGCAAGGCTGTGGGGGAAGACCAGGCGAGAGAATTCGTTGCCAAGATGGCGAGCGAGTCCACACCTGCGCCAATCGGCGCGACAGCCAGCCTGAAGCTCGCCATATGGGGGAAAATATCCTGCGAACCGGATGGGAAGCCTTACAAATTCGACCAGACGGTTTGGGGCGGGCCAGCCTATTTCTGCACCTCCGCGGGATTTCTCTACACCGCCTACGATAGCTGGGACGCGTTCTTCAGTCTGACCACGTCCTTCCACGCGCAAGGCATCGCGTCGGGTGGTGGCTTCCTGCAGATCAACTGGTTCAACAAGGATGCTGTCCCCATCGGCCAGTTCAACGGCGCATCGGGCGGTGCCGGGGTCGCAGAAGCTGGCGGCAAAGGTGGCTGGAGCCACACCTGACCCTGAAGGTCTGGTGAAGGTTCTCAGGCGTCGCGCCAGCGGCGCCTGAGTGCCAGCCCATAAATGAGCAGCGCGGTGAGCGCGAAGAAGAACCACTGGCCCGCATAGGCGAGATGATTGTTGGGCATGTCTGACGGGTCGGGCGCGGCGGAAGCTTCAAGTCCCTGTACCGGCTCGGCAAGGGTGATCCGGTAATCATCGCCAAGCTGCGTCAGAACGCCAGTGATATTGCCACCCGACCAATCGGGTTCATTCGGTCCCGGAGACCATCCCACCACGGCATATATGGCAGGCGTTATCGCCACATCGGGCTGACCCCAATCCGTCCGTTCGCGGCAGGTGAATTGCTGAGAATAACCGGTCCGCCCAGCGCGGTTGCGGCCTGCGATCGCGCTCCAAGACGTGGGTTCAGGGCACGCGAACTCCACCGTGCGATAAAGGTAATTATCGAGATCCTGATCGCCTATACGCACCGGGCCCCGCTCAGAAGCGGACTCGAATTCAGCAATCAGCGCCTCCTTCTCATCCGCCCTGCCCAGCTGCCAGATGCCGAGCGCCACCATCACACATGCGGCGGCCACAACGATGATTGTCGGGATGATCGGAACCTTGCGCACGCTCATTGCCCATCCTCCGCCTCATGCCGATGCTCTTCGGCGCGGCGTCTGTATTCGGTCGTAAGCAGCCACGCCTTGGTCATCCGCAGGCCGAGCACAACGCCGCCCACGATCAGCGGCAGCCACAGCAACACATGCACCCACCACGGCGGCTCCACGCTCAATTGCAGCCACAGCGCCAATGCGACGACAATCGCGCCCACACCCATCGTCAGGAATGCGGCTGGCCCATCGCCCACATTGAACTTGGTGAAATCGAGCCCGCAGGCGTCACAGCGATCGGCGAAGGCTATGGGGCCTGCAAACAGCGTCTTCGCGCCGCAGCGCGGGCAGGATGCGAAAAGGGCGGCCACGCCAGATGCGGGCCGCCCCTTCGTTTCGTGAGGAAAATCCGTCACGATAATCCTTAGTAGATCGGCGCGCCCCATCCGCCCCAGACGTAGACAGCGATGAAGAGGAACAGCCAGACGACGTCAACGAAGTGCCAGTACCAGGCAGCCGCTTCGAAGCCGAAGTGCTGCTGCGGCGTGAAGTGGCCCTTGTAGGTACGGAACAGGCAGACCGCCAGGAAGATGGTGCCGACGAGAACGTGGAAGCCGTGGAAGCCGGTCGCCATGTAGAATGCGCTGGAATAGGTGTTGCCACCGAAGCCGAACGGCGCGTGGCCATATTCGTAGACCTGCACGGCGGTAAACAGTACGCCCAGTGCGATGGTAAGCCACAGGCCCTTCTTCAGGCCTTCACGATCGCCATTGATCAGCGAGTGGTGCGCCCAGGTTACCGTGGTGCCCGAGCACAGCAGGATCAGCGTGTTGAGCAGCGGCAGGCTGAACGGATCGAGGACTTCCACACCTTCAGGCGGGAATTGTGCGAGCAGCGCAGCCCCTTCCTGACCGATAAGGTTCTGCCAGACATTGTCCGCCGCCTCTCGAATAGGCGCAGGGAACAGGGCAAAATCGAAGAAAGCCCAGAACCAGCCGACGAAGAACATCACTTCCGATGCGATGAACAGGATCATGCCGTAACGCATGTGCAGCTGCACAACCGGCGTGTGATCGCCGCGCTCTGCTTCGTTCACGATCTTGGTGAACCAAGCGAAGAAAGTCGCGATCAGCAGCGCAATGCCGACGCCGAGAACAGCCGGTCCGCCGGCCAATTCGTGCATGAACAGCACCATGCCGCTGGTGAAGACGAGCCCGCCGAGCGCGCCAATCAGCGGCCAGATATCGGGATCGAGAATGTGATAGTCGTGGTTCTTCGCGCCAGCCATGTGTCTGTCCTGATCTTGCGTTTCAACAGCCCCTTAAACTCCGCTTCGCAGCGGGTCCAGAGGCTTAACTGGGTTCTTCGTTATTTGCTGCAGCCTCGTCCGCATCCTCGGCGAGACCACGGTGGAAAGTGTAGCTGAGCGTGATCTGCTCAACGCCTTGCATATTGGGGTCATCCAGCGCTGCCGGATCGACATAGTAAAGCACCGGCATGCGGATTTCCTCGCCCGGCCGCAGCGTCTGCTCGACAAAGCAGAAACACTGAACCTTGGCGAAATAGCGGCCTGCGGATTTGGGCTCTACATTGAACGTGGCCGTGCCGGTGATCGTTTCGTTCGTATCGTTGCGCGCGATGTAGAAAGCCATGTCGCGCTCACCCACGGCAACGGTGTCGGTCACCTGCACCGGCTCGAACGTCCAGGGCATGTCACGCGCCGTGTTGGCATCGAAACGGATGGAGTAGGTCGCTCCGGTCGCGCGGGAGGCTGCGGCATCCGCCTCTGCCTCACTTGCAACCTGAGTCGTGCCGCCGAAGCCGGTAACGCGGCAGAAAAGGTCGTAAAGCGGCACAGCGGCATAGCCGAGCCCGAGCATGGCCAGCGCCGCGCCAAAGGCAAACAGCATGGTGCGACGGTTGCGATCTTCGAGAGTAGCCGTCGTCATTGCTCGCCAATCCTCACGATGGTGATGGCGTAGAACAGCACGACCATGCCGAGCAGCACCATGCCGATCACGGCATTGCGCGCTTTGCGGCGGCGCTTGAATTCCTGCTCTTCTTCAGGGGTCATGCGATTACTCCTGCCTGTGCCAGCACGCGGTCGAGCACCAGCGCACCGAACAGGACGAACAGATAAAGGATCGAATAGGCGAACAGCTTCTTTTCCGGCTTCATCCCGTCGCCCTCGACACTGCGGCGCAAGCCTACGGGAATGGTCAGGGCAAGGAAGATGGCCGAAAGGATCAGCGCCGAAATGCCGTAGATCGGGCCAGTGCCGCCGATGAGCCATGGCGTAATGCTGAGCGGCAGCAGGAGCACGGAATAAACAAGGCTCTGTCGGCGGGTCGAAACTTCGCCTGCGGCATTGGGCATCATGGGAATATTGGCTGCGGCATAATCGGGCTTGACCCACAGGGCGAGCGCCCAGAAATGCGGCGGGGTCCACATAAAGATGATCGCGAACAGCAGCACCGGCATCCATGTCACTTCGCCTGTCACGGCAATCCAGCCGATCAGCGGCGGGAACGCTCCTGCGGCGCCGCCGATGACGATATTCTGCGGAGTGCGCGGCTTCAGCCACATCGTGTAGATCACGACATAGAAGAATACCGAGAAGGCGAGGAAAGCAGCGGCGAGCCAGTGGACCGCGAGGCCCATGACCATCACGCTCATGCCAGAAAGCAGCAGGCCGAAATCGCGCGCATCGATCGGGCGGATCGTGCCGCGCGGAAGCGGGCGGCCCTGCGTCCGCTTCATCTTGGCATCGATATCGGCTTCCCACCACATGTTGAGCGCGCCTGCGCCGCCTGCGGCCAGCGCGATGCACAGGATGGCGGTAAAGCCGATAACGGGGTGGATGCTACCCGGCGCGGCGAGCAAGCCGCACAGCGCCGTGAACACCACCAGACGCATGACCTTTGGCTTGGTCAGCGCGAAGAAATCGCGCCAATCCGCCGGCATGCTCGTGCCGCTTGCAGGAAGCGCGACCACATCCACCGGGCTGGCAGCCACGGCGATTGCGTCGATCTCTTCTGCATTGGGGGCGGTAATGGCGGTCATTGTCCTGTTGTCTTGCAGGAAGGGGCGCTCCGTTTCCGAAGCGCCCCCTCCCCGTTGTTCAGTGCAGCCGAGAGGCGGGCGTTATGCCGTCGCCGGCTTCGAACTGATGTGATCGTCAGCGCTGTGGTGGTCTTCGATCACCGGCAGCGTTTCGAACTGGTGGAACGGCGGCGGGCTGGAGAGGCTCCATTCGAGCGTCGTTGCGCCAGCGCCCCAGTAATTGTCTTCCGCACGGCGACCCGCCAGCAGCGCGTAACCGATGTTTACGAAGAACACGACCATCGAACCGGCCATGATCAGATAGCCGTAGCTGGCAATCTCGTTCCAGTAGGCGAACGCGGCGGTGAAATCCGGGTAACGACGCGCCATGCCCTGCAGGCCGAGGAAGTGCATCGGGAAGAAGATCACGTTCACGCCGATAAAGAACAGCCAGAAATGCACGTGGCTCAGGAATTCGCTGTGCCAGCGGCCGCTCATCTTCGGGAACCAGTAGTAGAAACCGGCGAAGATCGAGAAGACTGCACCCATCGAAAGCACGTAGTGGAAGTGTGCCACCACGTAATAGGTATCGTGGAGGTTGTCGTCCACGCCGCCATTGGCGAGCACAACGCCGGTCACGCCGCCCACGGTGAAGAGGAAGATGAAGCCCATCGCCCACACCATCGGTGACTTGAACTCTATCGAGCCGCCCCACATGGTCGCAATCCAGCTGAAGATCTTGATGCCGGTCGGCACCGCGATCACCATGGTTGCGGCAGTGAAGTACATCTTCGTGTTCACATCGAGGCCGACGGTATACATGTGGTGCGCCCACACGATGAAGCCGACGACGCCGATGGCGACCATGGCGTAGGCCATGCCGAGATAGCCGAACACCGGCTTGCGGCTGAAGGTCGCCACGATCTGCGAGATCATACCGAAGCCCGGCAGGATCATGATGTAGACTTCGGGGTGACCGAAGAACCAGAACAGGTGCTGGTACAGAACCGGATCACCACCGCCGGCAGCGGTGAAGAAGGTGGTTCCAAAGTTACGGTCGGTCAGCAGCATGGTGATAGCAGCCGCAAGCACCGGAAGCGCGAGCAGCAGCAGGAATGCCGTGACCAGCACCGACCATACGAACAGCGGCATCTTGTGCAGGGTCATACCCGGCGCGCGCATGTTGAAAATGGTGGTGATGAAGTTGGTCGCACCAAGGATCGAGCCCGCGCCAGCCAAGTGGAGCGAGAAGATCGCAAAGTCGACAGCCGGGCCGACGGAGCCCGTGGTCGAAAGCGGTGCATAGACTGTCCAGCCGGTACCTGCGCCAAGGCCCACGCCGCCCGGAACGAAGAGCGAGAACAGCAGCGAGAAGAAACCGGCAACGGTCAGCCAGAAAGAAACGTTGTTCATGCGCGGGAAGGCCATATCCGGCGCACCGATCATCAGCGGGACGAACCAGTTGCCGAAGCCGCCGATCATTGCCGGCATGACCATGAAGAACACCATGATCAGGCCGTGTGCCGTGATCAGCACATTCCACATGTGGCCCTGCTGGTCGAAGCTTGAGCCGTCGCCACCCAGCATATTCACGATCCAGCCCATGTGCTGGAGACCCGGCTCTGCCAGTTCCCAACGCATCGCGCCGGAAATGACGCCGCCAATGATACCCGCGATGATCGCGAAGATCAGGTAGAGCGTACCGATGTCCTTATGGTTGGTCGACATGAACCAACGCGCGAAGAAACCAGGCTTATGATCGGCGTGATCATGCGCATGGTCTTCGTGGTGGGCTTGGAAACCGTCTGCGGTGGTGGCCATTTTCGTGAACCTTACTGTTTACGTCTATTCTTGAAATTCGATCAGGCGGCTTCAGCAGCTTCGGCTGCCTCGACACCTTCAGCATCGCCTGCCTCGGCAGCGTCTTCAGCCGACTCTTCGATTTCGGCTTCGGTACCGGCAGCCGCGGCTTCGGCCTCAAGCTGAGCACGGGTCATACCGCCGGGCTGCGACTGCACCCACGCGTTGAAATCTTCCATGCTGCGCGCTTCGATGGTGATCGGCATGTACCCGTGACGGGCACCGCACAATTCCATGCACTGGCCGTAGTAAATGCCTTCCCGCTCGATCGTCAGCACCTTTTCATTGATGCGACCGGGCACGGCATCAAGCTTGAACCACAGCGAAGGCATGCCGAACGAGTGGATCACGTCTGCGCCGAACGTCTGCAGGCGGATCGGAACGCCAACCGGCACAACCATGCGATTGTCGACTGCGAGCTGATGCGGCTCACCGGCGGTCAGCGCTTCTTCTTCGCTCAGCATGTTCGAAATGACTTCGAAACCGCCATTGTCGACGTATTCATAGCCCCAGTACCACTGGTAACCATTGGCCTTGATCGTGATCGCATCGGCAGGCGGTGCCTGATATTGCTTGGCGATCAGCGAGATCGACGGAACAGCGATCACGACGAGGATGATTACCGGAACAACCGTCCAGATGACTTCGATCAGCGTGTTGTGGCTGGTCTTGGAAGGATTGGGGTTTTTCGCACGGCGATACCGCATGATGACCCACATCAGCAGGAAGAGAACAAAAATGCTGATAGCGGTTATAACCGGCATCAGGATCCAGTTATGCATCCAAAGCGCGTAGTCTCCGTTGGCAGTATACTGGTCCTGGAAGGTCATCGAAGCGATGGCATCGTCTTCAAAAGCGGTCGGCTGGCCGAGAATCATGTCGGGCCCGAAATGCTCGAAAGCGGGCGCGTCGGCTTCCAGCACCACGTCGCCGTCAGCCACGCTCTGGCCTTCTGCCACAGCCTCTTCAACCGAAGTTGCAGGCTCGGAAATTTCCTGCGCAAAGCTGCTCTGCGGCAGAATTGCTAGGGAAACGGCAGCGACCAGCAGGGCCAGGGACTGCAGTTTGTTGCGGGCGATGTCGCCAAAATTCATAGCGTCCGTGCTTTCCAATTTTCTACTCGGGCCAACAGCCGTCTCGACCAAGCTTGGGCTGTTTGTGCGCGCCTATACGCGCGCTTGCCCCATGCCTCAAGCGCATCTAGGGACTTTTTTCGACAGGGTCTATGTGGCCCTTTGTCCCAAGTCCGGCAACACGATCAAAAGTATAAGAGGCCTGCCCATATGACACAGGATGAAGTCCTTGCCGAATTCCGTGCCAGCGGCGCCTTGCTCGAAGGGCATTTCAAGCTCTCCTCAGGCAGACACAGCGGGCATTACCTGCAATGCGCCCGCGTGCTGATGAACCCGCACCGCGCGGCAAGGCTCGCAGAGGCGCTGGCAGAGAAAATCCCCGGAGACATCCTCGACTCGCTCGATGCGGTCGTTGCACCCGCAATGGGCGGCATCATCATAGGCCACGAAATGGGGCGCGCGCTCAACCTCGACGCGATGTTTCTCGAACGGCCCGAAGGCACTTTCCACCTGCGCCGCGGATTCGCTCTGGAGCCGGGCGCCAAAGTGTTGATGGTGGAGGACGTTGTCACCACCGGTCTTTCCAGCCGCGAGGCGATTGCAGCAGTGGGCCACGAAGGCGGCGAAGTGCTGGCGGAAGTCGCGCTGGTGGATCGCAGCAACGGCTCGGTTGACCTGGGCGTGCCTTTCTTTCCGCTCATCGACATCGACTTCCCGACTTACGCCGAAGATGAGGTGCCGGCGGAGCTTGCAGCGATTGAAATCACCAAGCCGGGGAGCCGCGCTTCTTGAGGTATGTCCTCGCAATTATTGTGGGCCTGTCTGCGATTCTCGCCACGCCTGCGGTCGCGCTGGCCTGCACATTCTGGGCTGTCGAACCGCCGAGCGAAGAGGAGCGACGGGCCGCAGTGCCACCCTTCGCCATTATGACCGGTGATGCTTTAGGCGAAGATTTCCCGGGCGATGCCATCCTCTATCGTGAAGGCATGACCTACTTTTTGCATTGGGCTGGCGAATGCGACGAGGGAGCCGATTGGCCTTGGGCTTCGGTCAGCAAGCAGGTTGTCGCCACACTGGTGATGCAGGAAGTGGAGCGAGGCACCCTTGCGCTCGATGCTTTGGCAATTTCGTATCTGCCATTCCCGCCAGCGATGACGGACGACGCGCCAACAATACGCCAGCTCCTTCAGCACCAGTCAGGCCTGCGCAATCCGGAAGACTCGCCCCTGAATGCAAACGGCATTCCGGAATTCTATGCGACCGGGGAACATGGGCTCGACTGGTGTCTCGCCGGGCGCGACAATCCGCGCACCGAAGGCTGGGAATATAACAATTGCGATTACATAGTGCTTGGCGCCGTGCTGGAGGCTGTGACCGGGGAGCGTTTTGCAGGTCTACTCAACCGCCGGTTTCGCGAGGCAGAGCTTAGGCAGATGTCCTTGCCGTCGCGCAGACCGCGCGGTGGCATCAAATACTATGATAGCGACTTCCCAATAGATATCTCGCGTTACGGCCCGTCAGCCGGATTGCTTGGCTCAGTAGATGATATGATCGCGTTCGATCGCGCGCTTCTCGACGGGCGCCTCTTGTCAGATGAAGCGCGCGAAACGATGTGGGAAAGCGATCCGGCGCTTGGCTACATGGCGCTTGGCCAATGGGTCTTCGAACTGGCACTGGCGGGATGCGATGCACCTGTACGGATCGTGGAGCGTCGCGGCGATATCGGAGCATATGAAGTGCGCAATTTCATCATTCCTGAACGCGACGCTGCGCTCGCGATGATTGTCCACGATGAAGATTTCTCTTTCGGCGAGACATGGCAGGCGGACAGCTTCAGCAACTCCGTGCTTTCAGCGGCCATTTGCGGAGACGCGGCATGAGCAAACCCCTCCGCCTTGGCGTGAATATCGATCACGTCGCCACTATCCGAAATGCGCGCGGCGGCGATCATCCCGATCCGGTCCGCGCGGCGGAAATCGTGGCGCGATGCGGTGGTGATGGTATCACGGCGCACCTTCGCGAAGACCGGCGGCACATCCGCGACGATGATCTGAAACGCATCCAGGATGCGACCGACCTGCCGCTCAATCTGGAGATGGCGGCGACCGAGGAAATGCTCGCCATCGCCCTCGCCCACAAGCCGCATGCTGCATGTATCGTGCCGGAAAAGCGCGAGGAGCGGACGACCGAAGGCGGGCTCGATGCCGCTGGCCAGCATAATCACCTCACCCCGATCATCACCCAGCTGAAAGATGCCGGGATTCGCGTTTCACTTTTCATCGAGGCGAGTGAGCGCCAGCTCGATGCCGCGCTGCAGATGGGTGTGCCCGTGGTCGAATTTCACACCGGCGAATACGCCCATGCCGCGCTGGATGGCGACAATGAAAAGGTCGAGCGCGAGCTGAAACGCATTTCCGATATGTCGGCCCTCGCGGCCAAGAACGGGATCGAGCCACATGCGGGCCACGGGCTGACTTACGAAAACGTCCAGCCCATCGCCGCCATCCCGCAGCTCGCCGAGCTCAACATCGGGCATTATCTAATTGGCGAGGCGATTTTCGACGGGCTGGAGCCTGCAGTTTTGCGGATGCGCGAACTGATGGATTTGGCGAGATAATTATGATCAAAACAGCCCACCCCGCTGCGACTATGCCTCGCCTTTCGGCTCGGCAAATCTCGCTCCCCTCCCGCTTGCGGGAGGGGTTGGGGGTGGGCAAATGATCATCGGTCTCGGCTCAGACCTCTGCAATATCGAGCGCATCCAGAATTCGCTCGACCGGTGGGGTGATCGCTTCAAGCAGCGCAGCTTTACCGATGTGGAGAACGCCAAGGCGGCGCGCCGTCCGCTCACACAGGCAGGCACTTATGCCAAGCGTTTCGCGGCGAAGGAGGCGTTCAGCAAGGCAGTGGGCACCGGTTTCAAGCGCGGCGTTTTCATGAAGGATATCGGCGTGGTGAATGCGCCCTCCGGCGCGCCGACTCTCGCGCTGACCGGAGGGGCGAAAGCGCGGCTGGAACAGCTGACGCCGGACGGGTATGAGGTGTTCATTCATCTCACCCTCACCGATGATCATCCATGGGCGCAGGCCTTCGTGATCCTTGAAGCGCATCCCAAGCCCTAGAAATTCCCGGCAATGACTGACGAAAAAGAGCAGGACGAGAAGGTCAACTGGTGGGCGGAGCTGCGCGGCCTTGCCGTGATGCTGCTTGTCGTGTTGCTGTTCCACACCTTCATCGCCAAGCCGTTCTACATACCCTCAGCCAGCATGGTGCCCAATCTGATGGTGGGGGACCGGCTGATCGTGTCCAAATATCCCTATGGCTGGAGCTGGGTCTCGGCGAGCTTTCACGTCTTTCCGCGCAGCGACTGGCGCATCGCCCCTGCAACGCCCGAATATGGCGACATTGTCATCGCCGTGCCGCCCGATGAAAACACCGATTATATCAAGCGCGTGATCGGCCTGCCGGGTGACACCGTGGCGCTAGTCGATGGGCAGATCATCCTGAACGGCGAGCCGGTGCCGCAGGATATGGAGCCCCCGGTTCGCATTCCGGCAGAAAACGATAATCTGTGCGCCACCGCTTTCGGCAGCGAAGTTCCGTGCCTCGATGACTTCGAGCCCTATCGCGTGACGCTGGAAAACGGGACGCAAGTTTACGAGCCGCCCACCTATCGCGAAACCCTGCCCAATGGCGCGAGCTATCTGATCATCGATCATATGCGCCAGCGCTTCGACAATATGCTGCCCGTCACCGTGCCGGAAGGTCACGTATTCCTGATGGGCGACAATCGCGATCACTCCTCGGACAGCCGCGCGCCTTCGCTGATGCAGGGCGGCAATGGCCTTGGCGGGCCGGTGCCGCTGACCAGCGTGGGCGGGCGGGCTGAGATCATTACATTTTCGCTGGACGGAACTTCCAGCTACAACCCGCTTTCTTGGTGGGGGGCCTTGCGCGGCGAACGTGCCTGGACTCCGTTACGGCCGGAGCTGAGAGGTGAGCCATCGCAATGACTGATATGACAGAGGATGACGAGAGCGGCATTGGCGCCAGCCCCGCGCGCATTTCCAGCCCGGAATTGCGATTTGAGGCGTGGCGGGCTTTCGTTTGGACTGCCGTTATCGGTCTGATCGCGCTGGCAGTCTATATATCGCACAGCCTGCTGGTCATTTTCGGAGCAATGGTCTTTGCAGCCATGGTCGATGGCGGTTCCCGCCTGTTGGGCCGCGTCCTGCCGATTGGCCGAATGTGGCGCGTGGCAATCGTTCTCATCACCGTATCCGGCCTTCTCCTGTGGCTCAGCATGTTCGCGGGATCGCAGATTTCGCGCGAAGCTGCTGAGTTTCCCTCAATCGTGCAAGAACAGGCCACGCGCATCTTTGCCTGGATGCGGGAACAGGGCTTTGAAATCAGCATGGACAGCGTGCAGGCAATGGCCAGTCAGGCAGCCAGCGGCTTCGGTACTGTGACACGCGCCCTTGGCGGCCTGCTCGGCGGCGTGACGACGCTTGTCCTGATCGTGATCATTGGGATCTACTTCGCGCTCGAGCCGCAGCTTTACGAGCGCGGTGTGGCATGGATGCTGCCCAAGCGCCGTCGCCACGATTTCTTCCAGACGGCCAAGAAAATGGGCTTCACCATGCGCCGACTGATGGCCGGGCGACTTGTCGGCATGGTGGTGGAGGGCATTTTCACCTATCTCATGCTGCTCGGATATGGCCTCGTCACGGGCGACGAAATCCCGATGGCTGCGCTGCTTGCGATCCTGACCGGCTTGCTGGCTTTCGTGCCCAATATCGGCGCGATCATTTCCGGCGTGCTGATGGTGCTGGTGGGCTTTTCGGGCGGCGTGCAGATGGGGGTCTATACGATCTTCGTCTATTTCTTCGTCCAGAACATCGATGGCTACATTGTGGTGCCGATGATCGCGCGAAAGACGGTGGACCTCGCCCCTGCCCTCGTGCTCGCATTCCAGCTCATCATGGGTATCCTGTTCGGCATTCTCGGCCTATTCCTTGCCGATCCGTTGCTCGCAATGATCAAGGTGGCGCTGGAACAGCGCGCCGCAGCCCATGATGCGGATGATGAAGCGGCCCGGATCAACGGCCAAAGCCCCTTGGAGACCGACCCTGCGTAAGTTTCTCTATACGATCGTTTTCCTGATCATCCTCGTGGGCGCTGGTGCGTTCGTGCTGCGCATGTACGGCGAGGAACTGACCGAGCTCACCTTCGTGCCGGACAGCGAGTTCGTTGCGCCCGACGCGCTGGCGGACAACGCCTATCAGGACCCGGCCATGTGGTTCAGCCGCCCCGGTAAGGGCGCGCAGAACGATCCGGCACGCTGGCAACCGCTGTTTGAAGGCGATGAAGGACCGCGCGAGGAGGATGGCACGCCAATTCCCTCAGCTGACCTCCCGACCCCGCGCTTCGCAGTATTCTTTGTTCATCCGACCAGCTATTTCGATGGTCGCCAATGGAATGCGCCGATCGATGACGAGGAATCGCAGGCCCGCGCGCGGTTGATGGTGCGCGGCATGGCGAGCGCGTTCAACCAAGCGAGCGAGATCTGGGTGCCGCGCTATCGCCAGGCGACTTTCGGTGCGTTCATCACCATCGATCCGCAAGCGCAGGAAGCGCTCGACGCGGCCTATTCGGATATCGAAGCGGCCTTTGCCTTTTTCGTAGACTCAATCCCGGCAGATATGCCGATCGTCATCGCCGGACACAGCCAGGGCGGCTATCACGCGACCCGCCTGCTGGAAGAGCAGGTCGCCGGAACCCCGCTGCAACAGCGCGTCGCCATGGCCTATCCCATCGGCTGGCCGATCAGCATCGAACATGATTTGCCGAGCCTTGGCCTGCCGGCATGCGCGACGGCCGATCAATCGGGCTGTATCGTGAGCTGGGCGAGCTTTGCCGATCCGCCCGAACCCGGCCAGTTCCTGCGCCGCTACACCGAGCTTCCCGGCATGGACGGAGAGCCGCGCGGCGAATCTCCAATCCTCTGTGTCAATCCGCTGACCGGCGTGATGGGCGGCAGCGCCGATGCGGAGATGAACCTTGGCACGCTGGTTCCGGAAGACGATCTGTCGACCGGCACGCTTGTCAGGCGCTCTGTGCCCGCGACCTGTGCGGACAACGGCCTGCTGATCATCGGCAATCCGCCCGATCTTGGCCAGTATGTGCTGCCGGGCAACAATTACCACGTCTATGATATTCCACTCTTCTGGCAGAACCTGAACGAGGACGTGGTGCGAAGAGTGGCGGCATGGCAACCCGCGCCCTGATCACCGAGAACGCCGCCGAATTCCGTGACGCGCTGCCCGATGGCGGTGTGCTGCTCGGCCTCGACCTCGGCACCAAGACCATCGGCATTGCCACATGCGATGCCGGCTGGAGCTTTGCCACGGCGGGCAAGACCCTGGCCAAAGGCAAGTTCGCGCGCGACAAGTCGGCGCTGGAAGCGATTTGCAAGGATCGCGGTGTGGCGGGTGTCGTGATCGGCCTTCCGCTGAATATGGATGGCAGCGCCGGCCCGCGCGCGCAGGCAAGCCGCAGTTTTGCTCGCAACCTCGTCCAGCAGGACATCGGCCTCGGTCTGCCTGTATTGCTGTGGGATGAGCGCTGGTCCACAACAAGTGCGGAGCGCGATCTGATTGCGCAGGATCTCAGCCGAGCCAAACGCGCCGAGCGGATAGACAGCCACGCGGCTGCCGTCATCCTGCAAGGCGCGATCGATAGGCTGGCAGGCGGTATCCTTTAAGCCAGTTCGAGCGCCGCTCTGCGCCGTGTGGCTTCTCTCGCGATCAAGCGGCTGCCGGAACATTCCGCCGCGCGCCAAAGTGCATCCTGAGCAGCGCCATCAAGCACCCCCGCCTGCGCTTCCAGCGCTACCAACCGCATGCGGTCGCTAGGGTGCGACCCGGCGAAGTGGTGCGCAAGATCGCGCGCCTCCTCGCCCCCCAGCCCGACCGCCATGCGGAGGAAAATCTCACTGCCGCCAGAACTCACCACTCCGGCAATCACATCATTCTCGACATCGAAGCGATACTGATCGAGCCACCCTTGTGCCCCGCCGGCATGCATGATGTTGAGCGAAACCGAGAGGCTTTCCGGCGGCAATTGCGAATGTACATCGCGATGTGCGCGGTAATGCATCAGCTTTCCGGGGGAGAGCGTCGCGCGTTCCACGAAGCGCAGATTGGCCTTTTCTCCCACAACGCCCGCCACGGCTTCATAATCATATTCGTAATAATCACTGGCATAACCAGGCCCGAAATATCCGACAGTTAAAAAATCGAAATTATGGTCATGCGGCAGCTCGTAAGAGAAAGCGGAATGGCCCGATGCGCGGAACATGTGTTCATCCCGGCTCGGCCAGAGATTGGCGCGCAGATAGAATTCGCTGCCGAGAGCCGAGAGCATGATGGTTTGGGGGCCGTAGTCCCCCGGCACTTTCGAGCTTTCCGGCCCGCGCTTCAGTTCCTCCACCATCAAATCGGCGAGAAATTCGCGATTGTTATTGAGCCTGCGAAGCCAGCGCGCTGCGCCCAGCAGGCTGTCTTCTTCCCAGGGATTGAACCCTTTTTCGTGAAGCGCGTCGATACATTCGCCAAGCTCGCACGATGAGGTATCGTCGCAATGGATTACGCGGGGCATCTGTCGGCCTCCAGTCTGGCAAATTCGGGATAGGTTTCGAGCAGCTGTGCTCGCAGCGCTCCCGCTGCTGCCGCGAGCGGATCGTCCCCAGTGCGGGCAACTCGCGCAAGCGTGCAGAAACCGCATGCGCTATCGAGGGCGATACACTCGCGAAGCGCCTGCCAGCGCAGTGACACGTCTTTCGCGGCAAGCGCGATCCGGGCAAGCTCAGGCGCGGCATCGCGGCGACCCATGCGCCCGAGCAGGGCAATCATGGCTTCCTGTCGGCTGATCGCGACCGAGGCTGCGCTTTGGCTCACCAGCCTGCCGGTTTTTAGATTAAAGCTTCGCTTCGGCTCCGGATCAGCAGCATCGCGCATGAGCTGCAGAGTAACCAGCCGCCGTTCCACCACGTCGACGACAAGCGTTTCGCTCGTGCGATCCAGAGCGATGCGCTCTTTCCCTGTGAGCACCATTGCCTGCGCACTGATATCCACGCGGTCCTCGCCAGCGCTGTGCGCCCGCAGGATGCGTGCTTCGGCGCGGCCGGCTAGCACGGCATCATATCGGGTCGCATCGCTAAGCGTGATTGACTCAGCGCCATAAGTGCCGGGTTCGCGGGTCTGCACCATCAATTGGGCGCGTCCCGATCTGGCGAGCAAGGTCGAACTCGCTCTGCCGTCGAAGCCGGTGCGGAAAGGCGGATGGCCAATCGGATTGGCCCGGATCGCGGCGCAATAATGCTGTGACAGCAGGCGCATCAGGCGTTCCGCTTCGCCGCATTCAGTGAAAATTGTCTCGAGCTGGGGGCAATGCTCCAAAGGTGCTCCGGCACCGTAGCGCTGCAGCTCCGAAAGCATCGCATCGGCACCGGGCTCCGCCCGCCAAGCCATGCGTGCGCGCTCCATGGCGGTCTGGGCGTCGCGTTGCGGAGAGCGATCTCTCCGCAACGCTGCGATTTCAGGATTTACGTCCATCGCCTGACCCGATTCAATCAGAACAAGCCGCTGGCCGGCGGATTGCTGTCATAGACGATGGTGGCGATCACAATGATCGTATCGTCATGGCCGGGGCCTTCGGAAAAACCGAAGAAGCCGGTCAGCTTGTCGAGGTCCGGCAGGCTGGCGAGATCGATCTTGGGAAGTTTCATTGCGGTTCTCCATTTGCACGGGGCGACACCATGTCGACCTGTGCAAAGCCTGCCGATGCAGAACCGCCCTTTGAAATTAAATTGCTGTAATCACTGTATTTATTGTAATTTTTCTATATTGAGTACAATCACCAGACCGTCAGGCTCAGAGCCCTCAAAAGGTTGGAAAAAACGCTGCGCATCAGCCCTGGCACGGGCGAGAATTTCGGCAGGAATCGCAGGATCAGCTATGATCGCATCTGCGCTGCCAAGGAGCCGAGCCTGACGCAGCGTCAGATCCTCGGGATCATCACTGGTGAGTGTGAAAGTGATCCTCTGCGATGACGTGACTTCGTCAGCCCCTTCGAGCCAGTCATCCAGCCGGGCAGGCCCACCTTCGCGCAGGGGATCTAGCGGCCCGCCTTCGCGCATCGCATCGTCCAGCGCGCGGCGCCGGTCTGGCATGGCAGGAAAGCGCGCCTTGATCGCATCGCGCGCGCCGAACAATCTCTCGGCGAGCTGGCCAAGATCGGCGGGAAGAAGCTTTTCGAGGCGCAGGCGCAATTGCTTGGCAAGCCCCGCCGATGCCCCACCCGTCCCCACCGCCACGAGCACGGGATCGCGATCAAGTATGCTTGGCGTCGTGAAATCGCACAGATCAGGCCGGTCGACGACATTGACGAGGAGCCCGGCACACCGCAGGCGGATCGCATCGGCTTCGCACATGGCCGCGTCATCATGCGCGACGAAGGCTATCCGAGCGCCTTCATCTATGCCGGTCTGCATATCGGTGATGATATGCGCGCCAGCCCGCTCGACCAAACGCCGCTTTGGCTCGGCCATATCGCCTTCACCCAGAACGATCACCGGCTTGCCGGTCAGCTGGTGGAAGAGCGGGAGCGACTGCATTGCCTAGCTAAGCAGGAAGTCCGGCACGCGTTCGGCATCGGCGATATCGCCGGGCAGGATGCGATCGGCGACCACGGCATAATCGCTGCCATCGACCATCACTTCAGCCACGAATCCGCGCGAGTTGTAACTGCTGGCCATGGTCGCGCCATAGGCCCCGGCGGTCCGGAACACGGCGAGATCGCCCGATGCCAGCACGTCGGTCTCCCGGTCCATTGCGAAAGTGTCCCCGGTCTCACAGATCGGGCCGACGATATTGGCCATCATCCGCTCGCCCGAAGGCTTGACCGCATCGAAATCGTGCCATGCACCGTAGAGCGCAGGCCGCGCCAGATCGTTCATCGCCGCATCGACGATCACGAAGGGGTGGTTGAGGCCTTTCTTCACGCGAATCACGCGGGTCAGCAGCACGCCCGCATTGCCCGCGATCACACGCCCCGGCTCGAACATCAGCGTAACATCCCAGCCTTTCGTGATGCGCGCGACCATTGCGCCATATTGAGCGGGAGACGGCGGCACTTCGCCTTTTCGATAGGGCACGCCAAGACCCCCGCCGAGGTCCATATGCGTGATCGTGTGCCCCGCAGCTCGCAGGCGAGACAGCATGGCACCGAGCTTTTCGAAGGCCAGTTCCAGCGGCGTGAGTTCTGACAGCTGGCTGCCGATATGCACCGCAAGACCGCGCAATTCGAGACCGGGGAGCGCCGAGAGCTCGGCAAACAGTTCCGGCGCGCGGCCGATGGGAACACCGAATTTGTTGTCCGCCTTGCCGGTCGAAATCTTGTCATGCGTGCCCGCGTCGACATCCGGGTTCACGCGCAAAGCGCAGCGCGCAACTTTCCCGCGCGCAGCCGCAATGGCCGCAAGCTCGCGCCCTTCTTCGCCCGATTCAATGTTGAACTGGCCGATGCCAGCGTCGAGCCCCTGAACCAGCTCGGCATCGGTCTTGCCGACGCCGGAGAACACGATGTCGCTTGCCGGCATGCCCGCCTGCATCGCGCGCGCCAATTCACCGCCGGACACCACGTCCGCCCCATATCCTTCGCGGCTGAGCAATTTAAGAACCGCGAGGTTGGGATTGCTCTTCACCGCAAAGGCGATGTGCGGCGGTTTCTCAAGGTCGCTCAGCGCCTCTTTGAACACTCTTGCATGGCGCTCGAAAGTCGCGCGCGAATAGACGTAGACAGGTGTGCCCACCTCGTCTGCGATGCGCGACAGTGGCACATCCTCGGCGTACAGCTCGCCATTGCGGATCTGAAAATGGTCCAAAACTTAGCTTTCTGGCGGAAGATCGAAAGGATCGTCCTCACGCTCTTCGCTTTCGCGGCGTAGCTCGACACTGCGTTCCGGGACAGCCTGGGGATCGGTTTCGAGCAATTCCTCCGCGGTCAGCGGCTCGCTCACACCGTAAGGAGGCGGCGGAAGGGTTTCGCCAGCAGCGGGTTCAAGGGGCGCGCGCTGCCCGCATGCCGCAAGTGCAGCAGCAAGAGCAAAGGTGATAGGGATACGCTTCATGTGTCCATTCCCAATTTCTGGCGAGCCTTTGCCACCTGTTTGCGCACCTGATCCGGCGCAGTACCACCATAGGATCCCCTCGCGGCGACCGATGCTTCCACCGAAAGCGCCGTGTACACGCGATCATCAATACGCGCATCAATATCCTGAAGTTCCGCGAGCGAAAGCTCATCCAGCGCAGCGCCCTTGCTTTCCGCCAGCTTCACCGCAGCGCCTGTAATGTGATGGGCTTCACGGAAAGGGATATCGGCCTCACGCACCAGCCAGTCTGCGAGATCGGTGGCGGTCGCATAGCCAAGTTCAGCGGCCTGCCGCATGCGGTCTGTGCGGAAATCGGCTCCTTCGACCATCCCGGTCATGGCCGCGATGCACAGTTGAAGCAGCCCCGCCGCTTCAAACACGGGGGGCTTATCGTCTTGCATATCCTTGGAATAGGCGAGTGGCAGCCCCTTCATGGTGACCATCAGCGCAGTGTGACAGCCGACAATACGCCCGGCATGGCCGCGCACCAATTCGGCTGCGTCGGGGTTCTTCTTCTGCGGCATGATCGAGCTGCCGGTCGAGAGCGCATCGGGCATGCGCACGAAGCCGAAAGGCTGGCTCGCCCAAATCACGAACTCCTCCGCGAGGCGGGAGAGATGCAACGCGCATTGGCTGGCCGCCGCGAGATAATCGAGGGCGAAATCGCGGTCCGATACGGCATCGAGACTGTTCGCAGTAGGCGCATCGAAGCCGAGCGCCTGCGCGGTCATTTCGCGATCGATCGGAAAGCCCGTGCCCGCCAGCGCCGCACTGCCCAGCGGCGACTGGTTGAGCCTGCCGCGCGCCTCGGTAAAGCGCGCCATATCGCGGCTCACCATCTCGTAATAAGCCATCAGGTGATGACCTAGGGTGACCGGCTGTGCGGTCTGTAAGTGAGTAAAGCCCGGCATGATGGAGCCAGCATGCTCATCAGCGCGTCCGACCAGAGCGCGCTGCAAGGCCTTCAGCCCGGCCCGTGTCTGGTCGATCATGTCGCGGGTCCACAGGCGAAAATCGGTCGCCACCTGATCATTGCGGCTGCGCGCGGTGTGGAGGCGTCCGGCAACCGGACCGATAAGCTCGGCCAGCCTCGCCTCTGTTGTCATATGGATATCTTCGAGGTCCCAGTTCTCCGGAACCCCATCCGCTTCATATTCCGCTGCGACCTTTTCCAGACCGTCGATGATGGTTTCGGCATCCTCATCACTCACGATATCGCAGGCGGCCAGCATAGCGACATGCGCCTTGCTCGCCGCGATATCCTGCCGCCACAGCGCCTTGTCGAAAGGGATAGAGGCATTGATTTCGCGCATGATAGCACTAGGTCCATCTGCGAACCTGCCGCCCCACATCTTATTGCCCTGCTGGGCGTTAGAGGAATTATCCGTGGCCAAGATCAACTGTCCTTCGATCGCATATGCGTGCCTTGCCGCAGGCTTGCTTGCCGCGTGCGATACCGGCGCGGCTGACGAGGCGCAAGAAAGCACGGCTGTTGAGGGTGAAAGCACGGCTGATGTGCTGACCGGCACACTGGATCGCAGCTTTGCCGGTGATCCCATCCCCGCAGTGACTGTCGCGACGCCCGATGGCGAAACGCTGCTGCTCACCGATCTTGGCGAACCGGTGCTGGTCAATCTCTGGGCGACATGGTGTGCGCCCTGCGTGGTGGAGATGCCGCTGCTCGATGGCCTTGCCGCCGATCTGGACGGCCAAGTCCGCGTGATGACCATCAGCGAGGATCTGCGCGGCGCAGAAGTGGTGGTCCCGTTCTTCGAGGCGAACGACCTCCCTAATCTCCCGCAATGGATGGACGAGGAAAACGAGCTCGCCTTCTCCTATGGCGGCGGTGCGGTCCTTCCGCTCACCATTCTTTATGATGCCGAAGGGCGCGAAGTCTGGCGCGTGATCGGCGCCTATGACTGGGGCAGCGCTGCGGCGCGAGAAGAGGTGCTTGAGGCACTCTGACCACGCGTCAATGCGGTGTAATCGGGGACACTGAGTTCCAGCTCGTCTAGACGCGCGCCAGCCAATCCCGCCACCAGATGCGCCTTCAATCCCGGACCGGGCGGCACGCGCGATGCCGGCGCCATGAAAAGATCGCGGAACAGCGCTGGCCAGATCGAATCCGACTGGAACGGCGGAGTGAACAGCCAGGTCAGCGCCTGATACAGCCGGACATGCGATGCGCGCAGACGGACATAGGAGGACAAGGCTTCATCCAGATCGTCTGATTTCTCCATCGCCACGGCGAGACCGCGCGCATCGAGCAGCGCCATATTGGCACCCTGCCCCAACTGCGGGCTGGCTGCGTGCCAGCTATCACCGATGTGAGCTATGCGATCACCTGTCGCATGTGGGCTCGTGCGGTGGGCATAGCGGGCGAAGGTCAGCTGCTCCGGATCAGTCAACTGCTCCATGACCGGATCAAGCGCAGGCCAAAGGGTGCAAACCTCCTCATGGAAGGCCGCCATTCCGCGGGTTTTCCAGCTTTCGTAATTTTCGCCCTTCAGCGACCAGAAGAACGCCGCCTTCCCTTCGCCGATCGGCAGCAAGCCGACCATCTGATCCGCGCGGCGATAGCGTTGTTCGAGCAGCCGCGGATTGAATGGCCCTGTACCCGGCCAATCGACGGTCGCCCAAAGCGCGCCGAACGGCAGGCTGGCTTCCGCAGGCGGAACGAGCGGCGAACCGATACCAAGCGAATCGATCACCAGATCAAATTTTTTCGAGGCACTGCCATCGGCAAAGGAGAGCGTGCGGCCATCCGTATCGACCGATGTCCCAGTGACCTGACGTCCGGTTTCAATCGCAATTCCTTCCGCTCGCACAGCGTCAAAGAGTGTTGCGAAAAGGCTCGCACGGTGAATCCCGATACCCACGGCATCGGGATAGGGGAGATCGGCATAGGCGGCCTCCAGCACAGGCTCGCCCTCGGTATTGAGCCCCCACAAGCCGTCGACCGGCGCACCGCGCGTTAGGACCGTTTCGGCAAGGCTCAGCGCGTCCAGCACCGCCAGGCCTGTCGGCTGGATCATCAAGCCGGAGCCTATTGGGCGCGCCTCGGCAAATCGCTCAAACAGGGTAATCCGATGCCCCTGCCGATGCAGCATGAGCGCAGCCGCCAGCCCGGCAATGCCGCATCCGGCAATCGCGATGTCGATTTTCTGCATATTTTCTCTTTTGCCCCGATCAACCTTTCGCTAAGGCGCGCCAGCTACACACTGTGTAGGGGCGATTAGCTCAGTTGGTAGAGCATCTCGTTTACACCGAGAGGGTCGGCAGTTCGAGCCTGTCATCGCCCACCAGTTTTCGCTAGACGAAACCATCCGGGGGATGGTTTCGCGCGAAAACTCCCGAGCGCAAGCGAAGGGCTGGTCTCACGTGAAACCAGCGTCTATCGGCGCTTCATGAGCGAAACCTCCATTCTCGTCCTTGCCACAGGCGGCACGATTGCCGGGCAGGCTGGCTCTGCCACGCGGCGCGATTATCGGCCCGGCCAGATCAATATTGCCGACTTCCTCGTCGAATTCGACACGCTGGGTGTGAATGCACGGCTTGAAGGCAAGCAGGTTGCCGCTATCGATTCGGCCAATATCGGACCTGATATCTGGCGCGAACTGCACAGCGCTTGCGCTGCGGCGATGGGCGATCCTGCGTGTGGCGGGGTCATCATCACGCATGGGACCGACACGGCGGAGGAAACCGCCTTCCTTCTCGACCTGACCCTGCCCGCTACAAAGCCGGTAGTTCTGGTGGGCGCGATGCGGCCAGCCGATGCGGTGGGCAGCGATGGCCTGAGAAACTTCGCCAATGCCGTGCAGGTTGCGGCTGATCCTGAAGCGGCTGGGCGCGGCGTGCTGTTGGTCATGAGCGACCATGTCTTTTCCGCGCGAGACGTGCGCAAAGCGCGCACCAGTGGCTCCAACGCATTCGAAGGGTTTCCGCGCGGGCCCATCGGCCTGGCGACCCCGTCCTCGCTCGATTGGCTGTCGCCGCCATGGCGCTCGCAAGAAGATGCGCGCTTTGGCTTTCCTTCGGAATTTCCGCCCGTTCCCATCCTGCATGCCTTTGCCGGAATGGATGCAAGCTATGTCGAGCATGCGATAGCGCAGGGAGCAAAGGGTATCGTTTTGGCGGGTATGGGCGACGGCAATGCGCCCGATGTCGTCCGCGCTGCTCTTGCAGATGCGGTAAGCAAAGGCATTCCCGTAGTCCGCGCCAGCCGCGTGGATGAAGGCCTCGTCGATCCCGATCCCAGCGATACAAAGCATGGCTTCATCGTCGCGCGCGCACTTGGCCCCGCCAAGGCACGCATCTTGCTGCAGGTGTTGGTCGCGAACGGCGTTACCGATCGCGAGAGTGCGCAGGACGCTTTCGATAATCGCTAGGTCTGGCTTACGCCGCCATCAGCGCGCCTTGCCCGATCTCCTCGAAATAGCGCGCCATGGCGTCCGCTGCCTTGTCGCTGAGATCGATAAAGGCGCGGCGGCGATCGGCATCGTCTTCCACGCGCTCAAACAGGCCGGCTTCGATCATCTGTCCGATCCAGCGCAGCGCGGTCGTCGGAGGGACACCCGAAGCGATGCAGAGTGACGTAACGCAGACGCGCTGATGCTCCACGCGCGCTGCCGTCAGGTCGAGAAGCATGTCCCATGCCGGATCTGCAAACAGGTCTTCATCGAAGAATTTCGCACGCGCCTTGCGCTGGGCGATGATCTGCCGGACCAGACGCGCGTCAGGCAGCGGCGGGCGCGGCTTGCGGACCAGATCATTCTCAGCGCGATAGCCCTCTTTCGGACTCTCAAAACGAAACGCACCGCCGGCCGATTTCTGGCCCCAGCCGCTCGCACTATCGAGCCGGTCCAGCCGCTCAGCAATGTGCCCGACTTGCTCGGTGAGCCGCAGCAGCGTCAACCGGTCATCCTCCGACAATTCGCGCACGCGCAGATTGGGGATGTCCGCCAGTACGCGGCCGAGAGCGATGACCCGCTCAGCCCGAAGCGGATTGACGAGGATTTGCGGGCTCGACTGGCTGCAGCAGGCAAACACCGCATCGAGCGCTTCGATAGTAGTCGAAAGAATCAGGCGTGCGCCTGAATTACCCGCCCGGCTGTCCAGCCTTGCCAATACCGCCATCGCCGCCGCATCGGGATCGGGGCAATCGACAAGCACCAACTCTCCCAAGGCGCGGACATCGCCCGCCAGCAATTGCGCCAGATCACCGCTTTCACGCACCGTCAGGCCAGCTTGTGCGACGTCATCCTGCATCTGCTCGAGCAACACGGCATCATCGGCGAAAATAGAAACCGCCAGCGGCAGGCCAGCAGCATCGGCCGCCAATGAATAAGCAAAATCGGCCTGAGCCATCGAGTGTTCCTTCCATGCCGCGATTCGCGAACACAGTGAGAACAAAACGAGATCGTGTCAAGAATTAGCGCTCAAAATCAATCCGCAAACGGGTCTCGCACAAGGATCGTGTCGTCACGCTCCGGGCTGGTCGAGACGCTCGCAACCGGGCAATCGATCAGCTCTTCGATGCGGCGGATGTATTTAATCGCCTGCGCGGGAAGATCGGCCCAGCTGCGCGCACCCACAGTGGTGCCTTCCCAGCCTTCGAATTCTTCGTAAATCGGTTCGACCGCGTCCTGCTCCGCCGCGTGGCTGGGCAGGTAATCGAGGACCTTGTCGCCCAACCGGTAGCCAGTGCAGATCTTGATGGTCTCAAACCCGTCGAGCACATCGATTTTGGTAAGCGCTATACCCGTAACGCCCGAGAGTGCGCAGGTCTGGCGCACCAGCACCGCATCGAACCAGCCGCAGCGACGCTTGCGTGCGGTGACTGTGCCGAATTCGTGGCCGCGCTCGCCCAGTTTCTGGCCCGTTGCGTCCTCCAGCTCGGTCGGGAACGGGCCGCTGCCGACCCGGGTGGTATAAGCCTTCACGATACCGAGCACGAAGCCCGCGGATCCCGGGCCGAGGCCTGAACCACTCGCGACGGTGCCGCTCACAGTGTTGGAGCTGGTGACGAAGGGGTAGGTGCCGTGATCGACGTCCAGCAGCACACCCTGCGCGCCTTCGAACAGGATTTTCGCGCCGGTCTTGCGCACATCGTTGAGGCGCTTCCATACAGGCTGCGCGAACTGCGCAACGAAAGGTGCGATTTCGCGGAGCTCTGCGAGAAGTCCTTCACGGTCCACCGGGTCCTGACCGAAGCCGGCACGCAAGGCATCGTGATGCGCGCACAGGCGATCGAGTTGCGGTTCCAGATCATCGAGATGCGCCAGATCGCAAACCCGGATCGCGCGGCGGCCGACCTTGTCTTCATAGGCGGGGCCAATGCCGCGGCCGGTGGTGCCGATTTTGCCCTTGCCAGCAGCCGCTTCGCGCAGACCATCGAGATCGCGGTGAAGCGGCAGGATCAGCGGACAATTGTCTGCAATGCCGAAATTCTCCGGCGTGATAGACACACCCTGGCTTTCCAGCTTAGCGATTTCATCGCGAAGCGCCCACGGGTCTAGCACCACACCGTTGCCGATCAGGCTCAGCGTGCCGGTGACGATACCGCTCGGCAGCAGGCTCAGCTTGTAGGTCTGGTCGCCGACAACCAGCGTGTGGCCGGCATTGTGACCGCCCTGAAAGCGCACGACAGCATCCGCGCGGGACGCCAGCCAGTCGACAATCTTGCCCTTGCCTTCATCGCCCCACTGAGCGCCGATAACGGTGACATTTGCCATGCGATCAATCCTGCAGTTTTCAAGCCAAGGCGCGCCCTAGGCGCTCGCGCGTGATGGGGCAATGGCTTACGCCTGTTGAAGAGACGGGAAAGCGGATTTCAGCCACAGCTAAAGGGTGATTAACTGTGACTGGAAGCTGCGCATTAGCAATGTTGCGGCAGGCTTGGCCTGCTGGATTGTAGGGATCGAGGGGCCCAATGCTGGACGACAACTCCGATAACATCGCGCTGCGCGACGAAGATCAGGATACCGCGCCTGCCGAGCGCGACACGCCATCAACGACTCGGACGCTTGGACGCGCTGCGAGTCTCGCGGCACTTGCGAGCGCGACTGCGGCATGCGGCGGAGGCGGTTCGAGCAGCGGCGGCGGTGGCCCTGTTGCTGGCGGTGGCGGCGGAGGAAGCTCCGGCGGAGGCACGCCCACACCCACGGTAGTCAAACCGCAGACCGATCAGGAAGCCGCGCGCTTTCTTTTGCGTGCATCCTTGCGCGCTTCTACCGGCGACATCTCTTCCCTGCGCGATCGTGGCTATGAGCCCTGGCTTGACGATCGCATGGATGCGCCCAACAGCCAGACGGGCGCGCAATTCCTGCAGGCGCGCGGTTATGAAACCGTCGATACCAATGAATGGTACAACCAGAGCAGGCCTGGCGATCACATGATCTGGAGCCAGCTGCTGTCCAGCGGCAATGCGGTGCGCAAGCGCGCGGCGCTGGCGATGTCCGAATTCTTCGTCGTTTCACTCAACACGATTTCCATGTCGTGGCGCGGCAGCGCAATCGCGGCCTATTGGGACATTCTGAACCAGCACGCCTTCGGCAATTTCCGCGACCTGCTGGAAGACATCACGCTCAATCCCGCGATGGGCGTCTATCTCAATACGCGTGGCAATCGGAAGGCCGATCCGCGCACCGGCCGCGTGCCTGATGAGAATTTTGGCCGCGAGATCATGCAGCTGTTCACCATCGGCCTGTATGAACTCAATATCGACGGATCGCTGCGGCTCGATGGCAATGGGCAGCCGATCGAGACTTACGACAATGACGATGTGACCGGCATCGCCAAGGCCTTCACCGGTTATGATTTCGATTTCAACGGCATCGGCTTCACCCAGCAGATCGGCGGGACTCGTCAGGTCGAGGACGCGGCATATGCGCGCCAGCCGATGACGGCAGATACCAATCGCTGGCGCCAGACCTGGCTTGCGGGGCGCGATTATCACTCTGCCGAAGAAAAAAGCTTTCTCGGCGTCACGATCCCGGCGGGCACCAATGCCAGCGAAACGCTGCGGATCACGCTCGATACGCTGTTCAACCACCCGAATGTCGGCCCGTTCTTCGGTAAGCAGATGATCCAGCGGCTGGTCACCAGCAATCCCAGCCCGGGTTACGTCCAGCGCGTAGCAGAGGCGTTCAATAACAACGGCTCGGGCGTGCGCGGCGATCTGCGCGCCGTTTTCAAGGCAATCTTGCTCGATGACGAAGCGCTCGACAGCGGCAATTTGAGCAGCGCGCAATTCGGGAAAGTGCGCGAGCCCATGCTGCGTTTCGTACAGTGGGGCCGCACTTTCGGTGCGCAATCGGCCAGCGGCAATTGGGAATTGCGCGATTTGGGCGATTCCTCGTCCGCGCTCGGCCAGTCGCCGCTGCGACCGCCTTCGGTCTTCAACTTCTTTCGCCCCGGCTACGTGCCGCAGAATTCGGAAACGTCCTCCGCCGGACTGGTCGCGCCGGAAATGCAGATCACGAACGAGACGAGCGTTGCCGGCTATGTGAATTTCATGGAGCGCTTTATCGACGGGCGCCTCTGGATGGCCAGCGATGTGAAGGCGACCTACGCGGACCAACTGCCGATCGCGCATGATACCGCTGCGCTGCTCGACCAGCTCGATCTGCTGCTTACCGCAGGGCAGCTAAGCGAGGCGACGCGCAACACGATCGCAACCACGCTGAACGCCAATCCGGTGGCGCAAGGCGATAGCGATGATGCGAAGCGCGCGCGTGTGCATGCGGCCGTCTTCCTCGTCATGATTTCCAACGACTACACGGTCCAGCGATAGGAGGGCCTCGCGCATGTTCATCGGCAAGAACCTTGAAATTACGCGCCGCGCTTTCCTGCAGCGGTCCAGCCAGCTCGCCGCGGTGGGCGCAGCATCAACCTATGCCATGGGCCTCGCCGGGATGAGCGAGGCGGCAGCTTTCAGCTCAGCTGGTGGGTACAAGGCGCTGGTTTGCGTCTTTCTCTATGGCGGGAATGATTACGCCAACACGCTGATCCCTTTTGATGATACCAATTACGCGCGCTATCTCGACATTCGCGGAAGAGCGGCTGACGGCGGGATCGCGCTGCCGCAATCGAGCCTCGCGAACACCGTCTTGCCAGCGCCGCAGGGCCAGACGCTGACCGACGATATGACGCTGGCAATTGCGCCCACTATGCCGCGACTTGCCGCGCGCTATCGTGAAGGCGCGATGGCCCCGCTGCTCAATGTCGGTCCGCTGGTGGTTCCGCTGACCAAGGAGCAATACGAAAGCGGCAACAATTCCAGTTTCCCGCGCCCGGCCAAGCTCTTCTCGCACAATGACCAGCAATCGACCTGGCAGAGTTCGCAGCCCGAAGGATCGGTAACCGGCTGGGGCGGCCGCATGGGTGACCTCGCCCAGTCGAGCAATACCAACTCCATGTTCACAGCGATCAATGCGAGCGGCAATGCGGTTTTCCTCGCCGGCAACCAGGCGCAACCCTACCAGCTCTCCGGTGACACGGCGACGACGATCCGCGGCCTGACGCGCCGCGTTTACGGATCAAGTGATGTGAGCGGGGCGATGAATTCGCTGCTGACCACGCACCATGGTCACATGCTGCAAGCCGATCACGCGCAGACGCTGGCGCGCTCGATCCAGTATGCCGACTTCGTCAATTCCGCGCTCGCTAACACCAATCTCTCTACCGATTTCGGTACGGGCAATCGGCTCGCCAGCCAGCTGCGCACAGTTGCGCGGCTGATTGCTGCGCGCGGTTCACTGCAGGTGACGCGGCAGGTGTTCTTCGTCAGCATCGGCGGGTTCGACCACCATGACGGGCTGATCGGATCGCATGAGGCACTGCTGGGCCAGGTCGATTTCGCGATGGATGCCTTTTACCGCGCAACGCAGGAAATGGGCGTGGCCGATCAGGTGACGACATTTACCGCATCCGATTTCGGTCGCACGCTGGCGAGTAATGGCGACGGATCGGACCACGGCTGGGGCAGCCATCACTTTATCATGGGCGGCGGCGTAAACGGAGGCCGCTTCTACGGCACTGCACCCAAGATCGCGGTGGATGGGCCGGACGATGTGGGCCGCGGACGCCTGCTGCCGACAACGTCGGTGGACGAATATTCCGCCACGCTCGCCAAATGGTTCGGCGTATCGCCCAACGAGATGCCGAGCATTTCTCCCAATATTGGCCGATTCAACAATCCCGATCTGGGCTTCATGCAGGCGGCCACCTGACTCCGCCGAAAAGGCAAGAAAGTTGGAAAGAAGATCGCCCTTGTCCGTTGATCGGGCAAAGGAGATTTTATGACTGACTACCCTACACTTACGCTCAATGACGATCGCCAGATTCCACAGCTCGGCTTCGGAACCTTCAAGATGAAAGGCGATGATGCGACTCAGCCGGTGAAGACCGCAATCGAAACCGGTTACTGGCTGATCGACACGGCTGCCGTCTATGAAAACGAGGAAGGCGTCGGCAAAGGCATTGGCGACTGGTCGGACATCTTCCTCCAGACAAAAGTCTGGAATGATGATCAGGGTTACGAAAGCGCCAAACAGGCCGCGCGCGACAGCCTTGAACGCCTTGGCCGCGAGCATGTCGACATGCTGCTGATCCACTGGCCCTGCCCCGACAAGGGCAAGTTCGTCGACACGTGGAAAGCCTTTGTGGAACTACGCGATGAAGGCCTCGCCAAGTCGATCGGTGTATCGAATTTCCGCGAGCAGGATCTGAAGGCCATCGTCGATGCGACCGGTGTCGTTCCCGCGCTAAACCAGATCGAACTCCACCCCGCATTCCAGCAGCACGAAATGCGCCGCGTGCATGAGGAGATGGGTATTGTGACGCAGTGCTGGTCCCCGCTTGGGCAGGGTGACGGCCTCGAAAACGAGACCATCAGCCGCATCGCCGAGGAAACGGAAGCGTCACCCGCCGCTGTCGTGCTCGCATGGCATCTGCATCATGGCCTTCTGCCCATCCCGAAGGCGAGCAGCGAAGACCATATCAAGGACAATTTCACCGCCCTTAACCTCTCGCTGAGCGATGACCAGATCGCTGCCATCGACGCGCTCGACAGCGACGACGGACGCATCGGGCCTGACCCGGCAGAATTCTGCTAAGAGAACAGGCTAAAGAGCGCTCGGCTCGCCATCCGCCAACACGTGGGTGCAGCCGAGCGCTTTTCCATCATCATCTTCCGATAATGCCGCGACGGTGCGCCAACCTTCGGCGCGGAGCTTCGCCGCTGCATCGCGGTCGTGCCCTAGCGGCAGGAAGAGTTTGTCGCCCAGCTGTTCGTCCGCTTTGACCGCTTCGATCAGCTCTTCGGGATATAGCGAGAAGCCCGTGGCCGCCTCGTCCGAGCCGCCGATGCAATAGGTGCCGCCGCGACCCAGCGCACCGCGGACGCCGTCCGCATAGAGCGTGAAGCCGAGCCAGCTCTGATATTCAAAGCCATGACGCTCGGAAGGATCGAGCGTGATGCGTGCGCGCCCTTTGATACCCTCAGCGATCTGGCGCAGCGCGGTGATGCGCGTTTCCAGAACACCCGACGTATCGATCGCGGAAAGCTTGTCTGCCGCCTCTTCGAATGGCCCTGCGGCATGGATGAGCGGAAGGTAAGCCTCGCCGCCCGCATCGACCAGTCCGCCGGCATCCTTGGTGTCGAGCTCCCGGCGAACCGCAGCGCGCGTTTCCTCATCCAGCGGCAATGGTCCATCGGCGAGCGTGTCGACGAGATCCGGCAGGGTAAAATCGACGGAAATGCCCTTTGCGCCAGCCGCTTCCAGTGCTTCGATGGCCAGCGCAACAATCTCGCCCGCGGCGGCGACGCTGTCTGTCCCGATCAGCTCCGCACCGATCTGGAGATTCTCGCGGCGCGGATCGAGCATATCGCCTGCGATGCGAGCAACCTGTCCGGCATAGCATAGGCGCAGCGGACGCGGCGCGTCGGCCAGACCGGTCGCGGCGATGCGCCCGACTTGCACGGTCATGTCGGAGCGCAGCGCAAGGCTGCGCAGGCTCTTCGGATCGACGAAGCGGAAGAGGTTGCGCGTGCGGACGCCGTCCATCCGCGCCGCCATGCTCTGCTCGAATTCGATCAGCGGCGGGCGCACCTGGTCATAGCCATGTGCGCCCATCGCATCGAGCATCGCACGCTGGATGCGCGATGCAGCAGCCGCGCTTTGCGGCAGTCGGTCTTCGAGCCCTTCGGGCAGCAAATCTTGCGTCGGATCGGTCATGCCGCGCCTCTTAAGCGGAAGAGTGTCAGAACGAAAGCGCCCTGACCTTCTTCACGCCTTCGAGCGCGCAGACGGCATCCTGCACATCCTTGCTCGGTGCCTGATCCAGCGTCAGCATCAGCACAGCATCGCCGCCCTTGTGCTTGTCCGGCAGGCGGCGGCCAAGGTGGAAGTTGCCGATATTGACGCCCGCTTCACCGAGTACGGAGCCGAGGCGGCCGATGAAGCCGGGACGGTCTTCGTTGACGATATAGATCATATGGCCTTCCAGATCGGTCTCAATCCGTGTTCCGGCGATCTCCACCAGGCGCATCTGCGAGTCGCCGAACAGGCTGCCCGCAACTTCGCGGCGGCGCTCGGGGGTGGTGGCAATGATGCGGACCAGCGTATGGTAATCGCCTTCCTTGGCATGGCGCACTTCGCGCACATCCAGACCGCGCTCCTTGGCGAGGATCGGCGCATTGACCATGTTGATGCTGTCGGACCAGCTGCGCATCATTCCTGCGAGCACTGCCGCAGTGATCGGCTTCAGATTGAGCTCCGACGCTGCGCCCGACACTTCGATGGTGATCGCGTTCACGTCCGGCCCTTCAAGCTGGCCGACCAGCGAACCGAGCTTTTCTGCCAGCGAGATGTAAGGCTTGAGGCGCGGTGCTTCCTCTGCGCTCAGCGAGGGCACGTTGAGAGCGTTCGTCACGCCGCCGCTCACCAGATAGTCGGCCATCTGCTCTGCCACCTGCAAGGCGACATTGACCTGCGCCTCGGTGGTGGAGGCACCAAGGTGCGGCGTGCAGATGAAGTTCTTCGTGCCAAACAGCGGATTGTCGGTAGCGGGTTCCTCGGCAAACACATCGAGCGCTGCTCCTGCGATATGGCCGCTTTCAAGCAGGTCTTTGAGCGCGGCCTCGTCGATCAACCCGCCACGCGCGCAATTGACGATGCGCACGCCGGGCGTTGCCGCTTCGAGCCGCTCGCGGCTCAGGATATTGCGCGTTTCGTCCGTCAGCGGCGTATGCAGCGTGATGAAATCGGCGCGCTCCATCAGCTGTCCGAGATCGACCTTTTCCACGCCCAGTTCCATCGCGCGTTCGGGAGTCAGGAAAGGATCATAAGCGATCACTTTCATCCGCAGACCCTGCGCGCGGCTGGCGACGATGCTGCCGATATTGCCCGAGCCGATCAGGCCCAGCGTCTTGCCGGTGACTTCAACGCCCATGAAATCCTTCTTTGGCCATTCACCTGCCTGCGTGCGGCGGTTGGCTTCGGGGATCTGGCGAGCGAGCGTCAGCATCATGGCGATGGCGTGCTCTGCGGTCGTGATCGAATTGCCGAAAGGCGTATTCATCACCACCACGCCGTGGCTGCTGGCTTTCGGGATATCGACATTGTCGACACCGATGCCTGCACGACCGATCACCTTGAGATTGGTCGCCGCTTCAAGGATGTCCGCCGTCACCTTGGTGGAAGAGCGGATGGCAAGGCCATCGTACTCACCAATACGCGCTTTCAATTCTTCGGGCGTTTCGCCGGTGATGACATCGACATCGCAGCCGCGCTCTTCAAAAATGCGGGCGGCGTTGGGGTCCATCTTGTCGGAGATGAGGACTTTGGGTTTGGTCATGTTTACCTCGTCATCCCAGCGGAAGCTGGGATCGTTGTGTCAATTAACTGACATTCAAATGGGGAGATCCCAGCTTTCGCTGGGATGACGGCATCTAGAGATTGCCGGCCTTGAGCTCTTCGTAAGCCCATTCGATCCACGGCAGCAGGCGGCGGATGTCTTCGGCTTCTACCGAACCACCGCACCAGATACGCAGGCCCGGAGGGGCATCGCGGTAACCGTTGAAATCGTAGCCGATGTCCATCTCTTCCAGCTTGGAGGCGATTTTCTTCGGCACGGCAGCCTTGTCCTCATCGGACAGGCTTTCATACCATTCGCCCTGGAAAACCATGCACACGCCGGTGTTGGTCTGCAGTGCCGGATCGCTCGCCATATTGCGCAGCCACGGCGTGGCTTCGATCCAGTCCTTCACAATTCCGGAATTGGTATTGGCGCGCTCGATCATTGCGGAAAGGCCACCGATCGATTTCGCCCATTCGAGCGCCCAGATGTAGTCTTCGACTGCCAGCATGGAGGGCGTATTGATGGTCGCGCCTTCGAAGATCGCGGTATTGATCTTATCGCCCTTCTTCAGGCGAAAGAGCTTGGGCAGCGGCCATTCCGGATCGTAACTTTCGATCCGCTCGACAGCCTTGGGGCTGAGGATGAGCATGCCGTGCTGGGCTTCGGAGCCCATGATCTTCTGCCAGCTGTATGTCGTCGCATCGAGCTTCGGCCAATCCATCTCCATCGCGAAGACGGCGCTGGTCGCATCGTTGATCGTGATCCCCTTGCGGCCCGGCTCAAGCCAGTCCGTGCTGGGGATTTTCGCGCCCGACGTGGTGCCGTTCCATGTGAAGACGACGTCGTGATCCTGCGGAATGCTCGCCAAATCGGGGATCTCGCCATAATCGGCGGAGAGCGTCGTCAGATCCTTGAGCTTCAGCTGCTTGACCGCATCCTGGATCCAGACGTTGCCGAAGCTTTCCCATGCCGCGACGGTGGCAGGACCTGCGCCCAGCATTGTCCACATCGCGCATTCCAGCGCGCCGGTGTCAGAGCCGGGCATGATGCCGACGAGGTAATCGTCGGGCACGCCCAGCAATTCACGGCTGAGATCGATCGCATATTTCAGGCGACCCTTGGCATATTTCGAGCGGTGGGAACGGCCGAGGCTTTTCGTATCGAGCTTGTCGGCAGACCATCCGGGCGGCTTCGCCGTGGGACCGGATGAAAAGAAAGGGCGCTCCGGCCGGAGCGTCGGCATATTCGTCATTTGTATTCTCTCCTTACAGAGAGCACGCGCGGCGTTGGGACCGCGTGGCCCGTCGGCGGCACTAGAGATACGCTCTCAAGAGTCAAAGGTTACTTATGTAACGACTATCCGTGCGCGAAATCGTTTCCGCTGCGTTAACCTTACCTGCCACGGCGGGCTTAACCATTGTATGTCCATGTAACCCGTCATGAAACGCGCATACCTCATATCCGCCGTTAGCCTTGTTCTCGCAGGGTGCTCGATCGTGCCGCAATCGAATTACCAGCCGCAGCAGCGCGATTATCGCAGCAGCAGCAATGCGGAATGGAACGCGCGCAGCACTCCGGAGCGCGCACCAGCTGGTTCCGCAGCACCGCGCCTCGCCGCGGCAACCGCCGTCGCCATGCGTCCGGCAGAGGCGCAATGCCTGTCCAATCTCGGCAGTGTGGGGGTCAGCTTCGATGCCCTGCCCAATCGCTATCTGGACGAAGGATGCAGCAATCTGAACACGGTGCAGATGCACGCGCTTCAAGGCGATTCCGGCAGGCTGGATGTCAGCAATCTGGGGCCGGTGACCTGCCCCGTCTCCACCGCCTTTGCCGCCTGGGCACGCTTCGGTGTCGACCGGGCCGCACAGCAGATTTTCGGTACGCGGCTGGCGAGTATCCAGACAATGGGCAGCTATTCGTGTCGCAATGTCGCGGGAACGGGCCGCCGTTCGGCGCATGCGTCAGCCAATGCTATCGATATTGCCGGTTTCGTGCTGGCCGACGGTCGCCGGATCAGCGTCCAGGACGATTGGAATGGTACTGCCGAAGAGCGCGAGTTCCTCCGCGTGGTCCAGCGCTCCGCCTGCCGCCGATTCAACACCGTGCTCGGTCCAGACTACAATGCGGCGCACCGCGATCATTTCCATGTCGAAGGCGTGATCGACGGCAATTCCTACTGCCGCTGATACCGGGCTGGCTAAGCGTCAGGCCTGCGAGGCTGTCGGTGTGATGAGAATTTCGCCGATCATCATGTCATCCTGCGCTGGCGACGGTCGGTTCGCCATCGTCATCCCAATCTGATCGTTTTTTTTAGCGGCTTCCAGACTCGCCTCGAGCCGCAGACGCACAGCTTCTGCGGCATGGTTGGCGCCGAGCTTGTCCATCATGTTTGCGCGGTGAATTTCGACCGTGCGCGGACTGATTTCCAGCTCGCGCGCAATAGCCTTGTTCGAGCAGCCTTCGCTGAGCCAGTCGAGGACTTCGCGTTCGCGATTGGATAGCGCTGCAATCCGGCGGCGCGCATCGATCAGGCGGCGGCGTGCCTCGGCATGACGCCCTGCATCATTGTGCACATGGGCGAGCATGCGGCGCAGCTCTTCCTCGGTGAGCGGGAGCGTCAGGAAATCCAGCGCGCCAGCCTGAATGGCCTCCACCACTTCATCCACCCCGGGCTCCTCGCGCGCTGCGACGAGCGGGATCCAGATGCCGTGATCGGCGAGTTTTTCGAGCAGTTTCTCGATCCCGTCTTCCACCACATCATCCGAGGCGATGATCACCCCATCGTGCGGCGGCCTGTCGAGCAGTTCCACCAGATCGGAATAGACTTCCGCATGGTGGCCCATCGATAGGACAAGGCGCGACTGCGAGGCGCGGGAGCGGCTGTTACCGCCGACGATATGCATGGTAAGACGCTGTTCCATGCAACTGAATCTGAACCGAAAAATTGGATTTTACATTCCGTATAAATACGGATTTGCACCTATTTGCTGTTCATGATTGCGCAAACCCGCGCGTTTCCGCCAAAAAATTACCTCCATGGCGGATAAAATACCGGGATTTTGCTTATGCAGGGCCCCCGATTTGTCGCAAATCTACAACTCGGGACAAATGGCTACGTAGAATTACTCAGACGTTTCAAAGCTGTAATCGGGCAGCGAGTGGAATGCCGAACGCAGCGCGTCGCCCCAGCGCGTGGAGATCGCATCGAAATAAGGATCGTCATGCTCGATCCGCCGCTCATGCGTGGCCGCGAAAGCATCGCGTTCAATCACCATCAAATCCAGCGGCATACCGACCGACAGATTGGCCTTGAGCGTGGAATCGAAGCTGACCATCAGCAGCTTTGCCGCATCCTCGAAATTCATGGTCCGGTCATAGCCGCGCAGAATGATCGGCCGGCCATATTTGGTCTCTCCGATCTGGAAGAAGGGCGTGTCGAAGCTTGCCTCGATGAAATTGCCTTCGGGATAGATCATGAACAAGCGCGGCTCCATCCCGGCGATCTGGCCTGCCAAGATGATCGATGCCGTGAACCGTCCCTTCCCGCGTGTGCCGTTGGCGTCCTGCGTCTGCTCGATTGTCTCACGCAGCAATTTGCCGGTTTCCACTGCGACCTGGAACATTGTGGGAAGCTCCAGCAGGCCATGCTGGCGGTCCTCAGGTGCCTTGGTGCGCTCTTCCAGCTGGCTGACGACAGACTGGGTTGTGGCGAGATTTCCCGCGGTCATGATCGAGATAATCCGCTCTCCCGGCACCGACCAGGTGAACATCTTCTTGAAAACGGAAATATTATCGACACCCGAATTGGTGCGGGTGTCGCTCATCAGGACAAGGCCTTTTTCAAGCACCATGCCAACGCAATAGGTCATTAAAATCTCCGGCTGCGGCGCCAAAGGCCGCGAATCATTGCTGCTGCTGTTCTTCGAATTGCTGCTCTACCGCAAGATCGACCGACAGGTCTTCTGTGACGGCGCCAAAGCTGATTCCGGTGATGGGCGCCGCATCCTGATAATCCCGGCCAGTCGCCACGCGCACATAACGCGGATCGGGGCTGATGCCGTTGGAAATATCGAAGCCAACCCAGCCAAGGCCATCGACATGTGCCTCTGCCCATGCGTGGCTGGCTTCCTGTTCGATCCGGTCGTTCATCATCAGGTAGCCGCTGACGTAGCGGGCGGGGATATCGAGACTGCGCGCGGCAGCGATGAAGATATGCGCATGATCCTGGCACACGCCCCAACCGTCTTCAGCGGCTTCTTCCGCAGTCGTGGTGACGCGCGTGGTGCCGGTTCCATACTCGACATTTTCGCGGATAACGCGGGACAGGTCATGTAGAGTATCGACCATACCCTCTTCACTGCGTTCGACCTTGGCGATCAGCGCTTTGATTTTCGGCCCCGGCTTGGTGAGCTTGGTCTGGCCGAGAAACGCCCATAGCGGGAGATGTCCCGCGTGCTGCCCGATGACGCCGGCATTGTCTTCCGTATCGACAAGCCCCTTGCAGGTGACGACAACTTCAGTCGTACCCTCTTCGACGCCTACCAGCGTGACATGATTGAAGTTCTGATCGTCGTAACTCAGCTGCTCATGCGCGCCTTCATACTCCATCGACCATTCGAGGATGCGCTGACCCTGCGTTTCCTTGGGGGTGAGGCGCAAGCGCTGGATGCCGTGAGCAACCGGCTCCCTGAAACGATACTTCGTGGTGTGGCGAACGGATAGGCGCATGGTGTCTCGTCGATCCTCGCTTAGGAATTGAACCGGTAATCGCTGCCAATGGCACTGGCTAGCGACTGGTTGCTGGCAATGAAGTCGAGCAGGAATTCGTGCAGGCCCTGATCGAAAATGTCTTCTACGCTTTTGTCACGCAGGCGCATGTCGAATTGCCGCATGTTCTCATGGGCTTCGCCTTCACCGCCATGAAATTTGGCGAGATCGGCCATCGTGTCGCGCAGTTCGGAATAGCAGAACACAAGGCTGCGGGGGAAACGATCGTCAAGGATAAGGAAATCCGCGATTGACCGCGCATCCATCCGCCCTGCATTCAGCCAGCGATAGGCGCGCTCCGCCGAAAGCGAGCGCAGCACAGTGTCCCATTGCCCTGTATCGAGCGGCGTGCCGACATAGCTGAGCGATGGCAGCAGCAGATAATATTTCACATCGAGGATACGCGCGGTCTTGTCCGCGCGTTCAATGAATGTGCCAAGGCGCGAAAAGCTGTAAGCCTCGTTTCGCAGCATGGAGCCATGCGTCGTGCCGCGGACCATCGTGCTGACCCGGCGAACCGCCCCCAGCGCCTGATTGAGAGTGGCGGAGCGAACAGGCTTCTTCAGCAGATCGCAAAGAGTCATCCAGCCTTCATTGATCGCTTCCCAAACCTCGCCAGTGATGGAAGAGCGGGCTGCGCGCGCGTTGGTGCGAGCCCGTTCGATCATCGACAGAACATTTTCGGAATTGTCTTTCGACCGCAGGACGAAGTCGCAGACCTGCGCGCCGCTGAAATCGGTGTATTTCGCTTCATAGGCCTGCTGCAGGCCTAGCGTGGTGAGGACGGAGCGCCACTCCTGAACGGCCATATCCTCGCTGCGGGTCATGGTCATCCGGTGCCCTGCTTCGAGCAGGCGCGCGGTGTTCTCCGCCCGTTCGAGATAGCGATACATCCAGAAAATGGCACTGGCTGTGCGACCTAGCATGATGTCTCTCCCGCCATCAGTCTTCCAGCACCCAGCTATCCTTGGTGCCGCCGCCCTGGCTGGAGTTCACCACCAGCGATCCTTTCTTGAGCGCCACACGCGTGAGCCCACCGGGTGTGATGTCGACACCGTCAGGCGAGCACAGGACGAAGGGCCGCAGATCGACATGTCGCGGGGCGAGACCTTTCTTGGTGAAAATCGGACAGGTGCTCAGCGAAAGCGTCGGCTGGGCGATGTAGTTCTCGGGGTCGGCTTCCAGCTTGGCGCGGAATTGCTGAATTTCCTTCTTGGAGGAGGTCGGGCCGATCAGCATGCCATAACCGCCTGAGCCGTGGACTTCCTTCACCACCAGCTCTTCCAGATTGGAAAGCACATATTTGAGGCTGTCCGGATCGGCGCAGCGCCACGTCTCGACATTGGGAAGCAGCGCTTTCTCGCCGGTGTAGAATTCGACGATTTCGGGCATGAAGGAATAGATCGCCTTGTCGTCCGCCACTCCAGTCCCGGGCGCATTGGCGATCGTGATCCCGCCCGCGCGGTAGACATCCATGATGCCGGGCACGCCCAGCATTGAATCGGGATTGAATGTCAGCGGATCGAGGAAATCATCATCCACCCGGCGATAGAGCACATCGACCGGCTTGAAGCCCATGGTCGTACGCATCTGGACCTTGCCATCGACAACACGCAGATCGCTGCCTTCGACAAGCTCTGCGCCCATCTGGTCTGCCAGGAAGGCGTGTTCGTAATAGGCGGAGTTGTAGATACCCGGGGTCAACACCGCGATGGTGGGTTTGTCTCCGGCACCTTCGGGCGCGCAGGCGGCGAGGCTCTTGGCGAGGCGGCGCGGGTAATCCGAGACGGGGCAGACCTTCACCTGGCTGAACAGTTCCGGGAACATCGCCATCATCGTTTCGCGATTTTCCAGCATGTAGGACACGCCGCTGGGCGTGCGGGCGTTGTCTTCCAGCACCATGAATTCATCCGGTCCGGTGCGGACCAAATCGATGCCGGTGATATGCGTGTAAACTCCGCCCGGCGGCGTGAAGCCCACCATTTGCGGCAGCCACGCGGCATTGTTGCGGAAAAGGCGCTCGGGCAGTCGCCCCGAACGAATGATTTCCTGCCGGTGATAGAGATCGTGCATGAAAGCGTTGAGCGCCCTCACACGCTGCTCGATCCCGCGGCTGAGCCTGCGCCATTCGCCGCCCGAGATGATCCGTGGCACCATGTCGAAGGGGATCAGCCGCTCCTCGGCGTCATCTTCCCCATAGACATTGAAAGTGATGCCGGTCTTGCGGAAGAACCCTTCAGCTTCGAAGGCTTTCCGGCGCATGAGGCCGTCTTCCTGAGCGTCGAGCCACTTCTGATAATCGGCATAGGGCTCGCGCACCGAACCATCGGGCGCGTGCATCTCATCGAAATTGGGCTGCTTGGAAGCTGTCATTGATCCCCGTGAGCGATGTGTCGGCGCACGCCAGATGCGCGCCGAACCGTCTGTCACTTAAAGGATGATCAGGCTTCAAGTTCCCGAACGAGCGCAAGAATGCAGTCTTTGGCGTTGGGGAACATCAAATGCGAACAGCGCAGCGCCACCGCCTTGTCCCGCTCTTCCGGCAAGCCAGAAGCGGCGCGGCGGGAAATAACCCCGTCGCGCGGACTCCAGAATGCGACGGTTTCGACAGGCGGCTTCACCCGCGTATCTGCGGCGATCGGCGGCTGCTCGACAGAGTGCCCCGCCACCAACTGATAAGGCCTCCAGAAATTGTTCGAATAGGGCGAGTGGCTAAAGGGTGATCCCATCGAAATGACCTTTGCCACGCTGTCCGGCACCTGCTTGGCCACTTCGCGTGCGAACACACCGCCAAGGCTCCAGCCGATCAGCACGACCTTCTGGCCATAGCGCTGTTCGACCGCCTGCACCCGGTCTGCCAGGATATCGATCGTTTCCTCGGTCGGGCCGAGATTGTGGCCCATGCCCCAGCGTTTGACCGTGTGCCCTGCCCGCTCCAGCTGGCGCGCCAGATAGCGCATCCTGTTTGGCCCCGTCGCGAAGCCCGGCAGAAGGATGACAACGCGCGGATTGGCCGAGGGCTTTATGTCGGGCGCGGAATGGAATGGTCGGACGAGCGGCTCGCCAAAAGACAAGAGCTCGGCAAAGAAATAACGCAGCGGCGGCGTGTGCGCATCCTCAGGCTGCACGCCGCGCAGCAGTTTCAGCCGATGGCGCAGGGCGTCAGACAGCTTCATCGCACGCCCGGCTGGCGCGTTAACGGCAAAGGCCGGAAGGGGTTTGATCGCAGACACATTGTGACGGTTAGATGAAATCCATCCGCCAGCAAATTTGCAACCACCAGTGTCACGAAATTGCAATATTCGCGGGACGCAGGCGCATGATGCTATTCGCAATCACCGGTGCGCTGGAGATCGACTTCCATCGCGAATGTGATTTTGCCGACAGAGGGATCGTGCATTCTCATAGTCATCTGCAAATCCATGCCTTGCTCGCTTCCTTCGCCAGACATCCTGATATCGAATGCGGGCGCGCCGGCTGCCATTTCTCGACATTGCAGCGTCTGGGTAAAGCGATTGCCATCGACCTGTAGATTGGCTGCGGTGCAAGCGCCATCCATGAATTCGTTGACCCAATCGACCCGCTCCGGCTCACCTTCGAGACAATAAGACCGGGTTTCCGGCGGCTCCGCCATCAATGCGTCAGCCATGTATTCCATCTCCGATCCCGTCGGAATGGACACATCGGTGATCCGCATCTCCATCTCGTAATTGCCGGGCTGCGGCGTGACCGAGAGGAAATCGGGCCAGGGGAAATCAGGCTCATCATCATCGCCGACTTCAGCCGTGACATCCTGATAAGGCGATGAAAATGCGAAAGCCGGAACTGCAACAGCGGCGGCGACGGGAAGGAGTAGCTTGGCGACCTTATACATGCAGCCAAGGTATCGCCAATCAGCTGCAATCGCCAGTGCGTTCTGCGACGGTCTGCCAGACGACAGTGCCTTCGCCCGCTGCTGTTTCCAGATTGTAGGCCATTCGTACATTGGAGCCGCTTTCCGCGGTACGACCGGAAATCTCGACGCGGCCATTGAGGCCGATATCCGAATTGCACATCATCACGCCGTCGAGATCATTGCCGTCGGCGGTGAAGCGCGAGAGCGTGCATTCGGCTTCGGTCATTTCCGAAAGCCATTGTTCGCGTGTCAGCTCTTCGGTGACGCAGTAGGAATTCTCTTCCGCCGCACCCGCCTCAAATTCGGAGCGTGCCTCGGCTATCGCGTCCTCGGTCAGGCCGGGAGCGGCGAATTCGACCAGCTCGATGCGCGTGGAATACTGCCCGGGCTGCGGCATCACGCCATTGTCTTCGATCACGGGCGCGACATCTTCCGAAGCCAGCGCTTCGTCGGTCAGAGCCTCATCAACATCGTCTCCGCACGCGGTGAGCGCGGCGAATGCAATCAGCGGTAGGGCAGCTTTGAAACGCATGGTCGGTCCTCGAAACAGCAGGCGCACAGCAGGAACTGCGCGGGATATGGGTGCTGGCTAACAAGCCGGTTTCACCCTGCCAATCGCGGTAACCCTGTTTCGGCCCTGTTTCTCGCGCACGTCCCAAAACCGGTCACGCTGAGTTGCATTGCTTTCCAGCAAGGATCGTCAACAATCGCCGATCCGCGTACCTTCCTGTATGGCGATCATCTTGAGCACATGCTGGCTCTGGTCCGGCAGAGTGATAGTACCTTCCATAGTCACGACATCCCGGTGCGTATCGACGGTGAATGTGGACCGCCCCCGGATTTGCGGATTGTATTCACCACCTGTCCCGGAGATTTCACAGCGGCCCGAATATTCGGCGCTGTCGGTGTCGTGAGTGTACACGGAAAGCTCGCAATACCCACCAGTGCGGCTGGCAACATCCTCTGCCTGAGCATTGGCATCTGTATAGACCGGCTCACCGCAGCGGCGCTCCGTTCCTTCGAATGCACGCATCTCCGCTGGCAGATCTTCCGATGCGTAGGCGACTCCGTCGATCGTCACGCTATCGAGCGTGCGGACTTGCTCCCACTCGCCCAGAAGCGGCGGATTCTCCGGAATATCCTGAGCGCATGAGGCCAACACAGGCAACACCAACAGAATGGCGTATTTCTGACTGAGCATTTTCTTTCCCCTCAGCTACGAAGATTGGCGGCCCAGGGTAAAGATTTGCCGAACTATCCGGCGCGCAGGCTCTTACCCCATCCCTAAGCCGGGCAATCGCCCACGCGCTCGGTCTGGTTACGCATCACCATGCGCATGGCCTGACCTTCTGCGGTATTTTCCATTTCCATCGTCACCGTCATGTCTTGGCTGGTTTCGGTGATCGTGCCTGCGAAGCTCACCGTACCCGCGCCGCCCTGCCCGCCATCGCAGCGCATGGAGGCATCAAGCTGGTCGCCATCGACGGTAAAGTCGGTGAAGCTGCATTCGTCCGAATTGTCGCTCATCGCCGTCAGGAATTCCTGGAATCCGGCATCCGCCTGTTCCTGCGTGATGCAGACCAGCTGTTCCTGCCCCGCACCCATTTCCATAAAGCCGCGTACCATTTCGACCTCTTCGGCAGGCGCGCCGGGCATATCGAATTCGACGAGCTCCCCGCTTGTGCGATATTGGCCGGGCTGCGGCTTCGCGATGCTTTCAGCCACGGCTGCGACCTGATCGGGATCGTTCGGATCGGCCGCCGATTCCGGCCCTCCGCACGCGGTGAGAGCAAAGGCCGAAGCCGCGATACCGAGAACTGCTACACGCATAGGAAACTCCCCTGAAATCATCTGCACCCATGCTGAAGGGTTCAGAGCGCTTGAGCAAGCACCATTGTGTCCCCATATCGCTGCGCATGGCAGAACTCGTAATCCGTCGCGGTCTTGAAGAGCCCGATACAACAGGTGAATTCACTCCGCACAAACCCGCACGGCCCGAGAAGTCGCTGCCGGGCAAGAGGTTCAAGCTGGTATCCGAATATGAGCCTGCAGGCGACCAGCCGACCGCCATCGCAGAACTGGTAGCAGGCGCGCGCGAAGGCGAGAAAACGCAGACGCTGCTCGGCGTGACGGGTTCGGGCAAGACCTTCACCATGGCGAAGGTGGTCGAGGAGTTGCAGCGCCCTGCCCTCGTCCTTGCTCCCAACAAGATCCTCGCCGCGCAGCTGTACGGCGAGTTCAAGAGCTTCTTCCCGGAAAACGCGGTCGAGTATTTCGTCAGCTATTACGATTACTACCAGCCCGAAGCCTATGTCCCTCGCTCCGACACCTATATCGAGAAGGAAAGCTCGGTTAACGAGGCGATCGACCGGATGCGGCACTCGGCCACCCGTGCGCTGCTGGAGCGGGATGATGTGCTGATCGTAGCGTCCGTCTCCTGCCTCTACGGTATCGGTTCGGTCGAGACCTATTCGGCCATGATCTTCGACATCAAGAAAGACGACACGGTCGACCAGCGCGAGCTGATCCGCAAGCTCGTCGCCCTGCAATACAAGCGCAATGACACCGCCTTTGCACGCGGCTGTTTCCGTGTGCGCGGGGACAATCTGGAAATCTTTCCAAGCCACCTTGAAGACACTGCATGGCGCATCAGCTTCTTCGGTGACGATATCGAGGAAATCGCCGAATTCGATCCGCTGACCGGCAAAAAGGGCGAGGTGCTGGAAAAGGTCCGCGTCTACGCCAACAGCCACTATGTCACACCCGGCCCGACGATGAAGCAGGCAGCCGAGGCGATCAAATTCGAGTTGCAGGAGCGGCTCAAGGAATTGCACGAGGAAGGCCGCCTGCTCGAAGCACAGCGGCTCGAACAACGCACCAATTTCGACCTTGAAATGATTGCCGCGACCGGCAGCTGCAACGGGATCGAGAATTATTCGCGCTTCCTGACCGGTCGCCTTCCCGGCGAACCGCCGCCCACCCTGTTCGAATACTTGCCCGAGAACGCGCTGCTCTTTGTCGATGAAAGCCACCAGACCGTGCCGCAGATCGGCGCGATGGCGCGCGGAGACCACCGCCGCAAACTGACGCTCGCCGAATACGGCTTCCGGCTGCCCAGCTGTATCGATAACCGCCCGCTGCGTTTCAACGAGTGGGACGCGATGCGCCCGCAGACCTTCGCCGTGTCGGCAACGCCGGGCAGCTGGGAAATGGAAGAGACCGGCGGTGTCTTCGCAGAGCAGGTCATCCGCCCCACCGGCCTCATCGATCCGCCGGTCGAGATCAAGCCGGTCGAGGACCAGGTGCAGGACTGCATCGCCGAAGCGAAGGCAACGGCCCAGAAAGGCTATCGCACGCTGGTGACCACGCTCACCAAGCGCATGGCCGAGGATCTGACGGAGTTCATGCACGAACAGGGCGTGCGCGTGCGCTACATGCACTCCGACGTGGAAACGCTGGAGCGTATCGAGCTTATCCGCGACTTGCGGCTGGGCGTTTATGACGTGCTTGTCGGCATCAACCTGCTGCGCGAGGGGCTCGACATTCCCGAATGTGGGCTGGTGGCGATCCTCGATGCCGACAAGGAAGGCTTCCTGCGCTCCGAAACAAGCCTCATCCAGACCATCGGCCGCGCCGCGCGCAATGTCGATGGCCGCGTGATCCTGTATGCCGACCGTGTCACCGGCAGCATGGAACGCGCGATGGCCGAAACCGAACGCCGCCGTGAAAAGCAGCGCGAATTCAACGAAGAGCACGGCATCACCCCAACCACGATCAAGCGCGACATCGCCGATATCGTGGCCCATTCGGCAGCCGCCGACGGAGTGACGGTCGGTACCGGCGATGACGAGGTGAACAATCTCGTCGGCCATAATCTGCGCGCCTATATCGAAGACCTCGAAAAACGCATGCGCGCCGCCGCAGCCGATCTCGAATTCGAGGAAGCCGGTCGCCTGCGTGACGAAATCCGGCGTCTGGAGAATGACGAACTGGGTCTTGGCGATGCGGAGAAAAAGGCGCCTGTCGTGGGCCGATCGAATGAAGGCCGTCCGGGGACGCGGAAGCTTCGGTATGGCAGGACGCAGCGCAAGTTCGGGAAGTAAAGATAAGCTGCGAAAATGTCGCTGTGGTACATTGAAGTTCTGCGGCAATGACGCATAATTCCTCGCGACATCGCCTTGCGAATACAGGCGATTGGAGGGAGGCATTATGAAATTCACCAAAGCAAAAGCCACCCTGTGCGCGCTCAGCCTAGCGCTTGCCGCTTGCGGAGGCGGCGGCTCAGGTGGGGGCAACAATGGCGGTGGAGGCGGCGGAGGCGGCACGGCGAACACCCCGCCGAGCTTTACCAACAGCAACGATATTTCTTTCGTCGAGAGCACCACATCCACTGACACACGCACGGTGGTCCAACTCTCCGCGACCGACGTGGACGGCGATCCTGTGACTTTCGATTTCGTCGCCGGGAAAGATGCCGCACTCTTCAGCTTTGTCGGCGCAGCAGGTGCTGTCGGTTTCAACGATCCGGTCAGCTTCGAAACGCCGCGCGATGCGAATGGCGACAATGTCTACGAAGTCGATGTCAGCGTGAGCGACGGCACAGCCACGACGCGCCAGACGCTAACGATCACTGTCACCAACGATCGCGAAAACCTGCTGGTCACGGAAGTGGCCAACGGCCTCGGGCAGAACGGCCATGTCGAATATATCGACGATACCAACGAGTTGCTCGTGGTAAGCCGCAATGGACAGGTTTCTACAGTGGATGCGCAAACCGGTGCGGTGACAAATCATGGCGTCCTTTTCTCCGGCGCTGCCGAAATCGAGGACATGGTCACCGACGGGAATTTCACCGGAAGCGGCAGGTTTTTTGTCGCCTTTTATGAAGGAAGCAAGCTGACATTGAGCTCCATTCGGCTGAGCGATCTGAGCGAGCGGCGGCTATGGCTAAGAGAAGGCCGGGAGTTTTTCGCGTCGCTCGGGCGGCGCGGCAACAATATCCTGCTTGGCCTTTTCGATAACGGCAATTTTGCTCAGTCGCCAAGTATTCCGGCAGGAAGCATCACCGAATTTCAGTTCTTTGGCAACGGAACCGACCCCTTCGCTACCGTAAACCTAGTTCCACGTGGGTGGGGAGTGAGAAGCCCGCGCCTCCTTACTTCGACCAATCTGCAAGGCTGGGTGATCGACCAAGGGGCAAGTTTCAACGAGCTTAACCAGGCAGATTTCGAGCTGGGCCAGGCGGATGCGAATTTCGAATGGCCTTATCGCGATGGCCTCACCGACGTGCAGACCCCGCCTGCAACTTATCCGGGCACATTTGTCAGTCCGGTTCTGGTGCAGGAAGTCGATACCGATGGTGCTGGCCGCTGGGTGGATGCGTCGGACAGTCTGCAAGGCGATACCTGGTTCGGTGTCGTCGTGATAGCTGATACACGCAGCAATATCTGGACTTGGGACCGCAACAATGATGGCCCGCTGGAAAACCGTAATCTCGATTTCTGGGGTGATGTGCCAGAAGCAGACAGGCCGCGCATCGTCTCGATGGATGATGGTGACATCGATGTCGGCAATGCCATACCCATCTATATGCTCGGTTTCGATGGTACGCTCTACAGCATTGATCTCAATCCATGAGGGCGCCGAGCGACGAACCCCGCCACGCGGCCTGATCACGATCGCGGGGCAAAATCCTGTGATCTCACTTGATTAGCGAAAAGGCCCGCATCATCTGCATGGCATGCGATCCTGCGCGCTTCTTTTTGTATCTTCACTTGCCCTCACCGCGTGCGAGCGCAGCGCGTCCGAGCCGGTGCCCGATGGCGTGCAACAGGTTGCGATCGAGGACCTCGGCCCGCCGCAAGCGCGCGCCGATCCTTCGCCCGACACGTCTGGTGCGGGCTGGACGGTGGCGGAGAATGGTCAGGCGATCCTGTTCGGCGATCCGGGCGCCGATCCGTGGCTGACACTGGCGTGCGATCTCTCCGAGGAGCCTGCCCGTTTCACCATCATCCGCCATGCAGAGGCATTTCCCGGCCAGAGCGCGCTGTTTCCTTTCGTTGGCAATGGCATGCGCAGCCGGTTCCTTGCCGATGCGACGCTGGCGCAGAACGCGGACGGCGGCGAATGGCGCTGGGAAGCGGTGCTGCCTGCCGATGACCCGCAGCTCGATGTCTTTGCCGGCACACGCGATTTGACGGCCACCCTGCCGGGACGCGGGATGCTGGAGATTTCGGGCAGCCGGATACCCGGGCAGTTTCTCGACTGGTGCCGTGCGGGTGGAGAAATTGCGGAGCCTGAAGAGGACACCGAAACCGAAGCGGAAAGCGAGAGCTAGTCCGCAGCCTGAGCCCGTTCGACCAGACTGTTTGGCGTTAGAACCTGCGGCAATTGCTCGCCTTCGCCGCCCGCGGGGAACCAGATATACAGCGGCACACCGGCAACGGCCCATTGCTCCAGATAGCGCGTGATCTCCGGATCGGCCCTAGTCCAATCACCGCGCATCGCAATCACGTCTGCGTCTTCGAAAGCCGCGCGGGTTGCCTCCCGCTCGATCGCCACGCCTTCATTCACTTTGCAGCTGACGCACCAATCGGCGGTGAACCAGAGGAAGACCGGCTGGCCTGATGCACGCGCCTCGGCCAGCGCCTGCTCGCTGAAGGCCACCGGCTCTAGCACGCTTTCCTCCGCCATGCTCGCAGCCTCATCCACGCGGAACGGTGTGGCGATCAGGAAATAGGCGGGGATGATGAGCAGGATTGCTTTCATCGCAGGCGCCGCGCGGCCGAAGGAGCCGAACAGCACCGCAAGCGTCACCCCAGCGCCAAGTGCGCTAAAGGCAAAATGCATGCCGCCCAGCCGCCATGCGAGCCAGACCAGCGCGATCGCGGTCAGCCCCATCGGTGCGGCCATGATTTTGCGGAATTTCTCCATCCACGGGCCCGGCTTGGGTAAGCGGCTGCGCAGCGCCGGTATGAAACCCAGCAACAGGAAAGGCAGCGCGAGTCCTAATCCCAATGCGGCGAACAACAACAGCGCCTGCGGGACGGGAAGCAAGAGCGCCGCGCCAAGCGCTGCGGCCATGAAAGGACCGGTGCATGGAGTGGCGACAACTGCCGCCAGCAGGCCCGTCGCAAAGGCGCTCCCGCGCCCACCGGTGCGGATCGGCATGCTGGGTATTTCGAAGAAGCCGGCAAGATTGGCCGTGATCAGCACCGCGAGCACCAACAGCGCGGCCACTACCAGCGGTTGTTGCAATTGGAACGCCCAGCCCACTTGCTCTCCCGCCGCGCGCAGGGCCAGCATCAGCGCGCCGAGCGCCAGCACCGCCAGCAAGACCCCCGCCGTGTAGGCGAGCCCCTCACGCCGCGCCTGCCCTTCGCTTTCGCCTGCGCGCGCCAGCGTCAGCGCTTTCAGGCTCAGGATGGGGAAGACGCAGGGCATCAGATTGAGCAGCAATCCGCCGAGTAGCGCTCCGCCCAGCAGGAGCGGCAGCGGGCTGCTGGAAAGCGATCCGCCAATCGGTGTTCCGCCTGTCGGCACTTCGCCGGGACCTGCTGCAAAGCGCACACCATTGCCCGCATCATCGAAAGCGAGAATGCCGCTCAGCGCGTCATGCTCGGCCCGCAGCTGGCCGCGCTGGAGCTCCACGACCAGCATATCGCCATTGCGGAAGAAGCGCTGCTGCGCGCCATAGTCCACGGTGTCGCGGTTCTCTATGAACACATGCGGCGCGGGCAATTCAACGCCCTCGGCCAGTGGAATGGCGAGCCGCGTGAGATTGTCGGTGAACGCGAAACTGCCCTGTTGGTCCAGCAGAGGAGGGATCACAGCGCGATGCGTATCGAATTGCGCGTCGAGCGCCGCGCCTTGCTGCGGGAAGCGCAGGGACAGCGTTGCCTGCTCCGGAATGCACAGTTCGTCCGAACAGGCGAGCCAGCGCGCGTCCAGAGTAACATTGCCGCCCGGATCATCGCCCACTTCAAGCGGGATCAGGACCGCATAATCATCCTTGTAGGCGTGATTGGCGATGTTGAAGAGCGTGAGGACGTGCGGCACCGGATACAGCGGCTCGCCCGCTTGCCAGCCTTCGGGCAATTGCCATTCGAGCTCCATGCCGAGGCCCGCCTCGCCCGGATTTGACCAATATCCGTGCCAGCCTTCATTCGGACTGAAGCGCAGCGCGACCCACAGGGTCTCTCCGGCGACAGGCGCATTCTCCGCCACGAGATCGGCGGAAATCTGGTTTTCCCGCTGGGCCTGGGCCGCCGCAGGTGCGCTCGCCCCTGCCAGCATGAGCGCGGGCACCAGCACAGCAAGCACCAGCCGCCACAACAATAGGCCAAAGGATAGACTTGCCTGCATATGCCCGCACACCTAGGTAGCTTGGCGATGGCGGACAAGCGCGAACTCCTGATCCTTGGTGGCGGCCTCGTGGGTATGACCCTCGCACTGGCGGCTGCGCGCAAGGGCATTTCATCGCATGTGGTGGACCGGGCAGACCCGGCGGACCTTCTGGCAGAGGGATTTGACGGGCGCGCTTCGGCGATTTCGACCGCGAGCTGGAACCTGTTCAAGAATATCGGCCTTGCCGATCAGCTGGAGCCGCATGGCTGCCGGATCGAAAGCATTGCCGTAACTGATAATATGCGCCCGGGCCGGATCGATTTCGTGCCCGAAGAACACGAAGGCACGCTTGGGCGGATGTTCGCCAACCGCCAGCTTCGCGTCGCACTGTTCGAAGCGGCCAAGGATGAGAAGCTCATCAGCTGGCATGCCAAGGCCAATGTGATCGAGCGTCATCGCGGCGAGCATGGCGTGTCGGTCACGCTGGAAGATGGCACCGTGCTGGAAGCGAGCCTGCTGGTTGGCGCCGAGGGTCGTGGCTCACCCACACGGGATGGCGCCGGCATTTCCATCGCCAAATGGGATTACAGCCACCGCGCCATCATTCAGGGCCTGATCCACGAAAAGCCGCACGACGGCGTCGCTTGGGAAATATTCTACGAAGCGGGGCCCTTCGCCCTTCTGCCGCTGCTCGATGACGATCAGGGCCGCCACCGCTCGGCACTTGTCTGGACCGTTAGCGAGGCGGATGGCGAAGGCGTGATGAAGCTTGGCCCGCGCGCCTTCAAAGCCGAAGTCGAAAAGCGACTGCACGGCATTTTCGGCGACATCGAACTCAACGGTGGGCGCAGCTCCTACCCGCTGGGTTTCCATCACACGGCCAAAATCGTCGACAATCGCCTCGCTCTCGTGGGCGATGCTGCACACGGCATCCACCCCATTGCGGGCCAAGGTCTCAATCTCGGCCTGCGCGATGTCGGCGCGCTGGTGCAGGTCATTGCGGAAGGTATGCGGATCGGTCTCGATCCGGGCGACGCGCAGGTGCTCGCTCGCTATGAAAAATGGCGCGGTCTCGACAGTTTCATGGTCGCTCTCGCCACCGATGGGCTCACCCGCCTGTTCGGCGTTCCGGGCAAAGCCCCAAGCGCCATTCGCCGCATCGGCATGGGCGCAGTGCAGCGTATGCCGACGCTCAAACGCTGGTTCATGGATGAAGCGCGCGGGATGAGCGGCGATCTGCCCGAATTGCTGAAAGGTTAGGCACCTTCCAAGCGCGTTGCCTAATTGCGCGAATTGCCCGCCGGGCTGCGCTGCTCCACAGGTGAGCCTTCACCATCACGCAATTCACGCGGATCGAGCACGGCGGCGGTCTCCAGCGTTTCGAGCGCGCGTTGGGCGGCCGCAAACCGCTCCGCATCGTCGATCCAGTCCTGCGCGATGGCGGCATTGGGCATGTTGCGAATTTCCGAAATCGCCGCTTCGATGCGTCCGCTTTGCAGGAACAGCCGAGCGCGTTCGAGGCGACGCTCTGCAACGGGCGAAGCGGTGTCTTCGCGGCGCACCACGAACACTTCCGACAATTCACGCGCGAGCCGGGTGAAGACGTCTTCGCCCTCAGGCGCATCGTCCAATTGCGGAGCGAGGCCTTCCAGACGGGCGAGAAGCTGATCCAGCGTGACCGGATCCTGCGCCGCGTCGATCACTGTCTGCACGGCATTGGGGCGATCCTCACCAAAGCGCAGGCGCAATTGATCGGCGAGGTAGCCAAGCGGCGCGCCGCGTTCGATAGCCCGGCGACTGGCAAAGGCGATCAGCAGGGCTTCGGCGCGCGCAGCATTGCCCGCTGCCGCCTGCGATTGCAGATCGAGACGGGTGAGGCGCTGTTCCATCGCTGCGATACGGCTGTCGAGGCCGCCTTGCTGCTCGACCACCTGCTCGACCTGCTCAGCGGCCTGACGCGCTTCCTGCGCAACCTCTTCTGGCGAGGTTGGTTCGGGCGTGGGCAGCGCAGCGGCTTCGTCGACTGTGACGGCCGCGTCTTCACCTTCGACGGCGACTTCGCCCGCATCCTCACGCACGGTGAAAAGGCCGGAGAACAGATCGCTTTGCGACAGAGCCCATACGCTGACACCGCCCAGCAGGAATGCTCCACCGACGGCGATCAATATTGGCCGGTAGGGCGATTTGGCCTGCCGCTTGCTGGCGGGCTGGAAATCAAAACCTTGGTCCATTGCGTCCTTCTGCGCGCCCGAATTCAGGTGCTCGCTGCCTTCCCTTAAGCGCGGTTTACATTAATGACACATGTCATCGGCCAAGGCCAAGAGCGCTTCATCATCAGGCTGTGGAGCGCTCTTGCAGGCTTTCCAGCCCTTGCCAGCCGCTTTCGCGACCCGCGGACCGATGCACGCGAGCGCGATTGCGCCGCGATCCAGCCCGCGCCGATCGCACTCGGAAGCGAAATGCTCGGCCGCCTTGGCGGAATGCAGCAGCACGATGGGATCGCCAGCCCGCAGGCTCACTTCATCGCTGCCCGTCAGTGGAATTGTGCGGACAGCGTAGACGATGCGTGTGGTGACTTTCACCTTTGCCGGCAGGTCGAGCTCGACATGCTCTTCGCCCGCCAGCCGCAGGAAATGCATGTCGCCTTTTGCGCTATCGACCAGCTTCTGCAGGCCGCCCGTGCCGGTTTCTGCCACGGTAAATCCCGCCTCGCGCGCAGCGTCAGCTGTTGCTTCGCCAACCGCATGGACCGGCAATGATTCGAGGCTCTCCAGCCCCTCCCCGCCGTGACGAAAGGCATTGGCGCTGCCGATCAGCAGTGCGTCGAATTGCTTGGCATCGGGCACATCCCAGCCCATCGGCACCACTTCGAAGAGCGGCCGACCGATAATCGCCAGATTGCGGCTGCGCGCCTTTTGCAAAGTCGATTGCAGGCCGGGCTCGGGGCGGATCGCGAAAATCATGAAGCGTCGTCAAACACCGCGCGGATCGCGGGCGTTGCCTTGTCGAGCAAGGCTGTGCCGAGAGCCTTGGGCGCGTTCTGGTCGCCAGCAGCGAAGGTAGCGCTTTCCTCTACCCGCTCCGCCCCATCGGCGCTGAAAATGGCGGCGCGCATGGTGAGCTGGCCCACGTGATGGGTGCACAGCACGGCAATGGGCGAATGGCAATTGCCGCCGAGCGCCAGCAGTAGAGCGCGCTCAGCCATCACTTCCGCCCGGCTCGGCGCGTGGTCGAGTGGGGCGAGCAATTCCTGCGTACGCTTATCATCGTCGCGACACTCCACCGCAATCGCCCCTTGCGAGGGTGCGGGCAGCCATTCCTCCGCTTCGAGCGGCGCGCCAATATCGTTCTGCCCCAGCCGTTCAAGGCCGGCGGCGGCAAGGAAAGTCGCATCCGCCTCGCCCGCATCAAGCTTGCCGAGCCGTGTCGCCACATTGCCGCGGAACATCACGACCGAACAATCGGGCCGCTGGTTGAGCAATTGCGCTGCCCGGCGCGGGGCACTGGTGCCGACGACAGCGCCTTCCTTCAGCTCCGCAATGCTCGCGGCGCCAATCAGCCGATCGCGCTTGTCTGCGCGCGGCAGGATGGCGTGGAGCGTGAACACATCGGGCCGGATTGTCTCAACGTCTTTCAGCGAATGCACCGATGCGTCGATATTGCCCTCGGCCAGCCACGCATCCAGTTCCTTGGTCCACAAGGCCTTGCCGCCGATTTCCGCCAGCGGCCTGTCGAGCACTTTGTCGCCGCTCGCCACAACCGGCACCAGTTCGACTGCCTCTTCGGGCCAACCATGCGCTTCGCAGAGGCGGCGGCGCGTCTCTTCCGCCTGCACCATGGCGAGCGGAGACTGGCGGGTTCCGAGCTTCAGAAAGGGATATTCAGACATGGGTTTGCTTGCCCTAGCGAGGGACTCGTCTAAGGGGAAGCGCCATGACGCTGGTTCTCGGCATAGAAAGCTCCTGCGATGAAACCGCCGCCGCGCTGGTGACGGGTGACAGACGCATTCTGGCGCAGGCAATCGCCAGCCAGGAGGAAGAACACGCACCCTATGGCGGTGTGGTCCCCGAGATCGCCGCGCGCGCCCATGCCGAGCGGCTGACTCCGCTGATCGACAAAGTGCTGCGCGAAGCCGACGCTTCTCTTGCCGATTGCGATGCGATCGCCGCGACCGCAGGCCCGGGGCTGATCGGCGGCGTGATGGTCGGCCTTGTGACCGCAAAGGCGCTGGCGATGGCGAGCGACAAGCCGCTCTATGCCGTCAATCATCTTGAAGGCCATGCGCTCAGCCCGCGCCTTACGGATGCCTCGCTCGAATATCCCTACGCTCTGCTCCTGGTCAGCGGCGGGCATTGCCAGATCCTGCGGGTGGAGGGTGTCGGCAAATACCAGCGCCTCGCCACCACCATCGACGATGCGCTCGGCGAAGCATTCGACAAAAGCGCGAAAATCATGGGGCTTGGCTATCCGGGCGGTCCGGCTGTCGAAAAACTGGCACTGGAAGGTGATCCCAAAGCCGTTCCCCTGCCGCGCCCTCTCAAAGGCAGCAAGGAACCGCATTTCAGCTTCGCAGGTCTCAAGAGCGCCGTCCTGCGCGCGCATGAAACCGGAGAGTTTTCCAGAGCCGATCTGGCGGCAAGCTTTCAGCAGGCGGCGCTAGACTGTATCCTTGACCGGACGCGAAAGGCGCTGGAGACGATGGACGAGGTGAGCGCATTGGTGGTGGCAGGCGGTGTAGCCGCAAACCAGACCGTGCGCGGCGGGCTGGAGACACTCGCGGGCGAATTCGGCCTGCCTTTCACCGCGCCGCCGCTGCCGCTGTGCACAGATAATGCCGCGATGATCGCCTGGGCGGGTGTCGAGCGGCTGGAAGCAGGCTTCGACGCCGACCCGCTCGATCTCAAAGCAAGGCCGCGCTGGCCGCTCGATCCCGATGCAGAGCCCGCAAGGGGCGCAGGAGTAAAGGCATGACGCAGGCTTCCATAGGTGTCGTTGGCGCAGGCGCTTGGGGTACCGCACTTGCGCAATCGCTCGCCAGCGATGGGCGCACGGTCAAGCTCTGGGCGCTGGAAGACGGGCTGGCAGACGCGATCAACACTTCGCATCGCAATCTGCCCTACCTGCCCTCTGCCGAACTTGCCCCGACCATCGCGGCGACCGGCGATCTGTCGGAAATGGCCGCGTGCGACATCCTGCTGCTGGTCACCCCGGCACAGCACATGGGCCCAACGTTGGAAAAGCTCGGCAGCTACCCGCGCGACCTCGTGCTGTGCTCCAAAGGCATCGAAGCGAGCACGGGCCGCATGATGCACCATGCCGCGCATGATATTGCACCCGAGAGCGATCTTGCCGTCCTTTCCGGGCCGACATTCGCGCATGAAGTGGCCGATGGCCTGCCCTGCGCCGTCACTCTAGCCTGCGGCGGCGGGGAAGATCAGTGGGATCGCATTTCTCCCGCCATCGCGCGGCACAACTTTCGCCCCTATTATTCCGACGATGTCGTGGGCGCGGAAGTGGGCGGAGCGGTCAAGAACGTGCTCGCCATCGCCTGCGGTGTGGTCGACGGGCTGGAACTGGGGCAAAACGCCCGCAACGCTCTCATCACCCGCGGCTTTGCCGAAATGCTGCGCTTCGGCGTTGCCTTCGGCGGGAAGCCGGAGACGCTGAACGGCCTGTGCGGCCTCGGCGATCTGGTGCTCACCTGCTCGTCCACTTCCAGTCGCAATTTCTCGCTCGGCAAGGCGCTCGGCGAAGGCATGAGCGCTGAAGAGGCGCTGGCCGACAAGCGTACCGTTGCAGAGGGTGCGCATACCGCACCAGTCCTGCGCCAGATCGCGCGGGACAAAGGCGTGCAAATGCCCATAGTCGAAGCGGTCAACCACCTGCTCGAAGGCCGCGGCGCGCGTGAAGTCGTGGCGGAACTGCTCTCCCGCCCGCTCAAGGCAGAAGGCCACGAGGCTTGAGCGAACCCGCCGCACAAGGCCCCGAAAGCGCGGATCACCGCGAGGATATGAATGCGCTCGTCAAAGGCGGGCGCACCAATACCATTGGCTTTGTGCTGCGGCTGATCGGCGGCATTCCCTTCCTATTCCTGGGCTATCGTCTCTACGGCACCGAGGAAATGGGCCGCTTTGCCTCTGCCGTCGTGGTGGTGGAACTGTTCGCGCTGATCTGCGCGCTCGGTGAAAAACGCGGCCTCGCGCAGAGGCTGACGCAGGGATCGGAGGAAGACGGGCACCGGCGCGTCAATCTGGTGTTCGATGGCATCCTCGCTTGCCTGCTGATCTCTGCGGTATTCGTCGCGCTACTGGTGATCTGGCCCGATCCCATTTTCCCGAACGGGACGAGCGGCCGCTATGATATTCTCATCATCGGCGCGATTCCGGCCTTTGCGCTGACCGAGATCCTGCTCGCCGCGCAGGCCTATAAATTCGACATTGCAACCACGGTGCGCGCCCGCGCCATCGTCGAGCCGTGGACGCGCTCGATCGCGGTGGTAGCCTTCTTCTTCATCCCGGCGCTGCGCGATGGCGGCGTGGCGCTCGCCTATCTGGCGGCGGTCTATGCCGCTTTGCTGACGGCCGCATGGTCGTTCTTCCGGACCTATGGCAGGCCCAAGCGATGGCGCCCGCGACCGCGCTATCTCGGCCAGTTGATGGCCCGCGCATTTCCCCTCGCAGGCGCGGACGTAATCGAGCGCGGCACGCGGCTGATCGATGTCTTCCTTCTAGGCCTGTTCACGTCGCCAACGGCGGTGGGCATCTATTATTTCGCAAAGGAAATCGCGAGCCTGCCGCAAAAGCTTAAGACCAGTTTCGAACCCGTGCTTTCGCCCGTCATCACGAAAAACCTGAAAACCGGCAATTACGCGGCAATTGCCAAGCAGGTGCGCCAGGTGGGCTTCTGGATTATCGCCTTGCAATTGGGCATCGCGCTCGCGCTCGCCATTCCGGGCGAAGCGGTGATGGGGCTTGGCGGGCCGGACATCGTCGGCGGTACAGCCGCGCTCGCGCTGTTGCTTATCGCAGAGGCGGTGGCGAGCATGGCGGTCGTTTCCGAAGGCGTGCTCGTCTACATCGCCAAGAAGCGCAACCTGGCTATTTCCGTCGGCGTGATCGCTTTGCAGGCGGCGCTGACTGTGGGCCTCATCATGCTTGCCCAACATTGGGGCCTTGATGAAGGCTATATGGCGAGCGGTGCGGCGGCTTCATTGCTGCTGGCGCTCGGCGCGTCCAGCCTGATCAAGGCGCTGCTGCTCAAGAAGTTGCTCAAGGCTCCGGTCGGCAATCTGCGCTTCGCACTCGTATGGGCCACGGGTGCGGCGGTGCTGGTCGGCCAAGTGGCCATCCTGCTGCCCGAATGGGCCGAGCTGCTGTTCGGCATCCCGGCAATTTTGGCGGGTTATCTGCTCGTCATCTGGAAATACGGTTTCGGGCCGGAGGACAGAGTGCTGTTCCAGCGCGGCGAGGATGAAGCGCAGCAAGAAGCGACGTAGGCGGCCTCAAAACTTGGCGCACATGCTCCTCGCAGCGAAGAATTTCGCGAGCCTTTGCAAACATTGCGCTTCTCGTGCGTTCACCTAAATGAACGACGATTAACAGCCAGAGGCGCACTTCAGATGTCGCTCGGCACAGATGAATGAGGACATAGCGCGATGCAGGACATACTTCAGGACTATTGGATATTCATCCTCATAGCGCTGGTATTCCTGTTCCTGCTTGTCTTCTGGCTGCTGCAGTCATCCCGCCGAACGAAAGTGCAGCGCGAAGATATCGTCGACGGTGAAAGCGGCACCAAGCGCAATCAGGCGCTGATCGATGCTCCGGCAGCAGCGGCAGGTCCTGTTTCGGCGGCTGCCAATACCGACAGGGTCGCCGCCGCGCCGGTAACGGCAGACTCCGAAGCCGGGGCCAGCGTATCTCCGCGCGAAGCCCGCAGCGCGCCTGAAACACCCGCAGCGCCTCCCGCGGAGGACACTGGCGACGACCTGCGCCGCATCAAGGGGCTCGGCCCCAAGCTGGTGACGATCTTGCACGAGAATGGCGTCACAAGTTTCGCACAGATCGCCGCATGGGACGATTCCGATATCGACCGCATGGATGCAAAGCTCGGCCGTTTCCAGGGCCGCATCCGGCGCGATGATTGGGTGGAACAAGCCCGCTTTCTCGCCAAGGACGATCTCGCTGGATACAAAGCGAAATTCGGCAACCTGTAGGCGCTCGGCGCTGGCATTGGTTAACATCGATTTACCTTCTCCGGGAACACTCGGAGAGACCCAGCGTATGTTTCAGTAACAAGACATTCAACGCCAGGGGTGGAACTATGGCCACGCAAATTGATGACGGACCGCCGAAGGTCCTCGTAGTAGAAGATGAATTCATTATCGCGCTCGATCTTTCGGAGACGGTGCGCGATCTCGGCTACCGGGTCGAAGGCCCCTTCGCCTGCAGGGATCACGCGATGATCGCGATCGATGGCAAGTTGCCCGATCTCGCAATTCTCGATGTGATGACTGCCGACGGGGAAGTTTTCCCGCTGGCCGATGCTCTTACCGAAGCCGGCGTACCGATCATTTTCCATTCCGGCCATGTGACCGAAAAGGACGTGGCAGAGCGTTATCCCGAAGCGCAGGCTGTGTCCAAGCCATGCCCTCCCGACCAGCTCATCGCCATGATCGAGCGCGCCCGGGAACTCGTCCACTAAGCGACCGATCCACTCCGGGCAGCGCGGCACAGCGCTCGCCCGCAACACTGGCCCATAACACTGGCCCAATTGCCCGCTTGCCGCGCAAGAGCAGACTATCTAGGGGGTGGTTTCAAAGGAGACCACTTTCATGGCTGCAATGGCACCTTTCGACTGGGCCGACCCCTTCAATATCGATGACCAATTGAGCGAGGAAGAGCGCATGGTGCGCGATTCCGCCCATGGTTTTGCGCAAAGCGTGCTGCAACCGCGCGTCATCGAAGCTTACGCCAATGAGGCCGACACGCCCGAACTGTTCCCCCTGATGGGCGAAGCAGGCTTGCTCGGTGTGACCATTCCCGAAGAATTTGGCGGATCGGGCGCAAGCTATGTCGCTTATGGTCTTATCGCACGCGAAATCGAACGCGTGGACAGCGGCTATCGTTCGATGGCCAGCGTACAATCTTCGCTCGTGATGTATCCCATCCATGCTTACGGTTCGGACGAGCAGCGGCAGAAGTATCTGCCAGGTCTGGCAAGCGGCGAATTGATCGGCTGCTTCGGGCTCACAGAACCTGACGCGGGCTCCGATCCTGCCGGCATGCGTACCTATGCCAAGAAGGACGGTGACGGCTATTCGATTTCCGGCGCGAAAACGTGGATTTCCAACGCGCCTTTTGCCGATGTTTTCGTCGTCTGGGCCAAAAGCGAAGCTCATGGCGACAAAGTCCGCGGCTTTGTCCTCGAAAAAGGCATGGCTGGCCTCGAAGCGCCGAAGATTGGCGGCAAGCTGAGCCTGCGCGCCAGCACCACCGGCATGATCCAAATGGATGAAGTGAAGCTTCCTGCCGATGCGCTCCTGCCTGATGTGGAAGGCATGAAGGGCCCATTCGGCTGCCTGAACCGGGCACGCTACGGCATTTCCTGGGGCAGCATGGGCGCGGCCGAGTTCTGCTATCACGCCGCGCGCCAATACGGCCTCGATCGCCACCAGTTCGGTGTGCCGCTCGCTTCCAAGCAAATCTACCAGCTCAAGCTCGCCGATATGCTGACAGAGATTTCACTCGGTTTGCAGGCATCCTTGCGCGTGGGCAGGTTGATGGATGAAGGCAAGTTCGCGCCCGAAATGATCAGCGTGGTCAAGCGCAACAATGTCGGCAAGGCGCTGAACATTGCCCGTGCTGCCCGCGACATGCATGGCGGGAACGGAATTTCCGAGGAATATCAAGTGATGAGGCACATGGTGAACCTCGAAACCGTTAACACCTATGAAGGCACTCACGATGTACACGCGCTCATCCTCGGGCGGGCAATCACGGGCATTTCAGCTTTCTGAATGCACGTTTGGTCGGTTGAGGTGCTGTATTTTCGCAACACACTGAAGAGTGCTGAATTTTTTACTTCGCATGTGCGGAACAATGCGGCATAATTGCCGTTGCGAGTATCAGGCTGGGACGAAAACCCAGCGTCGTATGAGGACGTGAAATGAAAAGACTTCTGCTTTCAGCGTCTGTCATGGCCATTGCCCTTCCGGGCGTGGCTCAGGCAGACCCTTACATCGCCATTAGTGGCGGTGTCGCCACTCAGGAAAATGCCGAAAATAGCGGCACTTTCACTGAAACCGTTCCTGCAGATGGCCTGATCGCCATCCCCGAAGGTACGAACTATTCGTTCGACACGAATAGCGACCTCGGCTGGAACGTACAGGGCCAGATCGGCTACGAGTTCGACAGCGGCATCCGCATCGAACTCGACGGTAGCTATGTCACCTATGACATCGAATACCACGACAATCTTGTGATCGGCGGACAGCCGATCGGTCCGCAGAACGCAAACATCCTGACGCGCGGCGATCCGCTGCCCGACTCGGTGTGGAACGTTCTTGCCGACGGCCAGGGCGACATTGAATCCTACGGCGCGTTCCTGAACGTCCTGTATGATTTCGACCTTGGTTCGGTCACGCCGTACATCGGTGCCGGCGCCGGTATCTATGTAATCGACGCCGACTACCTGCCGAGCGGCCTGCGCATCACCAACGATGCCGATACCACCTTCGCCTATCAGGGCATCGTCGGTGTTTCGGGTCAGATCTCCGACCGCGTAGAAGCTTTCGGTGAGTACAAGTATCGTCGCCTGTTCGACGAAGCTGACCTCAACAACCAGCTGCTGCCGGCAACGCTGCAGAACGATCCGACCCAGCACATCGCTGCGTTCGGTCTGCGCTTTGCACTTGGTGGCGAAGAAGCGGCTCCGCCGCCTCCTCCGCCCCCGCCGCCGCCTCCGCCGCCTCCTCCGCCCCCGCCTCCTCCGCCGCCGCCTCCGCCGCCGGTCGTTGAGTGCAACACGGGTCCCTACATCGTGTTCTTCGATTGGGATGAGAGCGACATCACGCCGGAAGCAGCAACCGTGCTCAACTCGGCTGTCACCGCTTACGGCAACTGCGGCACCGCGAGCATCATGCTGGCAGGCCACACCGATACGTCGGGTACGCAGACCTACAACATGGGTCTCGCAGAGCGTCGTAACGACTCGGTCCGTGCTTACCTCACGAACCGTGGCATCCCTGGCGGTCGCATCATGAGCGAAGCCTTCGGTGAGAACGACCTGCGCGTCGCTACCGCCGATGGTGTGCGCGAACTGCAGAACCGTCGTGTGGAAATCACTTACGGTCCGAACTCGGGCATGTAAGCCACGCCAACAAGGCAAACAGAACGGGCCGGGAGAGCGATCTCCCGGCCCTTCTTTTTTGGGTTCTGCAATCGGGGAGTTAGGCCGCGAGCCTTGCGAAGGTTCTCGCTAAAGCCTGTCAGTCGTCATTCGCGGGCAGTGCGGGCGAAGCTTTGCCCACCGCCAGTTCACCTTCGGAAAAACGGATCGGTGTGCGCAGCCCCCGCAGGCCCTCTTCAAGCTCCACCACCATGCCGCGCGCTTCGATCTGCGGATCGGTGAGCGCCTGTCTGACCGTATTGATCGGGCCAGCGGGCACACGCACTTCTTCCATCTTGGCGAGCAGTGCGTCGCGATCCCATTCGGCAATCCGGCGCTTGATCGAGGCGGACAGGCTTTCGCGGTTCTTCACCCGCCGCGCATTCGTGCGCCATTCCTCACGCACAGGCATGTCGATCGCCTCGGCAAAGCGCGCGAACTGGTTGTCATTCCCCACAGCAACGATCAGCCAGCCGTCCTTCGCCGCGAATGCCTCATAGGGCGCGATGTTCGGATGGGCATTGCCAAGCCGCTTGGGCGTGCGGCCGGAGGCGAGATAGTTCATCGCCTGATTGCCCAGCGTGCCGACCATCACATCGAGCAACGCCATATCGACAAATTGCCCGCGCCCTGTCGCCTCGCGCTGGCGCAGCGCCGCCTGAATTCCGATCACCGCGTAAAGCCCGGTCATGATGTCTGCATAAGCGACGCCGATTTTCTGCGGTGCTCCGTCCGGCTCGCCGGTCAGATCCATGATCCCGCTCATACCCTGGATGATGAAGTCATATCCGGCGCGCGCCGCATAGGGGCCATCCTGGCCGAAGCCGGTGATCGAGCAATAGACGAGGCGCGGATTGGCGGACTTCAGACTGGCATAGTCGAGGCCGTATTTCGCAAGCCCGCCCAGCTTGAAATTCTCGATCACCACATCGGCATCCGCGATCAGCGCTTTTACGCGCGCCAGATCATCCGCTTTTGTGAAATCGGCGATCGTGCTGGTCTTGCCGCGGTTGGCGGCGTGGAAATAGGCGGCATCCTTGCTGCCATTCTCGCGATCGATGAAGGGCGGGCCCCAGCGGCGGGTGTCGTCGCCTTCGGGGCTTTCGACCTTGATGACTTCAGCCCCCAGATCGGCAAGCACCTGCCCTGCCCAGGGCCCTGCCAGAATGCGCGCCAACTCGACGACCTTGATCCCTGCCAGCGGTGCGGAGCCAGCGTCGCGGCGTGTCTTGCCGAAGCCCGGAATTCGCAGCGGCATCGATCAGGCCGCCATCGGCATGGCGGGCGCATGCTCATCGTCATTGGCGGGCATGCGATCACGCTGCGGCTTGCGCGCGGTGCGCTTCGTGCGAGCAGTCTTGCGACCGCTGAGACGATTGAACCTCTGCCGCACACTCCCCGCAAACGCCTTGATCGAAGCGGCCGTGCTCGCGAGCACGCTCACAATCACCGCATCCACATAGATCGCCAGTTCCATGGCATAGGCGGCGAAAAATTCCGGGCCGAGCAATGCGATGAACTCGCCTCCGCTCAACATGACCGGGATGAGGATCACCGCATAGATTATGTGATGCGGACGGAATTTGGCCAGTGCGGAGGAAGGACGCTCGACCAGCTGCCGGTGACAGAGCCGTGCAAAAGGCGTTTGGGGCGCGAGCAGCAGGGCGATCAGGATGATGGCGAGACAGCCGGTGAGTGCAATCATATCCGCCATGTAGCGCAGCCCGCGCAATATGGAAGGCTTCGCGCGGTATTGGGCTTTTAGTCAGGCTTGCCGCGCCAGTGCAGCCGGTCCAAAAGGCGCGGATGAAATATCTCATCGCCCTGCCCCTTCTCGCGATCGTCGCCATCGGCATCTCGTTCTCGGTCGATCGCCTTCGCACCTTCAACGCTCTGGTGCCGAAGGATGCGAACAGTGCTCAGGTGGCTAGCGATGTGGCCTATGGCGCGCATGAACGGCAGAAGCTCGATGTCTATGCGCCGGTTGAAGCCACCGATGACGTGAAGCCGGTCATCGTCTGGCTCTATGGCGGCAGCTGGAACAGCGGCACGCGCGAAGGCTATGATTTCGTGGGACGCGCGCTGGCGGCGCAGGGCTTTATCACCGTGGTACCGGACTATCGCCTCGTTCCCGAAGTGCGCTTCCCCGGCTTTGTCGAGGACGGTGCGGAAGCCATCCGCTGGGTCCGCGCCAATGCCGCGCAATATGGCGGCGATCCGGACAATATCGTGGTGATGGGCCATTCTGCGGGAGCGCATATCGCGGCCATGCTGGCAAAAGACCCGCAATGGTTGGGGGAAGACCGCGCAGCGATTGCCGGCATGATCGGCCTTGCGGGGCCTTATGATTTCCTGCCGCTGGACACAGATTCCACCATCGCCGCCTTCAGCCATTGGCCGGAACTGGAAGAGACGCAGCCGGTGACTTTCGCCGATGCCAGCAGTCCGCCAGCCCTCTTGCTGACAGGCGCTGACGACACGACTGTGCGTCCACGCAACAGCATCTCGCTGGCCGCCGCGCTGACCTCTGCCGGGGTTGAGGCCGAGGTGGTGCAGTATGAGGATGTCGACCACATCGATATCCTCATTGCCCTTGCCAGACCCCTGCGCAGCCGCGCTGCCGTTCTGGAGGATGCGGTGCGCTTTGCGCGGGAAGTGACCCGCTAACCGCTCGCGCTTTAACTTTCGGACAGTGGACAAGGCCCATACCCCACTTGCGCTTCCGCGTGTTGTAGTCGCAACACACTTTCGTCGAGCGGATACTGCAGTTCCTCGATCAGACATGGTGGCGTGGACAGGGGTTCACCATGTAAATTGTAAGGAATGGGTGGAGGGCACTTCGGGTTGCCAGCCGGCTACATTCTCAACGGCTTAAGCGCCGGATATCACAAATGGGCTTGCACCTGCACGGGGTGGGGGTAAGCCTGTAGCGGGACATGATTTTGAGGGGCGGGATGGGACTATCCAACAGCAAACTAGGCGCAAAGGGCGGGCTGCTTGCAGCTCCTGCGCTTCTGGTGCTCAGCGCCTGCACGACGCCTGCTGCCGACATTCCGCAAAGCACGATCGCCACGCCTTCCGATTGGGCGCAGAGCGATGTCGCGCTGATGGAAACCGACCTCACCGATTACTGGACCTTGCTGGGCGATCCGCTGCTGACCGATTTTGTCGAGCAGGCGATCGTCGAAAACCGTGATCTCGCGCAAAGCGCCGCACGGCTGGAGCAGGCCCGCGCATCGCTGGTGCAGGCGCGCGCTGGTTACTATCCCTCTGTCTTTGGCAGCGGCGGGATCAATCGCGATATCGGTGACAATGCGCGCGACGGCGTGCAGCTGAGCCTTGGCGCAGATGCGAGCTGGGAACTCGACCTGTTCGGGCAGATTTCGGGCAATGTTGCCGCCGCGCGCGCTGATTTTGCCGCAGCCGGATATTCGCAAGCCGATCTGCAGCGCCTGATCGTCGGCCAGGTCGCCATCGCCACGATCAACGCGCGCGCCACGGCAGAACAACTCCAGATCGCGCGTGATACGCTCGCCTATCAGGACGATAATCTGCAGATCGCGCGCTGGCGCAATCAGGCAGGGCTGGTCTCAAGTCTCGATGTCGAACAGGCCCGCGCCCAGCGCGCTAACACCGCTGCGACCATTCCATTGCTCGAAAGCAGCCTCGCCGCGACATCCAACGCCATATCCACGCTGATTGGCGAAACGCCCGGCCGTGTGCTGGAAGCCATCGAAAGCGATCTTGAGGCGCGCGTGCCCACGCCGCCGCAGCTCGCCGGATTTGCCCCGCCTGCCGAAGTGCTAAGCCGCAGGCCCGATGTGCGGGCGGCAGAGGCCAATCTGATCGCCAGCAGCGCCCGGATCGGCGTGGCACGCGCGCAATTGCTCCCGCTTGTCCGCCTCACCGGCTCGATCGGCACAGGCGGCACAAATTTCAGCAATCTGTTCGATGTCATCACCGGCAGCGTGTTCGGCGGGATCAGCCAGTTGCTGTTCGATGGCGGCGCCACGGCAGCGCGGGTGGACAGTGCAGAGGCAGGCGCGCGCGCATCGCTTGCTGCGTGGGAGCAGGAAATCCTTTCCGCGCTGGAAGAAGTCGAAAGCGCCGCCGTGGACCAGCGCACGGCGGACGAGCGCATCGAAATCCAGAATGAAGCCGTCGATGCGGCGAGCAATTCCGCGATTCTGGCGCGCAGCCAGTATCAAGCGGGCCTCACCGATTTCCGCACGCTGCTGACTGCCGAAAACCAGCTGCTTGCCGCGCGCAACAGCCTGGTCAGCGCCGAAGCTGACCGCGCCACCGCCTTCGTCCGCCTGACACAGGCGCTGGGCGGCGGCTGGAGCGAGAGTGATTTTGCCTTTTCCCTGCCGGGCCGCGCTGCCCAGCAGACATCTGACGGGAACGCCGAATGAGCCAGACAGAAACCGAAACCGACATCGAGTCCTATCTCGACGAAGGCAAGCCGAAGAAATGGTACAAGCGCAAGCGCGTGTGGCTCGGCGTTATCCTGCTGATACTGATTGTGCTGGCGATTTCTCAATGTTCGGGCGGGGACGAGCGACCCAATTACGTGACCGCGGAGGTGGAAACGCGCTCGCTCGATCTCTCGGTCACGGCAACGGGCAGCCTGCGTCCCACCAATCAGGTCGAGGTCGGCTCAGAAGTTTCGGGCCGGATCGACGATGTGCTGGTCGATGTGAACGACCAGGTTACGCGCGGTCAGGTGCTGGCGCGCATCAACACCGAAGTCATCGGTGACCAGATCCGCCAGAGCCGCGCCAACCTCAACGCAGCTGTCGCCCGCGTGGCAGAAGCGCAGGCGACGCTCGAAGCCGATGAAGCCCAGCTCGATCGCCTGCTTGAAGTGCAGCGCCTGTCCGATGGCCGCGTGCCCAGCCAGGCGGAAATCGACCAGGCACAGGCTGCCGTGAACCGCGGCCGTGCAAGCGTTGCCGCAGCGCGCGCCAATGTCAGTTCTGCCCGCGCGCAGCTTTCCTCTGCGCAGGTCAGCCTCGATCGCGCAGTAATCCGCTCGCCTGTCTCAGGCGTCGTGCTCGCACGGCAGGTGGAACCGGGCCAGACCGTGGTCGCCAGCTTCAACACGCCGACATTGTTCGTGCTCGCTGAAGACCTCGCCACCATGCAGCTCCGCGTCGATCTGGATGAGGCCGATGTCGGCCAGGTCGAAGCCGGCCAGGACGCGACCTTCACTGTCGATGCCTATCCCGGCCGCCGCTTCCCCGCGACAGTGGAACGGGTCGACCTCGCTTCGAACAATATCGCGCAGATCGGGCAGCAACAGCAGGGCGGCGGCCAGCAGGTGGTCTCCTACGAAGCGCGGCTGGTCGTCAGCAATGGCGACGGGCTGCTGCGCCCCGGCATGACCGCGACCGCCACGATTGCGACCGACAGCACCGGTGAGCAGATGCTCGTGCCAAACAGCGCGCTCCGCTACGATCCGGAGGAGGAAGAAGAGGGCGGCGGCATCTTCGGCGATCCGGGCTTCGGCCTCGATCGAACCGAAGAAGCCACGATCGGCGTCGGCAGTCGCCAGTCTGTCTACGTGGTGGAAGAGGATGGCACGCTTCGCGCCATCGAAGTCGTCACCGGGCGCAGCGATGGCCGCTTTACCGTGGTGACTTCGGAAGAACTGGAGCCGGGGATGGAAGTCGTCACCGGCGAAGGTATCGGTTCGCAGTGAGCGAAGCGCCGCTCATAGAACTGGAAGGCATCACCAAGACCTTCGGCACCGGACCTGCGGCGTTCCAGGCGCTGAAGGGTGTGGATCTTGCCATTGACCGCGGCGATTTCGTGGCGGTGATGGGGCCGTCTGGCTCGGGCAAGTCGACGACGATGAACATCCTCGGCTGCCTCGATGTGCCGACCAGCGGCGTCTTCAAGTTCCGCGACGTGGAAGTGCAGAATCTGAGCCGCGACCAGCGATCGCTGCTGCGTCGCCGCTACCTCGGCTTCGTTTTCCAGGGTTTCAACCTGCTGGCGCGTACGACCGCGCTGGAGAATGTCGAACTCCCGCTGCTCTATCGCGGCGAAAGCAAGAAGGCGCGGCGGCAAGCTGCCGAGCGTTCGCTGGACAAGGTGGGGCTGCTGCCATGGGCTACGCACACTCCGGCAGAACTTTCAGGAGGCCAGCAACAACGCGTGGCCATTGCCCGAGCATTGGTGACAGATCCTGACGTGCTGTTGGCGGACGAACCTACCGGCAACCTCGACACCGAACGCTCTATCGAAATCATGGAATTGCTCGCCGATCTGAGCAAAACCGGAATCACCGTGCTGATGGTTACGCACGAGGAAGAAATGGCCGAATATGCCCGCACCATCGTGCATTTCCGCGATGGACTGGTGGAGCGCGTGGACACGGGCCACCGGATGGGCCAACCGATTGACGAGGACGTGTGATGCGGATGCTCGGAGCCACTCTGCTGCTCGCCATGCGCGAAATTCGGCGGCACCTGCTGCGCAGTTTCCTGACAACGCTCGGCATCATTATCGGCGTCGCTGCCGTGATCACCATGGTCACGCTGGGCCAGGGCCTGACGGCAGATGTCCAGGAAGACATTGCAGGGCTGGGTTCGGACCAGTTCATCGTCGTGCCGCGCAGCGTCGAACGGGGCGTCGGGGCGCCACCTTTCGAGGAAGACGACATCATTGCCGTCCGCAACCAGATCGCCGGGGTCGAGCTTACGGCGGGCTCCGTCAATCGCGGCGCCATCGCGTTTCACAACGGGCAGGATTGGGAAACCAATGTCCAGGGCGCCAATCGCGATTTCTTCGCCGCGCAGAATATCGAAATCGTCGAAGGCCGCGGTTTTACCGACGACGAAGAAGCGCGTGGGGAAAGCGTCTGCATCGTCGGCCCCACCGTGGCAGACGAAATCTTCGTCGAAGATGCCGTCATTGGCGAAACCATGCGTCTCAACAATGTAACATGCCAGGTAATCGGCACCACCGAAGAACGGTCAAGCTCGGGCGTCGGTGACAATAATGATGTGGTTTTCATGCCGCTCAGCGCCGTGCAGCGTCGCTTCAGCGGTAATAACAATCTCGACTTCTTCGTCGTCAAATACGATCCCAGCTATAGCGCGGACAGGCTGCAGTCTCAGCTGATTGCGCTGCTTCGCGAACGGCGCGTTATCCAGGAGGGTGAAGAAAACAACTTCAACCTCTTCGATACGGCGGAAATCAGCGACACGGTCAGCCAGATTACCGGAACGATGACGCTGGTCGTCACGGTAATCGCTGCGATCAGCCTGCTTGTCGGCGGGATCGGCATCATGAATATCATGCTGGTGTCGGTGACCGAGCGAACCCGCGAAATCGGTATCCGCCTTGCCATTGGCGCGCTCGCCAAGGAAGTCAGGCTGCAATTCCTGACAGAGGCCGTGGTGCTGTGCTGTTTCGGCGGATTGATAGGGATCGGGCTTGCTTTCGGGCTATCCGTCCTGCTGGCGGGGCTTATCGATCTGCCCTTCCTGTTCAATCCCGCTCTCAATATCATCGCATTCCTGTTTTCCGCGCTGATGGGGATCACCTTCGGCTATTACCCCGCCCACCGCGCAAGCAAGCTCGACCCGATCGACGCGCTTCGACACGAATAGGGCGCGAGCGCCAATAGCTTTCCTACAGGCGGCGCGTTTGCGAGCCATGCGGTCATGGCCTCTTCAAAACACCACGCTCGGCAAAAACCCCCCGGAAATCGCACAGGATTTCCGGGGGCTTTTTTGTTCATCTGGACACTGTCACACCTGTCACACCCTGCCGCTGCGGCAGGGTCCGACAGGCGCGAATCAGCCCACGATCCTCGCGCGGCACTCGCCCATGCCGATGCGGGCGTAGCCATCCTTCTCGGCATAAGCGCGCATGATGACTTCGTCGCCATCCTCGAGGAACTTGCGCTCCTCTCCATTGGGCAGGCTGATGCTCTTCTTGCCGCCTTCGGTCAGCTCGATCAGGCTGCCTTCGCCGCCTTCTTCACCGCTTGTGAGCGTGCCGGTGCCCAGCAGGTCGCCCGGCTGCATGTTGCATCCGCCGACCGAATGGTGCGCGATCAGCTGCGCGGCGGTCCAGTACATCGCCGTCATGGGCCCATGCGAGAGGCGGTGCGGTTCTGCCCCGGCTTCGCGCATCTTGGGCGTTGTGATCAGCACTTCCATCTGGATGCCGAACGCCGCGTGGCTCGTATCGTGCTGCAGGTAGGGAAGCGGCTCGGGATCGCCCTCTGCGCGCGCAGGCTGCGCAGTGCGGAACGGCGCGAGCGCATCCATCGTCACCACCCAAGGGGAGACGGTGGAAGCGAAGTTTTTGGCGAGGAACGGGCCAAGCGGCTGGTACTCCCACGCCTGGATATCGCGCGCCGACCAATCGTTGAGGATCGAGATGCCAGCGATGTGCTCTTCTGCCTCACCCACCGGGATCGGATCGCCAAGGTCATTGCCCTGCCCGATCCAGATCGCCATTTCGAGCTCGTAATCGAGCCGCTTGGATGGGCCAAACTCCGGAGTGCCACCTTCCTCTGCCGGCTTCTGCTGGCCAGTCGGGCGCTTCACATCGGTGCCGGACACGCAGATCGAAGAACTGCGGCCGTGATAGCCGATGGGGACATGCTTGTAGTTCGGCAGCAGCGGATTGTCTGGGCGGAACAGGCTGCCGATGTTCACCGCGTGGTGAATGCCCGTGTAGAAATCGGTGTAATCGTGGACGAGGAACGGCAGGTGCATGGTGCATTCGCTGGCCGGATAGAGATGCGGTTCGACATCTTCGCGAAAGCTGGCATCAGTCAGAGCCGTGAAAACCGCACCACGCAAGGAGAACAGCATGTCGCGCCCCTCTGCGAACAGTGCGTTCAGGACCGGCGCATTGCCGAGGAGCGCAGCGTCGTAACCTCCCTCTGGCAAGGCAGTGGCGACACCTGGCAAGTCGAGGATGAAGTCTCCGATAGCCACACCGCCGCGCCGCGCGCTGTCACCGTGGCTGAAAACGCCGATGGGCAGATTCTGCACGGGGAAATCGGGATGGCCGTTTGCGCTCTCCACCCAGCTGGTGGCGTTGGCATCATGCGTGAAGTCGAGTTCGATAGTCATTCAGGGAAGTCTCGCTTTCGGAAATCCACTCCAGCAGGCATCGTAATCGTCCTGCAGGAGGCCGCCATTCATGGCGAAGTCGGTGGTCTGGATGATCGCGCGGCTTTCGAACATGAAAGCCAGCGTGTTGTCGATCTTGTGCGGTTTGAGGTCGGCAGCCATCGCTTTCGCGGTGCTGTCGACATCGGGGCCATGCCCGTTGAACTGGTTGTGGAGCGATGCGCCGCCGGGGACGAAGCCGCCACCTTCCTTCGCGTCATACTCGCCATGGATAAGGCCCATGAACTCGCTCATGACATTGCGATGGAACCACGGCGGGCGGAAGGTGTCTTCACCCACCATCCAGCGCGGTGGGAAAATCACGAAATCGCAATTGGCGGTGCCCGGCGTGTCGCTTGGGCTGGTCAGTACGGTGAAGATGCTCGGATCGGGATGGTCGAAACTGACCGTGCCAATGGTGTTGAAGCGCGCCAGATCGTAGCGATAGGGCGCGGAATTGCCGTGCCAGCCGACGACATCGAAGGGCGAATGGTCGATCGTGGTCGTCCAGAGCTTGCCGTTGAACTTCTGGACCACCTCGAAGTCCCCGTCGCGGTCTTCGAACCATGCGTCCGGCGTTTCGAAATCGCGCGGATTGGCAAGGCCATTCGCGCCGATGGGGCCGAGATCGGGCAGGCGGAAAGGCGCGCCGTAGTTCTCGCAAATGTAGCCACGCGCTGGGCCCTCGGTCAGCTCTACACGGAAGCGCATGCCTTTCGGGATCACGGCGATGTGGCCCGGCGGCACATCCATCCGGCCGAGCTCGGTCGTGATGAGCAGAGCGCCCTGCTGCGGGACGATCAACATCTCGCCATCGCTGTTCTGAAATGCGCGCGCGTCCATGCTCACCGTCGCGGCGTAGAGATGGATGCCGATCCCGCCTTCGGACGGGCCGCCATTGCCGCCGTAGGTCACCATGCCGTCGATGAAATCGACATCGCTGTCGGGCATGGAAAGCGGATCCCAGCGCAGGCGATTGGGCGTGGTTTGCGTGCCATCCGGCGCAGCCAAGCGCTCCGCCCCGGTATAAGGCGTAAACGCGCCATGTTCTGTGGTCGGCCGCATTCGGTACAGCCAGCTGCGGCGGTTCTCTGCGCGCGGCACGGTAAAGGCGCTGGTGCTGAACTGTTCGGCATAAAGGCCAAAGGCCGGTCGCTGCGGCGAATTGCGGCCTTCAGGCAGCGCGCCGGGAACGGCCTCGCTGGCGAAGTGGTTGAGAAAACCAGTCTGATAGCTCATAGTCATTTAGTAACAGATGAAACTTTCACGCACAATGCACTACATCGCTAACGTGCGAGCATCGAGGAGGTGCCCATGAAACTCTACGGATATTGGCGCAGCAGCACGAGTTACCGCCTGCGCTGCGCATTGGAATTGAAGGGCATCGCCTATGAGAACTGCCCGGTGAACCTGCTTGAGAGCGCGCAAAAGGATGAGGCCTTCACCAGCCGCAACCCCTTCGCTACCGTCCCCATGCTGGAGACCGAGAGCGGCGACCGCGCGCAGAGCATGGCGATTATCGAATGGCTGGACGAAGCCTATCGCGACAAGCCGCTGCTGCCATCGGGGCTGGACCACCGCTACATCGCGCGCGAACTGGCCTATGCCATTGCAACGGAGCTCCACGCGCCGCTCAACCTGCCGGTGCTCAAGTATCTGAAGAACCCGCTCGGCCACGATCAGGAGGAGATCAACATTTGGTATCGCCACTGGCTGGCCAAGACGCTGACACCGGTGGAGGCGCGCCTCGCCCAGCTCGATAGCGGGGATTTCCTGTTCGATGCGCCGGGCTTCTTCGAGACCGTGCTGATCCCGCAGCTCTACAATGCGCGACGCTTCGATTTCGACCTGACCGACTGCCCACGCATCGTGCGGATCGAGAGCGCGTGCAATGCCTTGGAGCCCTTTAAACGCGCGCATCCCGACAACCAGCCGGACGCGCATTAGAGAGCCTCGGTCAGAACCTCGTCGATCGCGGTGAATACGCGCTCCAATTGCGCATCGGTGATGCAGTACGGCGGCATGAGGTAAAGCGTATTGCCGAGCGGACGCAGCAGTATCTCGCGCCTGAACAGGCCTTCGCGCATTGTGAGGCCGACGTCGGCGAGGTAGCCGCTTTCGCCCGCATCGACATCCATCGCGATCACGCTGCCGCATTGGCGGATGTTGCTGACTGAATGGCTTTCGGCGAGTCGGGCGAAGCCCTCACTTTCGCGCTGGGCGAGGTTCGCAATCCGATCCAGCACCGGCTCTTCGCGCCAGATCGCGAGGTTCGCATTCGCCGCCGCACAGGCGATCGGATTGGCGGTGAAGCTGGAGGAATGGAAGAACATCTTCGCACGGTCGGTCGAATAATGCGCATCGTAAATCGGTGCGGTCGCCATCGTCACGGCGAGCGGCATCGAGCCACCGGTGAGGCCTTTCGCGAGACAAAGGAAATCGGGCACCACGCCCGCCTGTTCACACGCCAGCAGAGTGCCCGTGCGTCCCCAGCCGGTCATGACTTCATCGGCGATGAAAAGCACATCGTGGCGTGAGCAGATAGCGCGCATCTCACGCAATATATCGGGCGAATACATCAGCATTCCGCCTGCGCCGAGAACCAGCGGCTCGACGATAAAGGCAGCGGTGTCGCCGCCAGCACAGGCTGCTTCCAATGCGTCCAGAGTGCCTTGCTCGCTACCCTTATACGGGAAAGGAATGGTCTCAACATCGAACAGTAAAGGGCTGTAAGCCTTGTTGAAAACGCCGCGCTCGCCAATGCTCATCGCGCCGATGGTGTCGCCGTGATAGCTATGCTCCATCACGACGATCTTGTGACGCGGCTGGCCAGTGTTGGCCCAGAACCCCAGCGCCATTTTGAGCGCGACTTCCACCGCAGTCGAACCGCTGTCCGAGTAGAACACATACTCCAGCGCTTCCGGCATTATCGCCCGCAGCCCGCGCGCCAGATCTTCTGCCGGTTGATGCGTCCACCCGGCGAAAATCAGCTGGTCGAGCTGCTCGGCCTGGTGCTGGATCGCTTCGACAATTCGCGGGTGGTTATGGCCGTGCGTAATCACCCACCAGCTGGAGATAACGTCCAGCACCTCGCGCCCGTCGGAAGTGTGTAGCACCGCGCCTTCAGCCCGATCGACCAGCGGGATCGGCTCGCCCAGCCCGTGCTGGTGGAAGGGGTGCCAGACCGGTGAGCGGTCAGTCATCGAGGACGCTGAGATTGATATGCTCGGCAAAGGCCGCCGCCAGTGTTTCGGCATTGAGCGGATCAAGGAAAGGCAGCCGCCCGAGATGCGGGTCGGCAAAACCGAAATCCATAATCGCTTTCTCCGCGACCGGCTCCGCATCGCCGACGAACACGGTGGCCGCCACTTCGAGGTCCGCCGCATGCACGGCTTCGAGCGTTAGCAGCGTGTGATTGATCGTGCCAAGCGTCGTGCGCGCGACGATAATGACCGGCAGATCCCAACGCTGCATGATCTCCGAGTAAAGGATGTCCGTATGCAGCGGCACGAAAAATCCACCCGCCCCCTCCACCACGAGCGGCCCTTCGGCGGTCGGCAAATGAAGGTCGGTGTCACAAATCATCGTGCCATCGATGTCGGCAGCAGCATGCGGCGAGCATGGCGTATTGAGGCGATACATTTCCTCAACTACGGTGGCGTCGGGCGCCAGCCGCGCGACTTTCTGGCTATCCGTCTCGCCCTCGAGGCCCGCTTGCACAGGCTTCCAGTAATGCGCCTTGAGCGCCTGCGCGAGGCCGGCGGCAAACACCGTCTTGCCGACATCGGTATCGGTGCCTGTGATGGCGAAACGGTTCATGCTGCTTTCCATTCGGCGATGGCCTCCAGCGCCTTTGTCACATCAGCGCTCTCCAAAGTCGAGCGCAGGGCAAGGCGGATGCGGCTGGTCCCTTTGGGCACGGTCGGCGGCCTGATTGGCAGGGCGGCAATTCCGCGCTCGATCAGGTGCTGACCGAGTGCGAGCGCATCGCTTTCCGGCCCAACAACCAGCGGCACGATCTGCGAGGTGGAGCCGAGCGTATCGAAGCCCATGCCGTTCAATCCCTCGCGCAACTGCTCGCCCAGCTCAGCGAGATGCGCCCTCTCCGCATCCATGTCGGGCACAATGTCGAGCGCCGCATCCATTGCGCCGAGCAGCGCAGGCGGAGTGGCGGTGGAAAAAATCAGGCCAGCGCACATGTTGATCAGGTAATCGCGCATCAGATCGGAACAGGCGACATAGGCGCCGAAGCCACCCATCGCCTTGCTGAATGTGCCCATCACGATGTCTGCGCCGGGATTGTCGGCCGTCAGCCCCGCCCCGCCCTTGCCGAGCACGCCGGTGGCATGCGCTTCGTCGACATAGAGCAGCGCGTCATGCTTGCGCGCGATGGCGTTCAGCGCAGCCAAATCGGCACGGTCGCCATCCATGCTGAACACGCTTTCGGTGATGATGATGCGCGCGTCGTATTTGCTTGCATGATCGTTCAACAATCGTTGCAAGTCGCTTGCATCATTGTGGCGATAGAAATGCACGTCTGCCTTCGCGCCGCGGCATCCGGCGTGGATCGAATTGTGCACCAGCTCGTCAGCGAAAATCGCGGTGTTCGGAGCGGCATTGGCGAGCGCCGGAATAATGCCCGCATTGGCCTGCCATCCGCTCGCCATGACCAGCGCGGCTTCACTCCCCTTGAATGCGGCAATGCGCGCTTCCACCGCTTCATGCTCAGCGGACGTACCGGTGATCAGGCGGGAAGCTCCCGCGCCTGCGCCTAAGCGCCGCGCATAGTCGGCGGCCCGCTCTGCAAGCAAAGGATGGCGCGCTAACCCGAGGTAATCGTTGCTGGAGAAGTCGAGCAATTCGCGTCCATCGCGCATGATCCGGCCACCGCCAGCAAGCTGCGCCGGACGCAGCACACGGCGGCGATCCTTCGCTGCGATGCGATCGAGCGATTGGCGGATGTAATCGAGCATGGGCGCGTGTTCAGGCGATCAGGTCAGCTCTGCCTGCGCCTCCTGCGGGGCGGTCGCGCAGCCACCCGAACAGCCGCCGACAGCCCTCATGGGCTCTTCACCCTGCATGGGCGTGAGACCAAGCCGCTCGAACATCGCCGCGTCGCTATCGTCGCCCGCATTGGGCGCGGTCAGCAGTTTGTCGCCGGTGAAGATCGAGTTCGCCCCGGCCATGAAGCAGAGCGCCTGCGTCGCATCGCTCATGCTCTCGCGTCCGGCGGAAAGGCGCACCATGCTCATCGGCATGCAGATGCGCGCGACCGCCACGGTGCGGACGAATTCGATATCGTCGATCTTGGCCATTGGCGTATCGGCGAGCATGTCGCCAAGCGGAGTGCCCTTCACCGGCACCAGCGCGTTGACCGGTACACTTTCCGGATGCCGCTCCAGCGTGGCCAGCGTGTGGACGAAGCCGACGCGGTCATCGCGCGTCTCACCCATGCCGACGATCCCGCCCGAACACACATTGATGCCAGCCTCGCGCACATTGGACAGCGTATCGAGGCGGTCTTGGTATTTGCGCGTGGTGATCACGCGGTCGTAATATTCGGGGCCGGTATCGACATTGTGATTGTAGTAATCGAGACCCGCTTCCTTGAGTTGCTCGGCCTGCGAAGGCGAAAGCATGCCCAGCGTCATGCAGGTTTCCATGCCCATCTCGCGCACGCCTTTCACGATCTCGACGATCTTGGGCATGTCGCGTTCTTTCGGGTTGCGCCATGCAGCTCCCATGCAGAAACGCTGGCTTCCCGCGTCCTTCGCCTGCGCCGCCGATTGCAGAACTTGTCGCACATCCATCAGCTTGGTCGCTTCGACGCCGCTATCGGCATGCGCGCTTTGCGAACAATATCCGCAATCCTCCGGGCAGCCGCCGGTCTTGATTGAGAGCAAGGTGCACAGCTGCACTTCGCCTGCGCGGTGATGCGCGCGGTGCACTTCGGCGGCGCGAAAGACGAGTTCAGTGAACGGTAAATCGAACAGCGCCGCGATTTCCTCTCGCGTCCAGTCAGTGCGGACAGGCTGCATGCAAACTCCCTTCAGATCAGTGCCTGCCCCAATGGCGAAAAAGGCAGCGCAGGTAAAGCTTGGAGCCCCGCAACATCCCGGCAAAACCACTTAAGAACGCGCAAATGTAAAATCTCGTAAGAATCATCCATTTCAGGGTGCATTTTGTAGAAAATCGCGTTTTTGGCACGTAAGTTGAGAAAACAATCAGAACAAAAAGTAACACGACTATCGGGTGGCTGAATGAGAATTGCAGTAGCGGATGACGATCAGGAAGTGCTGGCGCAGATCACCGGCTGCCTGGAATCTTCGGGGCACACGTTCGACACATTTCGCAATGGGAAAGACTTGCTCGTCGCTTTGCGTCGCGAAACATATGATGTCGTTCTTGTTGACTGGAACATGCCAGGTGCAACCGGCCCGGAAGTGGTCCAGTGGGGCAACGACACGCTCGACCAGCCGCCTGCCTTCATTCTGATCACCAGCCGATCCGACAAGGCCGATATCGTCAAAGGCTTGGAACAGGGCGCGAGCGACTATATCGTCAAGCCGGAAAGCGAAGAAGTCATCCTCGCGCGCATCGAAGCAGCGGCGCGCCGTCACGGCACGGCAGGCCGGAGCGAACGTTTCCAGACCTATGGCGAATACAAGATCGATCGCCTGAACGAAGAGATCGAGCACAAGGGTGAGCGGGTCAAGCTGACGTCCAAGGAATTCAAGGTCGCTGCGCTTTTCTTCGAAAACCTGAACCGCCCGCTCTCGCGTAGCTACATATTCTCGCAGATCTGGGGCAATATGGGCGACATCGCCACGCGCACGCTGGACATGCATGTCTCGCGCGTGCGCTCGAAGCTGGAGCTGCGACCGCACAACGGCTTTGCTATTCAAACCGTCTTCGGTTTCGGCTACCGCATGGATGCATTCTTCGATGATGCAGAGTTGGCAGAGCGCGAAGCGCGTCCGGTGGAGTAAATTCCAATTCCATTACTGAAACTGCGCACTGCTGGAGCCCGAAGCCACTGGATGGCGCTGTGCCTCTCCTTTGCTTTGGGTGCCTGTGCGGTGACGGCGCCGCCTGCGATTGTTTCCACGACTGGTGCCTTTGACCAGGGCAGTGAAATTCAACTCGCTCCATTTGAGGATGATGCATCCTTGCGCGGTGCCTTTGGCAAGGCGCTGACCGAAGCTTTCCGCGAAAATGATGTGCAAGTTTCAGGCGATGGTCAGCTCATCGCCGATTTCGCGCTGGCAGAGCGTAATGCGCAAAGCGGCGTCGCCGATCCGGCTGCGTCGAGCAGCGAAAACGTCATTTGGACATCGCAGCCGCGCGATCGGGGACTGCTCGATCGCTGCGATGCGCGGCGCGTGCGGGCGACACTCGTCATCCTCGATCGCGCTTCGGGTGAAGTCACCTATCGCGGGGTGGCCGAGGCGTCCGACTGCGCAATCGACGATGAGCACATCACCGCGTTGGCCCGTGCCCTCGTCGCTGATGCACGCACGGACTGATCTCAATCGTTGACGCTGCCATTGGTTGGCAGATCGATAGTGAAACAGGTGCCCTCGCCTTCACCCGAGGTGACTTTGATCGTCCCGCGATGCTTGTCCACCACGCGCTTCACGAAAGTCAGGCCAAGGCCCACGCTCGGCCCCGCCTTGCTCTGATGCGCGCCAAACCGCGCGAAAGGTTTGCGCAGGCGTTCGGGCGGCAGGCCCGGCCCCTGATCGGCGACAGATATCTGCACCCAGTCGTCATTAACTTGCCTCAGCGACATCTCGATCCGGCTGCCTTCCGGCGCAAATTTTATCGCATTACCGAGCAAATTATCGAGCAGGCGCGCGATCAGCGATGCATCCACAAATGCAAACACCGGATCGTCGGGCACTGCTTGGATCACCTCGATCCGCTTGTGCCGCGCGAGAGCGTAAGCCCTGTCGTTCGCCTCTTCGATCAGGGCGGCAATATCGGTGTCTTCGAAATCCAGTGGCGTCTCTTCGAGGCGAGCAAGCTGCACGAAATCGTCGGCGAGTTTCAGAGTCCGCTCTGCCTGGTTTTTGATCCGTTCGGGCACGCCCTCTTCGTCCTGATCGGGCAATTTGCGCGCCAGCCCGATAATCGCAACCTGCGGGGAGCGCATATCGTGCGAGAGAAATTCGAGCATCTCGCGGCGCTCCTCGTCTCGCCTGCGGCTATCGGTCACATCGCGCAGTGCGAAGATTTCGCCGCCGTCGGCATCATCTTCCATTTCAAAAGGCGCGCGGGCGACGAGGAAAGTGCGGCCATCGGGGAAGCGCATTTCTTCCCGCTCGGCGATTTGTTCGACCTCATGCTTCGCCAGGAGTTCGTCTAGCGGGCCCGGCTCAGCCTCCTGCCAATGCGGAAACAGATCCTGCGCCTGCCGGTTCGCCATGGTCACTTGAGACGCGCGATCGAGCACGAGGATCGCATCCGGCGCCGCCTCGATGACCTTGCGCATGAACTGGAAGCCACGATTGACCCGGCTCACCAGCCGCCGCATCCGCCCGACCTGCCGGGCGATCTGGTCGAACCCGTCGACTTGCGCGCGCTGCGCTCCTTCCGGCCGCAGGAAGGCCGCCTCTTCTTCCAGATAGGAACTGACCGAGGTGAGCCTGCGCCAGCTCCAGAAGGGATAGGACAGCAGGACCACAAGCAAAGCTGCGCCCGGGGCAACCCATAGCCCTGCCATCGGAACCAGCACCACCGTCAACAGGCCAATCGCGAAAGCGAGGGCAAGTGTCGCAATGAGGCCGGCGCGCGGGGACATTTTCCAGAACACCAGAAACTGGATGAGGAGAGCAAATACCGCTAGCGCGGCAGACCACCCGTTCGGCAGATCCTTCACCAGAGCATTGCTTCGCGTCGCATCGAGCAGATTGGCCTGCGTCTCCACTCCGGGCATCACCGCCACATCGCGTGCACCGACCGAATAGCGATCGCCCATGCCCTGAGCAGTGGCTCCGACCAATATCGTGCGACCGCGCAAGAATTCGCTGGGCAAACGCCCTTCGATAACATCGGCGGCAGACACGTGCGCATAGGAGCCGACCGGGTGGAACGCCATCACCGGCGCAGAGGGCAGCGTAGCGTCGAAATCCGGATCGGCTTCGACTGCACTCTGGACGAAATGCGGATAGGTGATGCCGCCAATCTCAAGATCGAAAGCGAAGCGCCGCAAGACACCGTCGGCATCGGGTGCAATCGTCACGTGGCCCATCCCCGCTGCTGCATTGGCAAATACCGGCAAAGGCATCGCCGGTTCGAGGCCGCTGCGGGCATTTTGCATCGGCACAAAGGTGAACGGCAGAAACACATTGCCATTGCGCGCGATAGCGCGGGCGAAAGCGTCATCCTCTGCTTCTGAAGTCGGCTCCAGAAACAGCATATCGTACAAGACCTGATCGGCTTCACTGGCGGTGAGCTGATCGATCAGCTGCGCGTGCAGGCTTCGCGGCCATGGCCAAGCGCCAAGCTCGGCCAGACTGTCGTCATCGATCGCGACAATCAGAATGTCGTCGGAGATTTCTGCCCTCGCAAGGCTTGCGGCACGATCGAGGATCCGCGCATCCAGACGATTAGTCAGCTCCCCATAGGCAGCCAGCGTGCCAAGCACAGCCATCGCGAAAAGGAGGACCCACCATTCAGCAAGGATGCGGCGAACCACCATGATGCGTCGATCCTTACCCCTGGTCCCGAGACATTACTCGGCCGAGACCGCGAGCCTCTGTTCGGAACCCCAAATCTTCAAAAGCCCGTCCTCTTCATCGGCCTGAATGGCGGCCACGCGCCAGACGTAAGTGCCGGGCTCCAACCCCGTGACGACTGTCGCCGAGCCGGGCAAGGCGATTTCATCATACAGCGGCGCATCGCTTTCCCCCTCCCGCCAGAGCTGAAAGGCAAAATGCGTCGTGCCCTCACCTTGAGGGAGCCACGCAAAGCGGTAGCCATCTTCGATTGGCGAGGCCTCCACCGATGCTTCACTGCCCAAACGTTTGCGACGGAAGTTTTCGGCGACCGGCGCGCTGAGCCCTTCCAGTCCGTTTGCGGAAATTCCTCGACTGCGAATGAAATAGCGTCCGTTCGGCAGGTCAGTGAAGGCTGCGCCCTCCGAGGAAATATCTTCCGCGAAAAGCTCAAGAAAACCTGCATCGGTGGCGAGCTGCGTGCGCAGCGCAACTGCGCCTTCCGGCAAAGCGATCTCGAACGCCACAGCCTCCCCGGTTTGTATCGCATTGGCATTTTCGATCTCGGGCGGTGGAAGCAGTGCTTCCGGAGGACTGAGACCCTCGTCGACGACCACGACACCGAAGCCTTCCTGAGCGACTGTGGCGGCTTCGTCAGCAGTGACGGCGACACTTCCTTCGACCACCTCGGTCAGGCCAAGCTCCGCCTCTTCCGAGTAGCCGACGCGGTAGACAGTGCCGCGTACCGCCGTCACCGACACCGGCGTGCTGGTTTGCCAGCGTTCGTCATCCCGCAGGGTAGGCGCGATTACCTCTCCGCGGCCACTGAGAATGCGAAAATGCACATCGCGCAGGTCGCGCAAGAGATAGATACGCGAACGTTCGAGACGGGCGAGGGTGTTGGACGGCAGGGAAATTGCCGCACCATCGACAGTCTGGAACGAAACAAATCCGCCGGGGCCCGTTTGCACCACGGCGCCCTCACGCAATTCGGCGCCTTGGCTTGCTTCGACGCCGTCGATAGTTACCGGACCCCGTGAGCTCAGCACCGCCAGACCGGCAGGGCGATAGACCAGCTGGTCGCGCGGAATGCGAATGACGGTTCCGATAGGAATGCGGCGGGGGTTTTGAATTCTGTTGAGGCGTGCGAGGCGGGCTGCCGCATCTCTGCCGATCACATATTCTTGGCTCACGCCGATCAGCGTGTCACCGGCAGCCATGCGATAGCCGATCGTGGAATCGTCCTGCGCGTGCAGCGTTGTCGGCGCGAAGACAGAGCACAAGGCCGCCAATCCGAAAGCCAATCCTGTTTTGGATGCCAGAACCTTCACCATCGACAACTCCATTTCACCCACGTCCCTGCGGGCGATTTCGAATTTCGCAGAACCCGTGCTGATTGCAATGCCATGCTTGCCAGAAACAGCTGGCTGGAAAGCGAAAGGGGGACCAACGCTTTCCAGCCATTCAAGGTTGTGTGCTCACCATTTCAGGTGAGTTGGCAGCTTCTAGCGAGCCGCTCGACAACACGCTTGCGGCGATGAAACAGGCGACGACGCTCAGCGCGGCAAAAGCGACACCGATGCGGAAGCTCGCACTTGTCGATTGCGATTTCTGATCGATCATGCCCTAAACCCTTCCCCCGGCGCGTTCGAGGCTTCGCCTAGCAGCGATGCCGAAAACCGCCGAGTAAACAGGTGTAAAAGCGCTCTTCGCGGCCGGTGCGACTAAATTCCGAGTTCGGAGAAATTCGCCGTGCAGGCGGTAAGCATGCCTTTGACCTGATCCAAGTTCGCGGCCTGCACTTGCGAAGGCAAAGAATGCATCTTCGCTGCGGGCGGGAAAGCGCCATAGCCTGCAAACAGGCAATGCCAGCTGGCAGAGGAATAGGCCTGCACCGGATAATTCTCGCGATTGGCAGCCGCGATATCACCATGGGTGAACCACGCGGTGAGCATCGCTTTCAACCCGTCCGACAGATTCTGGTTCGCTGCATTCTCGCGCCAATAGTCTGTGTCGCTGCGTTGGTTCAGGCGATAATGGCCGACGATGTAATCGCGAATTGCATCATAACGTGCGCCGATATTGCGGTTGAAAGCATCGCGATGCTGCGCGGTGAAGCCACCTGCTTCATAGGCTTCGGCAAATTCGAGCGCAGTGGCGATGACGATGTGCAGAGCGGTCGCCTCCAGCGGCTCGACGAATCCCTGCGCGAGCCCGGCAGCGAGGCAATTGCCGCGCCAGCTGTCCTTCATGCGGCCCACTTTCATTTTCAGGAAGCGCGGCTCGGCCTCACCTTGCTGGAGGCCTACGGATGCGAGCAATTCCGCCGCTGCGTCCTCGTCAGAAATGTGGTCGGAAGAATAGACATAACCGTTGCCGGTGCGCGTTGTGAGCGGGATGTGCCAGCGCCAGCCGGCTTTCATCGCGATGGCCTCTGTCTGCGGGCGGAAATCTGAGACTTTTTTGGTCGGCACCACCACGGCGCTATCATTGAAAAGATTTTCGCCGAAGGAGACGAATTCGCCGCCCAAAGCGCCTTGCGCGATCATCGCGCGGAAACCGGAGCAATCGACAAACAGATCGCCGGTGATCCGCTCACCGCCTTCGCACAGCAGAGCTGCGACCTCGCTTTGCTCGGTGGTCTCGATATCTTCGACTTTCAGCGGGCGATGCACCAGGCCGCGCGCCGTCGCCCAATCACGCAGGAACGCGCCCAGTTTGTAGGCATCGAAATGGTATCCATAGCTGGGCGCAAAGGGGAAATTCTCACTCGCCTGCGGACCCTTGCCTGCCTCGGCCAAGACGCTGGCGAGGAACCAGTCATCGGGATGCGCAGGCACATCGAAGCCGCGCCGCGCCAGCATGCAGTTGTGCGTGAAGCCCGGTTCGCTGTGCAGGTCCACAGGGCCGGGAAACGGATGGAAGTAGCTTTCGAAACCGGGGCGTTCGCTCCAGCCGGTAAAGCGAATGCCCAGCTTATAGGTGGCATCGCATGCGCTCATCCAGTCGGCCTCGGCGATACCGAGGTGATCGAACATGGCTTTCAGCTGCGGGGTCGATCCTTCGCCCACGCCGATGATGCCGATATCCGGGCTCTCGATGACAGTGACTTTGCCGCCGCGATCGGCCCAGCGGTGGTGGAGCAGGCAGGCGGTAATCCACCCTGCGCTGCCCCCACCAAGGACAACGATATGCGGAGGCGTTGGCTCGCTCACTCGCCGGCAGGGGCGATTTCAACCGCGAAACCGCCAGCGCGCGCCATGTGCAGCGACAGCGTATCGGTGCTGCGTACCGTGCAGCTGCGCACATTCATCGCGTGGCGATTGTCGCCCATGCCGTCGGCTCCCTCACCGTCTTCCCAGATCGTGGCGACATAGTCCCTGCCCGGCTCAAGGAAGTCCAGCGCAAAGCTGGCATCGCGCGCCTGATCATCGGTTACGCCGCCCACGAACCAGGTGTCACTGTCTCGCACCTGTCGGGCAATCACAGCGTATTCGCCAACCGCACCATCAAGCAGCAGGCTTTCATGCCAATCCACGCCGACACGCTGCACGAAATCAAGCGCGCGCGGGTAGGCGTCGATATTCTCGGGCAGGTCGGCGACCATCTGGATCGGCGAATAGATTGCGATGTAGAAGGCGAGCTGGCGTGCCAGCGTGCTCGGAATGTCAGGCTCGGTCGCGCCGCGACCTTCCAGCGAGAAGACTCCGGACGTGTAATCCATCGGACCGGACAGCATGCGCGTGAAGATCAGCTCCGGCACATGGCCCGGATCGTTCTTCGGCACCGCCCAGGCATCATATTCCGCTCCGCGCGCGCCTTCGCGGCTCACCCAATTGGGATAGGTGCGGCGAAGCCCTGTATCCTTCACCGGCTCATGCGGATTGACCGCGATGCGATGTTCGGCGGCTTCCTGCACTACGCGCAAATGGTGGTTCACCTGCTCCTGCCCGTCATGCCAGACGAAAGTTTCTCCGCCCTCGCCATCGGGAGCGATAATGCCGCCCGCATCGGCAACGTAACCGGTCTTCACCGCATCGATGCCAAGCCGCTCATAAAAAGCCATCGCGTCCTCCAGCTGATCGCCATAGACGTCGATATTACCGCCCGTTTCATGGTGCCCGATGATCCGGACGCCGCGTTCGCGGGCGTAGTCGGCTAAGAATTCGATGTCGAAATCGGGATAGGCCTGGGTGAAGCTATAGTCCCGGCCGTTGCCGAACCAGTTTCCGTCCCAGCCCACATTCCAGCCTTCGATTAGCACGCCGCGAAAGCCGTGCTCTTCAGCGAAGTCGATATAGCGCATGGCGTTCTCGGTGGTCGCACCATGGTTGGGTCCGCTCGCCCAGCTACTTTCATCGAGGTGCATTTCCCACCAGATGCCGATGTATGTGTGCGGTTCCACCCAGCTGACATCGCCCAAGGCATTGGGCTCATTCAGATTGAGGATCATCGCGCTTTCGAACAGGCCAGCTGGGCCGTCGGCAATCTGGATGGTCCGCCACGGGGTGTGAAACGCCCCTTCCCGCACCACTTTGGGCCCTCGCGGGCTTGGCGCGAGCGTTGCGCGCAGGCGTGTGCCCTCCATCCGCCGCAGCCACATGCCCGAGTAATCGACCAGCGCAGCTTCGTGGAAGGAGATATGCGTGCCGTTTTCCAGCACCATCGTCACCGGCGTGTGCACGGTGGAGAGCGCGCTGATCGGCGTACGCTCATAGAGATATTCGTAGCGATTCCAGTCGCCTGCGGGGATCGACCATGCCTCCCCATCACTGGCGATGCGGAATTCGGTCAGCTCGTCAGCGATATTGGCGACAGGCATGCTCGCCTGTTCGGGAAACTCGATGCGGAAGCCCACGCCATCATCGAAAACCCGCATGCGCACTGTCATTTCACGCGCGTCGTCATCGCCCTGACGAAAGGTGACGGCGAGCTCGTTGTGCTTGTCGCGAATGAAGCGGCGTTCGCCCCAGGGCTGCTCCCATGTCGCATCGTGCGAGTTGGTCGTTTCATTCACCACCGTGAAGCCGCGGCGCATCGGATTGGCATCGGTGAATGTGAAGCCGATCGTCGACGGATTGATCACAGCTTCGCCATCGAACATCACCGAATAGGTCGGAATACCCTCGCCATCGGCATCGAGCGTCGCGACAATGCGGCCATCGGGCGACGTCACCGTACCGGCGAGCGCGGCTGCGGGCAGCAGGAAGGCGATCAGCGAAAGCAGGGATCGGAAAAGGGTCATAATTGCATCACCAATGCTGCGAAGGGGGGAAGTGTTTCGGGCGAGGCGCCGTTGATTGCTGCGATGGTTGTCCCGCTGCTCATGGCGCTACCCAGCGTTGCTGGCTCTGCGCCGAGGTTGAAGACGGCGCGAATTCTCTCGCCATCGGCCACACGTTCGAGAGTCAGCAAATCACCGCTCACTTCACATGCGCCCACCGCGCCGTGATGCAGCGCCGGATGCGCCTTGCGCAGCGCGATCATCGCGCGCGTGTGATTGAGAAGTGAATGATCGTCCTTGTCCTGCGCCTCGACAGCGCGGCCGATATTGTCTTCGCCCAAGGGAAGCCATGGGGTCTCGGACCCGAAGCCGCCGCAATCGCACATCTCCCATGGCATTGGCGTGCGCGCTCCGTCGCGACTGAGCGTCAGCGGCCAATTGGCAATCGCTTCAGGATCGTGGAGCTGCTCGAACGGGATATCGACTTGCGTCAGGCCGAGCTCTTCGCCCTGATACAGGATGATATTCCCGCGCAGGCAGGCGAGCAGTGCCGCTTTCAACCGCGCGAACGCTTCGCGATCTTCCGGCTTGCACCAGCGGCTGAGCGCGCGCGGTGCATCGTGGTTTTCGAAAGCCCAGCTTGGCCAGCCAAGGCCTTCCTCATCAGGCCAATGCGCCAATGCGGCGCACACCAGCCCGGGCGTCAGCTTGTCGGCATAGAGGAAGTCGAAGCCGTAAGCGGAATTGAGATGTGTCTCGCCCGCGGTGAACGCTTTCATCTCCACATCGGCATCGTCCCCGCCAACTTCCGCGACAGTGAAAATGCCATTGTACTCGTCTGTCAGCGCGCGGATACGCTCGATGAAAGCCGGGATATCGGCATGCGACTGGTTGTTGATTTTCAATTGGAAATCGAACGGCCGGGTGCGCTGCTTGTCGGTCGCCGGAGCGGGCGGATTATCCTTCAGCTCCGGATCGTGCATCGCAAAATTGAGTGCGTCGATGCGGAACCCATCGACGCCGCGATCGAGCCAGAAGCGCATCACGTCGAGCACCGCATCCTGCACATCGCGGTTGTGCAGATTCATTTGCGGCTGCGAATTCAGGAAATTGTGCAGGTAATACTGGCCGCGGCGCGCATCCCATGTCCAGGCCGGTCCACCGAAAACGCTCTGCCAGTTGGACGGCGGCGAGCCATCGGGTTTGGCGTCTGCCCACACATACCAATCCGCCTTCGGGTTCTCGCGGCTCGAACGGCTCTCGACGAACCACGAATGTTCATCGGAGGTATGCGAATAGACCTGATCGATCAGGACTTTGAGGCCCAGCTCATGCGCGCGCGAAACCAGAGCATCGAAGTCGGCCAGCTCGCCAAAAATCGGATCGACGTCGCGGTAATCTGACACATCGTAGCCGAAATCCTTCATCGGGCTGGTGAAGAATGGGCTGATCCAGATCGCATCGACGCCAAGGCTGGCGACATGGCCAAGGCGCGAGGTGATGCCCGGCAAGTCGCCGATCCCGTCGCCATTGGAATCCATGAAGCTGCGCGGATAGATCTGGTAGATCGCCGCGCCCTTCCACCAAGGCAGCGTGGTCGCGTCGCCGCTCACTCGGCCACCTCGCTTACCCGGCACACTGCCCAGCCGAAGGCGGGGATCGTGAACGGCGCACTGCCCGGTGCCGCAACTTCGGCAGGACATTCGCCCGCCAAGGTCTGAAACGCGCGCGCTTCGTAATTCACCCAGATATTCGCAGAGCGTGCTTCAGCGGTCGTGTTGAACACGACGAGATACTCGGTACCGTCTTCCGGATCGAAGCGAGCGGCGGCGAAAATGCCGGGCTCCTGCTCATAATGGCGCACCTGCTGGTGCCCACGCGTCAGCGCGGGATGCGCGCGGCGAATCTCGGAGAATTCGGCAATCAGCTGGTAAAGCGGATGTGTCTGATCGAAATTGCTTTCCGCCGTGGTGGCATCGGTGCCGATCAGGACGTTGTCATTATATTCGTCCGTCAGGCTGGGGAACATGGGCTCACGCGCGCGCTGGTCATTGCCATCGCCGACAAAGCCCTGCTCATCACCATAGTAAATGACCGGAGAGCCGCGCAGGCTCATCATCATCGCATGGCCGAGCATCACGCGCTGTAGCAGCTCCTCCTGCGAAATGTCGGGCATGTCATCGCGGATCAGCGTGCTGAACCGGCCCATGTCGTGATTGCCGAGGAAAGTCGGCAGGGTGCGCGCGGTTTCTTCCCCGCCTTCATACAGCACATCCCCATCGAACATATGGGCAAGCACAACCGTGCCCTGATCGCGGCCGAGCAGTTCGCGCATGGCGGCCTGGAAGGCGAAATCGAGCACCGCAGGAAGCTGATCGCGCCGCGTGTATTCGGCGATATAACCGTTTTGCGGGATGTCCTTGTAGACTTCGCCGAACATGTGGAAGTTGGTGATGCCAACGCTGTCGGCGCAGCTTTCCATCGCGGGCACGAATTCTTGCCAGAAGCCCGGATCGACGTGACGCGCGGTATCGATGCGGAAGCCGTCGACACGCGTCTCGGTAATCCAGTCGCAGAAGATCTCGATCATCCCTTCGCGCACCCGCGGATGCTCTGTGAAGAGATCGTCCAGCCCTGCGAAGTCACCGAAGCGGCTGTCTTCACCGGTAAAGCTGCTGTTGCCGCGATTATGGTAATAGATCGGATCGTTGAGCCACGCTGGCACTTTCACGTCGCGCTCAGCTTCAGGCACTACCGGAATATAGGCGTAGTTCGGATCGGTCAGGCGGGCGAAGTTTTCTTCGCTCGAATCCTCGTGCCCCATGAAGCCTTCGTTGATCGGCTCCCCGTCGGGGCCGCCGCGCGTTGAATAGGGATAATCGCCCATGCTGCGGTATTCGAAATTGGTCTCGGACCCATCTTCGTATGTAATCACATCGGCTGTGTGATTGGTGATGATGTCCATGTAGACTTTCATACCGCGCGAATGTGCCGCCTCGACGAAGGCGATGAATTCGTCGCGCGTGCCGAAGTGGCCGTCAGGACGGGTGAAATCGGTGACCCAATAGCCGTGATAGCCCGCACTCTCGTCACCGGGAGGGCCCTGCACCGGCTTGTTCTGGAAGATCGGCGCGAACCAGATCGCGGTGATGCCCATCTCTTCGAGATAGTCGAGGCGGCTCGTCAAACCGGCAAGATCGCCGCCCTGGAAGAAGCCGCGCGCCGTCGGATCGAAGCCGGTTTCGAGACGTCCGCCAGTGAAGTCGCCAGTGTCGTTGGTGGTGTCGCCGTTTTCGAAACGGTCTGGCAGCACAAAGTACACGATTTCCTCGCTCGGCAGCCGATCGAGATAGGCGGCACGCTCGCTAGTATCACTCTGCGCGGCCTGCTGTGCGGTTGCACAGCCCGGCAAAGCGGCGCTCGCCATCAGGATTGCGGCGATGTGGCGAATAGTCATGCGGGTACCTCCGAACGGGCTGTCCCGTTCACATAATTTTGCAGAAAATCGAGATGGCGCGGCATTGGCTTCACTTGCTCGATCAGGGACATCTCGGTCTCGTCGAGCAGCGCGCGAAGATCGTCCTCGGAAATGGCGTCGGCGATCGGATTATATCCCCCCGCCTCTACACCCTGCCCGGCGAACACCTGGAACCAGCCCACTTCGGTGAACAATTCCTCATGCTCGCGGTGGATGAAGCCCGAAGCTTTCCACTGCTCAAGCTTCGCGGTCAGCGTGGCGGGCAATTCCATCGTGCGAACGTGATCCCAGAACGGCTGCCCTTCGCGCTCATTGGCGGTGTAATGCAGCACGAGGAAATCGCGAATCCGCTCCCACTCGAAAGTAGACTGGTGGTTGAACCAGTCCTTCGTCGCTTGCTCTGCCTTACCGCCAGCCTGCGGCATGACGGCCATGAAGCGACTGATCGCGCTCTGGATCATGTGGATGCTGGTCGATTCCATCGGCTCCATGAAGCCAGCAGATAGGCCCACGGCGAGACAGTTGTTTTTCCAATGGGCGCGGCGCTTGCCGGTGGTGAAGCGGATCGGGCGCGGATCGGCCTGACGCTTGCCATCAAGATTGGCGAGCAGCGTCTCGCTCGCTTCTTCATCAGACAGGAAGTCATTGCAATAGACGAGGCCGTTGCCGATCCGATGTTGCAGCGGAATGCGCCATTGCCAGCCAGCTTCCCGCGCGATCGCCTTGGTATAAGGCGTAAAATCACCGCCGCCCTCGCATGGCACGGCCATGGCGCGGTTGCAGGGGAGGAAATTGCTCCAGTCATCGAAACCAGCTTCGAGCGCGCCTTCAATAAGCAGGCCGCGAAAGCCGGTGCAATCGATGAAAAAATCGCCTTCGATCAGCTCGCCACTTTCTAACGTCAGCCCGGTGATGTCGCCGCTATCGGCGGCCTGCTCGACAGCGCCGATCTTGCCTTCGACACGGCGGACACCGCGTGCCTCTGCGAATTTGCGCAAAAAGGCAGCGTAAAGGCCAGCGTCGAAATGATAGGCATAGGGCAGTTCACGCCCCTGGGTGGTTTTACCGCGATGCATACGCATGGTGCGCGCGGCGAGTTCGTTGAGCGAATAGCGCTGGAGAGGTTTGGCGAACCCCGCCTGTTTTGCGCGCAGCCAGTAATGCTGGAATGGCAGCAGGCCCAGCGGGCGACCGATATCGCCAAAGGCGTGCATGTAAGCTTCGCCCTCGCGCCGCCAGCCATCGAATTCAATACCGAGTTTGAAGCTTCCCCGCGTCTCCCGCAGGAATTCCGCTTCATCAATGCCGAGCGCGCCGTTGAACAGATGGATTTGCGGGATCGTGGCTTCGCCGACACCCACGGTGCCGATGGCATCGCTTTCAACCAGAGTGATGCTCGCGCCCGGAGGAGCGAAGCGCGACAGGGCCGCTGCGCTCATCCAGCCAGCGGTGCCACCGCCAGCTATCACATATCGGGTTGAAGCCTTCTCGGTCATAGCGCTGCCCCTGTCTCAAAGCTGGCAGTGTCGCCAGCTCTGCAATCACGTCTCCCATGGGAGACATAGCGAGACAAGTATGCCGGCGGGAAGCTCAAGGGAGTGCAAGCTCCCCGCCGGCAAGCTGTCGATCAGAAGCGGTAGGACACACCGATGAGGTAGGTCCGGCCATACTCTTCGTAATCGATGATCTGTGCTTCATCGCCATTCTGGAAGGAGATGAAGGGTTCGTCAGTCAGGTTGAGCGCCTGCAGCGTGAAGGACAGGCCATCCAGCGCACCACCTTCGAAGCGGTAACCGATCTGGGCATCGAAAATCGATTCCGGATAGGTTTCGCGGAAAGTACGGCTGGCCGAGATACCGATGAATTCGGCAAGGAATTCGGTACGGTAACGGTGGCTGACGCGCGCTTCAAAACCGCCGCTTTCGAAGAATGCGGTGGAGTTGACGACGAATTCCGAAAGACCCGGAACATCGACGTTGAAGCTGCCGCCACCCGGAGGTGTCACTTCCAGTTCGCTATCGGTGTAGGACACGCTGGTCTGGACACCGAAACCTTCGAGCGCATCGGAGAAGACGCCGAACGGAAGGGCAAGGCTTGCCTCGATACCGAAGATGTAGCCGTCCGCACCGTTGTCCGGGCCCGAAACGAAGCCCAGCGTCTCCTGGCCGCTCTGGTTGAAGGCATCGAGCTGCGCACCGCTCAGCGACGGCACAAGGTAGGAGAAGTCCCGCAGCACGGATGCGTTGGGGTTCACGAAATCCTCGAGCCATTTGTAATAGGTCGCTACCGAGATGTAGCCCTGCGTGCCGGCAAAGTAATGCTCGGCCGAGAGGTCGATACCGTTCGCGACATAGGGGCGCAGCTGCGGGTTACCGCCGCCACCGCTGAAGATCGAGCCAAGCGGCTCCTGCGGCTGGTTGGCGATGCTGGCATTGGACGACGCGTTGAGCTGGTCCATACGCGGACGGGTCAGCGTGCGAGCAGCACCCAGACGCACCACGGTGTCGGGCCCGACTTCGAAGTTGAACGTCGCGCTCGGCAGGACGTGCAGATATTCGTCACCTGCTTCGACCGGGATCAGCGTAGCGCCGACACCGCCGGGCGATTCGAAGCCGCTCGAGCTCTGGTCGGTGTAGACGAACTGGACGCCGACGTTACCCGTCATCGGGATCGCGCCGATTTCGGTGTCGAGATCGAAGCGCGCATAGCCGGTGTAGACATCTTCGCGAACGGTCCAGTCACCCGGGAACGGCAGGCTGGAGCTCTGCACGTCGGTCAGGACATAGGTGCCATCGTTCAACAGAACGAACGGATCGTATGTGACCTGCGGACCGAAGCCGAGGAAGCTGAGAGCAGCAGTCGGCTCCAGCAGCGCGCTGCTGGGCACCGGCGTACGGGTCACAGCACCGTCAGCAGCGATCACCGAAGGGCCACCAGCAAGGCTGATGAAGTTCTGAGTGATGTCGCGGCTCTTGGTACGCTGATCGTAATTGAAGCCGATGACAGCCGCTTCCAGACCATCGAAACGACCGCGGAAGAAAGATGCTTCTGCGCGAACGCTCCACAGCTCGTCTTCGGTTTCGGTGTCGTTGATGAAGCCGGCCTGGACAATGCCGCCAGCACCCCAACCGCGCGGGTCGGTCAGCTGGATCAGGTTCGTGTCAGAATAATCGATCGTGTTGCTGAACAGGAACGGGAAGCCGCCAGAGTTGCGGTTGTAGGTAACAGTATCGGAGGTCGTTCCGCCAGCTGCATAGCTGAGGCCCGAATAGCTCTCGATCTGCTGCAGGCGACGATCGCTGCGCGAATAGGAAACGTCGGCCATCAGCATGATGTCGTCGTTTTCATATGTCGTGTTCCAGCCGATTGCGAAGGTTTCGGTGTCCTTGCGATCATAGTCGTTGCGAACGACGGGCTGCACGCCGGTGAAAGTCACGGAATCCGGGAAGTCACCGCCGCTGGTGTCGGAGATAGCCGTTCCGGCACCCCAACCCGGGTTGAACGGGAATTCGATGCCGCGCTGCGGAATGCGCTCACGATAATCGGCATAGAACACATCCAGCGTGGTATTCCACTCAAGGCTCGGCTCGTACTGAAGCGTGCCGAAGATGCCAAGGCGATCAAGATCGACCGAGCGCGCAAACGGCTTCATACCGCCGAGAACAGCCTGGCCCGAATCGTCGGGATAGCCCCATGCGTTGAAGCGCTGCACCTGGCTCGGGCTCGACTGATAGGCAGCGCCGATTGCGAGACCCAGAGTGTCGTCAGCAAACTGATCGACATAGGTGCCGGTGGCACGATAGCCGAAGCCATCGATGTCGGGGTTAAGCGAGCCGTCTTCATTGAATTCGTAACGTGCGCTCAGCGACAGCACGCGCTCATTCGCGTCGAGCGGGCGGATAGTGCGCAGGTCAACCGTACCGGCGAGACCCTGACCGATCAGGCCAGCATAGGGCGTCTTGTAGACGACACCGCTGTTGATAAGCTCTGCGGGATACTGGTCATACTCGACGGCGCGGTTGTCGCCCGAAGAAACGAGCTGGCGACCGTTGAGAAGCGAGGTAGAATAGTCCGGGCCAAGGCCACGGATCGAGAGGCTCTGCGCGCGGCCATCGATACGCTGCACGGCAAGGCCAGGCAGGCGGCCGAGCGTTTCGGCGATGGAGATGTCGGGCAGCTTGCCGATGTCTTCAGCCGAGAAGGCTTCGACGATGGCGGTGTTGTTACGCTTTTCGCCAATCGCGGTTTCAAGCGCCTGACGGTAACCGGTGACGAGGATGGTGTCTTCAGGTGCATCCTGTGTCTGATCGTCAGCGGTCTGCTCTTCATCGAGCTGATCGCTGCTTTGCGCCACGGCGACGCCCGGAAGGGCCAGGGCGGCAATCGCAAATGCGGTGGTACTGGCACCAGCGCGAAGGGTGTTTCGGATATTCATATATTCCCCCGGATAAAGGCCGGGAGATATGGGTTTCCCGCCCGGCAGTCCTGCTCCAAAAAAACTCACGGATTTTGGGTCTGTCGCCCAATCTCGTGTGTCATGATCTACGTCCGGTTCGGGCCAATAAGATAGACAGCATACGTATACGCAATCCTATGCATAGAATGCGCTGTTGCTAAAATGCTGCATATGAAACGTGGAAAATCAAGCCTTTAGGAAAAGGTTGAGGGTTAGCCTGCCGGTGCGCGCATCGGGATCGGGCACGAAGCCTTCACGCATCGCGGCGCAATGCAGCGTATTGCCGCGGTAGATTATCATGCGGTTCGCGACACCTCTCTCCCGGTGGGTCTGCGCGAAGATGGGCGAGCTTTCATCGATATAGCTGGCGGGCGGGATCCCGTGCTCCTCAGTCGCCCGCTCAAGCTCCGCCAGATAGCGATGGTAGCGTGTGTCATCGACACTCTCGAAGCCCGTGGCGTGTTGGCGATAGAACGCCGTGCCACACGCCTCATCGTCGGAGAGATAAAGGAGCACAGCAAGCCGCTCAGGCTCTGTCCCGTCGAAATGCGGCAGGCGCTGGATCGGGTCCAGCTCGGCTGGCGATTTCGTAACAAGACTGAGAAAGCATTCGAAAAAGCGCGGCTCGCGTGACAGCCCGAACAGGGTCTGCAAGGTGCCGAGCAGGGGCGCGACAAGTGGCATGGCGATCTTTTCCGACACCGCTGCCCGGATGCCCGGATAAAATGGCCCAATCGGCTTGTAGGTATGCTTCGCCGCGATCTCGCGCACCAACTCGAGGTCGGCCAGGGCTCCGTCCACCTGCATCAACGGCTGCTCTTCCTCGCCAAAGGTCGATGCGACAATTCGTGAATTCGGTGAAAGGGTCAGCGGTGAAGTCATGTCACTGTGTTCCGGATATCAACACGCTGCGCAATGCCGCCCCCTGATGATGTTTGCAAATGAAACGGGGCCAGCCTAACCTTCTTCACGCAGGTGCATAGGGAGTGGCACTGCAGGAGAGATCATGGGACGCGCCCCGACTGGCCGACCGACCAGTTTTGACATCGCTTATCTTGCCGGGGTGTCGCAGCCGACCGTCAGCCGCGCCTTGCGTGGAGACAAATCGGTCAGCGAGAAAACGCGTGCGCGGATCAAGGAAATCGCCCGCGATCTGAATTACACTGTCGACAAGAATGCGTCCTCCCTCCGTTCCCAGCGATCCAACACCATCGCCTTGCTGTTCTTCGAGGATCCCACGCCCGATGAAAGCATGATAAACCCGTTCTTCCTCGCCATGCTGGGATCGATCACCCGCGCCTGCGCCAATCGCGGGCTCGACCTGCTGATATCGTTCCAGAGGATGGAGGATGACTGGCACGTGCAGTATCAGGACAGCCACCGCGCGGATGGCCTAATCCTGCTCGGCTATGGCGACTTTACGCTCTACAAGCAGCGGCTCGATCAGCTCGAACAGCAGGGCACGCATTTTGCGCGCTGGGGTTCGGTGTCGAGCGATCTCAACGGTACGACGGTTGGTTCGGACAATTTCGGCGCGGGGCAAATGGCGGGCGAGCATTTGCTGTCGAAAGGGCGCCGCAAGATCGCCTTCCTTGGCCATGCCGATGAACATTACCCCGAATTCGAAAGCCGGTATCAGGGTCTTTACGCCGCTCTGGTAAAAGAGGGTATCGAACCGGATGCCGACCTACAATTCGATGCCATCACTACCGAAGAAGCCGGATACACCGCTGCGAAAGACCTACTCGCTTCAGGCAAGGAATTCGACGCAATCTTTGCTGCCAGCGATCTGATCGCAATCGGCGCGATGCGCGCACTTGCCGAAGCCGGACGAAAGGTGCCGGACGATGTCTCAGTCATCGGCTTTGACGATATTCCCTCCGCCAGCCTGACCAATCCGCCGCTGACCACGATCATGCAGGATATCAAAGGCGCGGGCGAAAGGCTGATCGCCACTCTGCTTGCCGATGTGGAAGGCAAGGAAAAGCCCGACAACCGCCTTCCCGCCCGCCTCATCAAGCGTGGCAGCACGGGCGACTAAGGCGCCTCTTCACATTCGTATACGTATTGTCGCGCGCACATTTCCGTGCCAGCCCGATTGAATCGGAGCAGGATGGCACGAACCATCCGCCCACGGGGAAATCGGGAAGAGGTTCTACCAATGGCATCGGTTCAGGGCGCTACGTCCATCACCACACCCGCGCGCAAGCCGCACATGGGCTGGGGCAGCCTCGCCAATATGAGCTTCGGCTTCTTCGGCATTCAGATCGGCTTCGTCCTGCAGAACGGCAACATGAGCCGCATCTTCCAAACGTTGGGCGCGAGCATGGACGATCTGCCCGCGCTATGGGTCGCAGCCCCGCTGACCGGCCTGATCGTGCAGCCCATCATCGGACACCTCTCGGACAAGACCTGGAACAGCTTCGGTCGCCGTCGCCCCTACTTCGTGACGGGCGCGCTGCTCGCGGCGATTTCGCTCTTCCTGATGCCGCTTGCACCCACATTTGCAGCGCCCCTGCTGTTTGCTGCCGCGTTGCTGTGGATTCTCGACGCAAGCCTCAACATCGCGATGGAGCCGTTCCGAGCCTTTGTCGGCGACATGCTCGACAAGTCACAGCATGCGACCGGCTATGCGGTGCAAACAGCATTCATCGGTGCGGGCGCGGTTGTCGCGGCGATCTTCCCATGGCTGCTCGACCAGTTCGGCGTGAGTAATGTCGCTGCCGACGGGCAAATCCCGGATACGGTCAAATGGAGCTTCTGGGCAGGCGGCGTTGCCCTGTTCACCGCGATCATGTGGACGGTATTCACGACCAAGGAATATTCACCCGAACAGATGGCCGCGTTCGAGGCTGCACGTGAGGTCGATGAAGGCGAAAGCGTCAACGCGCTTGCTTCCAAGAGCTATATCTCGCCGCTGTTGTGGATCGTCGCCGGAGCAATTGTCGCGCTGTCGGTCGAGCCGCTTGAATTGCAGAAGGAAATCTACCTGCTCGGCGGCCTGCTCGCGACCTATGGCGTGCTGAGCGCTCTCGGAATTTCCATGGCCAAGCGTGGCAAACACGCGAACATGCTGTCCAGCATCGTCGGCGATTTCTCGGGCATGCCGGAGACAATGAAGCGGCTCGCGCTCGTGCAGTTCTTCAGCTGGTCTGCGCTCTTCATCATGTGGATCTATTCCGGCCCAATCGTATCGCAATATTTCTACGGCAGCGCCGATCCGACCACCGCCGCCTACAACGAGGGCGCGAACTGGTGGAACCTCATTTACACCGTGCAGAACGGTGTGGCCGCAGTCGCAGCGCTGCTGGTGCTGCCCGCTCTCGCCCGCAATTTCGGCAAGGCGCGCACGCATATGACATGTCTGCTGCTCGGCGCACTCGGCTTCCTCGGCTTTTTCGTGCTGCGCGATCCGAACCTGCTGATCGTCTGCGAAGTGTTGAAAGGCATTGCCTGGGCATCGATCCTCGCCATGCCTTACGCGATTCTCGCAAGCAGCCTGCCTCAGAAGAAGCTCGGCATCTACATGGGCCTGTTCAATATTTTTATCGTCGTCCCGCAGCTCCTCGTCGCCACGGTGATGGGCAGCGTGATGAACGCCTTTTTCCCGGGCGAACCGATCTGGACGATGCTGTTCGCCGCCGCCAGCTGGACGCTCGCCGGCCTCGCCATGCTGCGCGTGCAGGTGCCGGGCGAAACCTCAACGGAGACTGTAAATGCGTAAATTTCTGATCGGCGCTGCTGCCACTGCCCTTATTGCAGGCGGAGCCTATGCCATGGGTACGGGTGCGGAGGAGCCTGCCGCGAACGCCCAAAACGATCCGTGGACGCCGCAGTCCTACGTCCAGATCGAGAATCCGGAGTGGAGCCGCGATGCGGTGCTCTACCAGATCAATACCCGTCACTTCACCGAAGAAGGCACTTTCGCAGCGGCTGAGGAAGAGCTTCCGCGCCTCGCTGAAATGGGCGTCGATATCCTGTGGCTGATGCCGATCCACCCGATTGGCGAAGTGAACCGCAAGGGCACGCTCGGCAGCCCCTATTCGGTGCAGGATTATTACGCGGTCAATCCCGAATTCGGGACCGAAGAGGATTTCCGCAGCTTCGTCGATGCAGCGCATGAGCAGGGTTTCAAGGTCATCCTGGATCTCGTTGCCAACCACACCGCCTGGGACAACGAACTCGCGACCGAACATCCCGATTGGTATGAAAAGACCTGGGACGGCAATTTCCGCCCGACACCATGGTGGGACTGGTCCGACATCATCGATCTCGACTGGTCGCAGCCGGGCGTGCGCGAACATGTCGGCCTCGCCATGGAATATTGGGTACGCGATTTCGAGATAGACGGCTTCCGCGCCGATGTCGCAGGCTATGTCCCTGTCGATTTCTGGGAGACCATGCGCGCACGGCTTGATGAAATCCGCCCGGTCTTCATGCTCGGCGAAGTGCAGGAAACCTCCTACCACCGCGCTAGTTTCGATGCGACCTATGCGTGGGACTGGCACCACACCAGCAAGGACATCGCGCAGGGCCGCGGCAATGCGACCAGCCTGTTCGGCTATTACGCCGAGAACGAAAGCCTGTGGCCGCGCGAAGCCATGCGCATGACCTATATCGAGAACCACGACAGCAATGCGTGGGAAGGCACGATTTTCGAGAACTATGGCGACGCGCTCGAAGCGATGACGGCGCTCAGCTTCACCGGCGAAGGCCTGCCGCTGATCCACAATGGTCAGGAAGCCTGCAATGCCAAGCGGCTTGAATTCTTCGAGCGCGATCCGATCGACTGGAGCCAGGGCGAGGATTGCGAATACGGAGAGTTGCTGACCGATCTCATCGCTTTCCGCACCGCCAATCCCGCACTGCACAATGGCCGCTGGGGCGCGCGCATGCAGCAGGTCGTCAACGATCGGCCCGAGCAGCTGTTCGGCTGGGTGCGCGAGCAGGATGGCAACAAGGTCGTCGGCCTGTTCAACCTGTCGGGCAGCCCTGTCGAGGCAACGTTGTCAGACGGTATCGCGGCAGGCACCTATTCGGAATTCCGCACTGGTGAAGCTGTCACTCTGGCAGAGGGCGATACGGTATCGCTGCCCGCCTGGGGCTTCCGTCTGCTGGCGCGCCGTAACGATCAATAAGCGAGCGTGAGCTGCGGGTAAGGATCGTCCCGCCCAAAGGCGAGGGCGATCCGCTTCTTCGCACGCATGTGAATGATCGCCAGCGAGGGGATCACCAGCATCAGCAGCGATGTTCCCACCAGCACGCCGAAGCCAAGGCTGGCGGACATGGGGATCAGGAACTGCGCCTGCAGGCTCGTCTCGAAAGTGATCGGGGCGACGCCTAGGAACGTGGTTATGGCCGTCAACATGATCGGCCGGAACCGCGTTTTCGCCGCGTCCACCATCGCTTCTTCGGGCGGCATGCCCTGTTCGAGATTCTCGTTCAGGAAGTCTATCAGCACCAGCGACCCGTTGATGATCACGCCCGAAAGCGCGACGATTCCGAACACCGACAGAATGCCTAGTGGAATGCCCAGCAAGAGGTGCCCCAACAGCGCTCCAAGCAGGCCGAAGGGGATGGCCGCCATGATGATCATCGGCTGCGTGTAGGATTTGAACGGGATCGCCAGCAGGGCGTAAATGACGATCAGCGCCAGGCCGAAAGCAGCACCCAGATCGCCAAAGCTTTCCTGCTGTTCTTCCTGCTCGCCGCCCAGTGAATATCGCATGTTCGGATAGTCAGCCAGGATCGGAGGCAATATCTCCTGCTCCAGCACCATATTCGCTTCCTGACCCGTAATCACATCATCATCGATATCGGCTGAGATGGTCACCACGCGGCGGCCATCCTCGCGGCGGATAACCGAAGGCGCCTGCGTAAAGCTGGCATCGGCAATCGCGCCGACCGAGGTAAAGCCACCCGGCGTGCGGACGCGGAAACTTTCGACATCGGCAATCGAATCCCGCTCGCTTTCAGGCAGGCGAATGTAGACGCGAACGTCCTCACGGCCGCGCTGCACCCGCACCGCTTCGGCACCGAAAAACGCTGCGCGCACCTGGCTGGCGACATCCTGCAAGGTGATACCGAGCGTGCGCGCTTCGGGCTTTAGACGCAATTCGATCTCGCGCATTCCCGCATCCTGATCGCTTTCGATGTCGAAAACGCCCGTGACGGTCTGCAACTCGGCAACAATCCGGTCATCGACCTGATCGAGCACGGCCGGATCGGGATGCGAAATCTGCACATTTACCGGATCGCCGACGTTGAGCAGTGCGGAGGAAATGGTGAACGAACGCGCCTCCGGCACTTCACCCAGTTCCTCGCGCCACGCATCCTCCAGCTCAGCCGCGGAAATGTCGCGCTCGTTTGCAGGGACGAGCGACATTTCAATGTCGGCCAGTGAGGGACGGAAAGTGGATTGCAGACCGTCCGGCCCGCCCTGCACCTGCCGCAGGCCGATGGAGGTGAAGATGCCTTCAAGGAACGGTGCCTCGGTCGGTTCGCCATCGTAAAAGCGCGCCAGGGCGCGGTCGCCAGCTGCTTCGATACGTGCGACCACTTCTTCTGTGTTGTCGATTGTGGTCCCGGCAGGCATTTCCAGCCGCGCCGTCACCCGGTCGCCTTCGATATCGGGGAAGAACGCCACTTTGATCAGCCCGCCGGGGATCATGGCGAAGAAAACGATCAGCAGCGCGACCGAGGCCGAAAGAACAAGAAACGGCATTTTGACGCACACCTGGAGCGCGCGATCGAGCGGCCCGTCGATGAATGCCCTCAGCTTCTCGTCGACGGTCTTCTGCAGCTTCTCGAAGAACCGGGTGACCCTGTTGGTCGCGGCAGTACCAGCGGCTGGCAAATGGCTGAGGTGATGCGGCAGGACAAGCAAAGCCTCGACCAGAGAAAGCGCCAGGACTGCCAGCACGACGAGAGGAATATCGGCGAGGATCTTGCCGATAGTCCCACCCACAGCCAGCAGCGGCGCGAAGGCCGTGATGGTTGTCAGGACAGCGAAGATCACCGGTATGCGCACGCGCTGCGCCCCGGCGATGGCAGCGCCCATGCCACTGCGACCGCGTTCACGCTCGGCATAGATATTCTCGCCCACCACAACCGCATCATCGACCACCAGCCCGAGCGCAAGGATAAAGCCGAAAAGCGAGAACATGTTGATGCTCGATCCGGCCCATTGGAGAATGAAAATCGCGCCGATGAAGGTCGCGCCAATGCCCACTGCGGTCCAGAAAGCGAGGCGCAGATCGAGGAACAGCGTCAGCGCAACCAGCACGAGCAGCAGGCCGAGCGCCGCATTCTTCACCAGCAGTGAGAGGCGATCTTCCAGCAGCGAGGACTGGTCGTTCCAGATCGCATAGCTGACACCTGCTGGAAGCTGGAAATCCTCTGCCAGCAAGGTCTCGACTGCATTGGCGACATCGAGCACGCGTTCGTCACTGGTGCGGAACACATCAACGAAAGCAACCGGCTGGTCATTAAAGCGGGTGATCAGATCGAAATCGGCGAATTCGTCCCGCACGGTGGCCACATCGCCGAGCCTCAATATCGCACCGTCACCGGAGCTGATGAGCACGACGTCTTCGAAATCCTGCTGGTTGTAATTCTGACCGACGGTGCGAATGCGCACCTCTTCGCTGTCGGTATCGATCGAGCCTGCCGGGCTATCGAGGCTGCTGGCAGCGACAATGCGCGATACATCGGTGAGCGAGAGATTGAGCGCGCGCAGCCGATCCTGGGGGATATCGGCAAACACCTGATAGTCACGCACGGCGCTCGTTTCGACATAGCTCACATCGTCAAGGCCCGAAAGCGCATCTTCGAGCGAATAGGCGGTTTCTTTCAGTGAGCGCTCGCTGACATCGCCATACAGGGCGATCCGCATCACCACCTGCCGTGTCGTCAATTCACGAACGTTGGGTTCTTCTGCTTCCACCGGGAACGTCTGGATCTGGTCGACTTCGGACTTCACCTCGTCCAGCGCGTCGGACATGTTGGTGCCGAGCTCCAGCTCCACATTGACGGTGCCCGAACCCTCATTGGCGGTGGAGGTGATTTCCTTCACACCCTCGATGGCGCCAACCGCCTCTTCGACGCGCTGAAGGATCGACTCCTCGATCTCCTCCGGAGTCGCACCGGGGTAATCGACCGTCACGGCGATGGTATCGAGACTGCTTTCGGCGAAGACCTCCTGAACGATGGTGCTGTAGGAGACGAGGCCTGCCACGACCATGAAGATCAGCAGCAGGTTCGCCGCCACGCCATTGCGCGCCATAAAGGCGATGATGCCCTTGCGATCGCGTGCGCGCTCGTCGGAAAAATTGCCAAACCGGTCTGTCGCGCCGTTATCGGGCGACTCTTGAGCAGGGGTAGCTGTTTCGCTCACTGGCTGCTGGCTCCGGCAAGACGCACGGCCATACCTTCTGTCGGGGCGGACAGGCTGCTGGTGACCAGATAACCGCCCTCTGCCAGCGTCGGAGTGCTGACGTAAGCGAGATCATCCGATCGCTGGATCACCCGCACAGAGAGGATCTGCAAGGCGCCATCGCGCACGACCCAAATCTCGTTGCCGGGGCGAAGGGCCCTTGCCGGAATGGCGGCATAGTTTTCGATCACCGCGCCTGTGATTTCGCCGCGCACGAAGGCACCGAGCAACAGCGGAGGTGCAGGAGTATCGACCGGTTCTTCGCCCTCCGCAACGACCTGCACACCGCCGCTCAGCGGATTGGGCACCTGCAGAAACACTTCCACGTTGCGCGTCTGTGCATCGAGGCTCACATCGGCGCGATCGACCCTCGCATCCCAGCGATAGGTCAATCCGCCGAAGTCATAAAACACGCTCGCCGGAATGCGTCCGCGCGCGCCACTGAGCAGGCCGGGGACCAGCGCCGCTTCATCGGCGGTGAGCGACAGGCGCACTTCGAAGGCGGAGGTCGAAGCGATTGCACCAAGGGCCTGTCCCGGCTGCACAAGCGTTCCAACCGAAACGCTTTCTTCTTGAACAAGCCCACGGAAAGGCGCGGTGATGCGCGTCCGGGCGAGCGACAATTGTGCGACAGAAAGGTTTGCCTGCGCACGGTCCCTTGCTGCCTGAGCGGACCGCAGCTGCGGCTCGCGCGAGGCGAGACCGTTCGTACTCGAAGGCGGAGCACTCTGCGTTGCGCCTGCCGAGGCAAGCTGGTCGGGAGGCAGGATGCGTGAGCCTCCCCCCGCCTCGCCGCGCGCGGCCTCACGCGCTCCGAAGCGCGCCAGTTCGTCGCGCGCTATCGCAACTTCCTCCTGCGCTTGCAGCACGTTCACATTTTGCGCCGCCACGTCGGCCTGCGCGATGCGGACCTGGTTTTGATAATCGGAGGCTTCGATCCGCAGCAGTGTCGCCCCGGCGGGGACCGTGCCACCTTCGCGAAACGCGGGGTGGACATAGGCCAGACGCCCGGCCACTTGCGCGCTGATCACCACCTCATCGCGCGCCTGAACCGTGCCGGTTGCGAGCACGGGAATGGGGCCAGCCGCCGCCTCAAACGCAACGGCTTCGACCAGTGGAACCTGCTCTTCGCGCGGCTGTTCTTCCGGCTCCGGACGCAGCCACACCATCAGCGCAGCGATCAGGATGGCAACGCCGAGGATGATCAGCGAGAGTTTCAATTGCTTGCTCATGAAGCGTCTCCTGCCGCGGCGGTTTCCGCAGGCTGCATTTCGAGAGAAGGTGTTTCGATGACAGGTGCCCAGTCCCCGCCGAGCGCACGGTGCACGCCAAGGCGCGCGAGCGCTGTCGCGCGGGCGGAGCCAGACAGGCTGGCTTCGACCTGACGGACAGTGCGCAAAGCATCGAGATAGGTGATGTAGCTGCCGACACCTGCCGCATAGCGACGACGTTGCAGATCGAGCGATGCCTCTGCCTCGCGCAATTGGGCGGTGATCAGGACATAGCGGCGGCGCTGCTGGTCATACTCCGCCAGCGCGTTTTCGACCTCGGTAAACGCCGTGACCACGCTGCGCGCATAGGCGGCCGCGTTCTGATCGTAAGCCGCGCGCGCCGCGCGGATATTGGCGGAAATTCGTCCGCCGTCGATGATCGGCGCAACGATATTCGCCGCAAGTGAGGCAGCCCAATTGTCGAGAATATTGAGCGCACTGCCAATCCCGTCACCCTGCGAGCCGATGGAGGCAGAGAGACTGAGCCGCGGGAAGCGCTCGGCCCGGCGTGCACCGATGCGCAGGCGCGATGCCTCCAGCCGCGCCCATGCCGCAGCGACATCGGGTCGCTGCTGGAGCAATTGCGTAGAAAGGCCCGTCGGGACATCTTCGAAAACCAGTTGCGGTGTCAGATCACCCTCGAGCAGTTCCGACACTTCGCCGCGATAGGTGCCGAGCAGGATTGCCATGCGCCCTTCATTCGCGGCCAAGGCGGCTTCCAGCTGCGGTACGGACGCCTGCGTGGCGCGCAATTGCTGCTGCACCTGATAAAGCTCGAAACTCTGCACCAGACCGCGCTCAAATCGCTCATTCGTTCGATCGGCACGATCCTGCAGCACGTCCGCAGTTTCTTGCGCGAGCGTGAGCTGGCGCCGGGTGTCGACGATATCGAAATAGGCGGCGATCACCTCTGCCGCGGTGGCGAGGCGGATCGTGCGGAAATCATATTCGGTGGCAATGGCGTCTGCGCGGGCGGCGAGCAAATCGTTGCGCGCACGGCCAAAGAAATCCACTTCATAGGCCGCGCCAAGGCTGAGCGAGACGGTGTCGTTCTCGATCCGGTCGATGCCTCCGCCGCCCAATCCTCCGAAGGCGCTGCCCGCCAGCGGCGTGCTGGAGGATGTTGCGCCTCCATTGACATTAAGCGTTGGCAGAAGCGCGCTGCGCGCGATGCGGGCCTGTGCGCGGGCCTGCTCTACGCGCGCGGCGGCCTCGGCAATGTCGAAGTTCTGGACCAGCGCCGTTTCGACAAGCGCGTTGAGCGTCGGGTCCTCGTAAGTCGTCCACCACGCCGCTGGCACATAGTCGCCATTGTCGGAGGCGAATGCGTAGCTCTCGGGCATTTCCGCCGCGACTACCGGTACTTGCGGGTCGGGAGCCAGCGAGATGCAGCCGCTCAGCACAAGCGGTGCCGCCAGAATGGAGCAGGCGAATTTCCGGTTCATCGCTGTCCCTCCTTCGAAACTGGGTGAGCAAGCACTTCGCGAACGGTTGCCTCCAGCCGTTCGAGGACCTGGGCACCCAGCCTATCGTCGATATCGGTCACTTCCATGAACATGCAGAGCGACATGCGTGAACTGCGCAGCGAAATGGCCATGCTCAGGAGGAAGAAGACAGTCGCATTCACATCCTCGGCTGAAAGATCGGGGCGCAGGATGGTGACATGCTGCTTCAGCGCATCAACCATGGGTGCAATGTCGCGCTGGAAGTATTCGCGCATGACCGATTGCGAGCTCTGCTGCTCACGGGCCACGAAGCGCGCGAGCGGCTCTGCCTCATCGCTCAGCATGAAGGCACCAATCGTGCGCAGCACTGCACAAACGCGCTCGATCCGAGTCGCAGCATCGATATCCGGTGGTACGGGCTGGGAAAATTGGTGGCGGCTGACCTCTGCAAAACGCTGGACGATTGCCTCGGCAGCGGCGCGATACAGTCCCTCTTTCCCTTTGAAATGATAGGTGATGTTGCTCATCGTCGTGCCCGCCTCGGACGCGATATCGCGCGTGCTCGCACCATCGAAGCCACGCTCGCCAAACTGCCGGATGGCGGTGCTGATGAGTTTGTTCTTCATGCGAGCCGAATACTGTTCGGTCGAACGAATTGCCAGTAGTTCTTTGGCCTAGGTCCCAAATTTCATCATTGAGATGCCAAGTGCAGAGGGCATTTTTGTTTTCACAATCAACGCTTGCCCTGACGCTCCGATTTGTCCAGATTGCCTGACACGTGAGCAGGTTCCCTTTTTCCGCCATCGTCGGACAGGACGAGATGAAGCTGGCGCTGCTGATCGCGGCGGTCGACCCTTCTATTGGCGGGGTGATGGTGTTTGGCGATCGCGGTACGGGCAAAAGCACCGCTGCCCGCGCGCTGGCCGCCCTGCTTCCTCCCATATCCATCGCCGAGGGCTGCCGATATGGATGCACGCCGGATCAATCGGGCAGCTGCCCCGATCCCTGCACGTCCAAACGGGCGCGCAAAGTGCCGGTGCCATTCGTCGATCTCCCATTGGGCGCGACGGAAGACCGCGTCCTTGGCGCGCTCGACCTGGAACAGGCCTTGCGCTCGGGCGAGAAGGCGTTCGAGCCGGGCTTGCTCGCCAAGGCGCACCGCGGCTTTCTCTACATCGATGAAATCAATCTGCTGGAAGATCATCTGGTCGACCTGCTGCTCGACGTCGCCGCGTCGGGCGAGAATGTGGTCGAGCGCGAAGGCCTTTCCATCCGCCACCGCGCCAACTTCGTGCTGATCGGCAGCGGCAACCCCGAAGAAGGCGAATTGCGCCCACAATTGCTCGATCGCTTCGGCCTGTCTGTAGAAGTGCGCACGCCCGAGGCCATCGAGGACCGCGTTGAAATCATGCGGCGCTGCGGCGCGCAGGAACGTGATGCAGAGGCCTTCGCCAAGGAATGGGCTGGGGAGGAGGAGAAGGTCCTCAAGCAGATCGCCCGCGGCCAGGCCAAGCTCGCCAAACTCACCGTACCCGACGATGTGCTGACCGACGCTGCCAATTTGTGTGCCGAGGTGAAAGCCGATGGGCTGCGCGGCGAGTTGACGCTGATGCGCGCTGCTCGTGCACTCGCTGCCCTGAAAGGCGCAAAAGCCGTGCGCCGCGAACATCTGATCGAAGTCGCGCCGCTAGCCCTGCGCCACCGATTGCGCCGCGATGTGCTCGATGAAACCGGCTCCACCGTCCGTATCGAGCGGGCGATATCCGAACTCTTCGGATGAGCGGGCAAGAGCCAGCGGACAATCCATCCCCCCTCGCGGATGCGCTGCTCGCCGCACGGCTATTGGCAATCGCGCCCGCAGCACTCGGCGGGATGAACCTTCGCGGTGGCGGTCCTGCGCGTGATCTGGTTCTCGCTGCGCTGAAAAGCGGTTTTCCAACCCGCCGCATCCCGCCGCACATCGATGAGGAGCGTTTGCTGGGCGGGGTCGATATCGTCGCCAGCCTGACGGCAGGAAAACCTGTCATGCAAAAGGGGCTCCTCGCAGATGCGGATGGCACACTGCTGATCGCGCCCATGGCAGAGCGGATGCGCGATGGCCTTGCCGGCAGACTGGCTCAGACGATCGACGCCAAGGCTGGCTTCGGCCTGATCCTGCTCGACGATGGGCGCGAGGCAGATGAGCGTGCCCCCGCAACGCTGCTCGATCGGATCGCCTTTCACTGTGAACTGTCGGACGTCACCTCGCTACAGTCGGACGATAGCGAAAGGCCGAAAGCCCATGACATAAGCTCTGTCGCCCCGGCCTCCGATGAGACGCTCAAAACGCTCGCTGGCGTGGCGATGGCCCTCGGTGTGGACTCGGCGCGCCCGCTACTTTTCGCCCTGAATGCTGCGCGCGCGCACGCGGCTCTGTCTGGTCGCGGGGAGATTGCACAGGACGATCTCACCGCCGCCGCGCGACTAGTCCTGGCCCCGCGTGCCACGCGCATTCCGCAATCGCCTGAAGAACAATCGGCGGAAGAGCCTCCGCCACCTCCTCCCGACCATTCCGATACGCCAGGCGAGAGCGAAGAGCAGCAAACGGGCGAACAGATCCCGGACGACCTCGTGCTCGAGGCTGCGCTGGCAGCGATCCCGCCCGATGTGCTTGAGATGATTGCGAAGGACGACGGTCGGCGCAGCGCGAGCAGCGGTGGGAGCGGCAATCGCGCCAAGTCGAAGCTGCGCGGAAAGCCGCTCGGTGCGCGCCCCGGCCAGCCGCGCGATGGTGCGAGGCTAGCCATCATCGATACGTTGAGAAGCGCGGTTCCATGGCAACCCTTGCGGCAGCGCGAGAGCGGCAGTGACACGCTGCAAATCCGCAGAACCGATCTGCGCATCCGCCGTTTTGAGGAGCGGGCTGCCAGCGTTACGGTGTTCTGTGTTGATGCATCAGGCTCGGCTGCTGCGGCGCGTCTCGCCGAAGCCAAGGGTGCAGTCGAGCTGATCCTCGCCCAAGCCTATGTCAAACGCAGCGAAGTCGCCCTGATCGCCTTCCGCGGGACGGGTGCAGACTTGCTGCTTCCCCCCACCCGCTCGCTCACCCGCGCGCGCCGGGCGCTGGCAGGTTTGCCCGGTGGGGGCGGTACGCCGCTCGCGTCGGGACTTGCTCTGGCGCGCGAACTCGGCACCTCGATCGCAAGCCGCGGCAACACGCCGTTCCTTGTCGTGCTGACCGATGGCAGCGCCAATATTGCCGCCGATGGCACGCCGGGCCGCAAAAAGGCGCGCGAAGATGCCCAGACCGCTGCCAAAGCCGTGGCGACAAGCGGCCTTGCGGCACTGGTGATCGATATTGCTCCGCGGCCAAGGGACGATGCCGCCAAACTAGCTGCGGACATGCGCGCGCGCTACCTACCGCTGCCATTTGCGGATGCGCAGGCGCTCAGCAAAGTCGTGCTGGCTGCGCAACCAGAAAAGCAAACCGCATGAGATCGCCGCTCAACCGCGAGAGTGAATTGCCCAATTGGCCCAATGCGGAGGCCTCCCGCTTCGTCACTGCCGGCGGGCTCGACTGGCATGTGCAGCAAGTGGGCGAAGGCCCCAGCCTCCTCCTGCTGCACGGCACCGGAGCGTCCTGCCACAGCTGGGCCGGAGTGATGGAGAAGCTGGCGCAGGATTTCACGCTGATAGTGCCGGATCTGCCGGGGCACGGCTTTACAGCGGGTTCGCTGCGTGGCGGGCCTACGCTGCCGAATGTGACGAAGGCCCTGTCGGCGCTCATGGATGAGCTTGGTCAGCATCCTGATGCCATCGCCGGCCATTCTGCGGGTGTCGCCATTGCGCTGGACTACGCTCGCACCCACGCCCCGAAGATCCCGGTCATCGGTTTCGGACCGGCGATCACGCCATTTCCCGGCCTCGCCGCAAAGCTGTTTCCGGCGATGGCGAAAATGCTGTTCGTCAATCCCCTCGTCCCGCGAATTTTCGCTGCGACCACCCGCATTCCGGGCGAAACCGAGAGATTCTTGCGCAGGGCTACGGGCTCCACAATCGCGCCCGAATATCTCGCCTGTTACGAGGCACTCCTTGGCAATCACCGCCACTGCGAAGGCGCGCTGGAGATGATGGCGAATTGGGATCTCGACACTTTCAGCGAGGGATTGGGCGAAGTCTCCAATCCGGTCTTGCTGGTCCATGGCCGCAAGGACAAGGCCGTGCCGACAGGCGCGGTGGATGGCGCGGCATCGCGGCTTCCGAACGCGAAACTCACCCTGCTCGATAATCTCGGCCATCTGGCGCATGAGGAGGCCCCGCAAACCGCGGCGCAGTTGATCAACGGCTTCGCCAATGAGCATCCCATCACAAAGGCCAAGGCCTTATGAATTTCGGCGTCATCGAAATCGTGTTCTTTGCTGTCACCGCGCTCGGCTTTGGCCTTTACCAGCTCTGGTCAGTCAATCGCGAGATCAAGAAAGACAGGGCGCGCAAGGCCGCCGAAGATCAATCAGCCGCGCTTCCGGGGCATGCGGAAAGGGAGCATGAACTGGGTGATCGGTGACTTGAACCGGTCCAGATCGAGGCTTTCCTGCACTGCCACGACCCGCTCCCCATACAACTGCGTCAGCAATTGCGACCGGGCGTAAAACGGACTGTCCTCCCAGGTATCGAGCGCCCGCGCATGGCCCCTGTCGGCCCGCGTCTTGCGTTCGATCTGCCAGAAGGTGTTGGGCAGCGGCGCAACCATCGGCAGTTCTGCGGGTTCGGGCGAGCCATCCTTGGCGAAACGCAGTGCGCTGGCGAAATGCGACCCATCCCGGCGCACGCCTTCGTAATTGACGACGCTGCCCTCGCGGCAATGCGCGCGTGACCAGTGCCAGACGCGGAAACCCTCTTCGAGCGACTCCTCGCCTGAATTGCTGTCGAGATAGCCTTCGCCGTTCCAGCTGATTCCAGGCTCATCCATGCGAAGCTCGATGCGCGCGCGCGGTGCCAGGCAATGCCAGCGATGGCGTGCGTCGGGATCAAGGCCGAAAGGCACCGTATTGATCGCGCGCGGGATGACACGCAACTTGCCGCGTACCCGGCGATGAATTGGATTGAAAAGGCGCGTGTCGCGCTCGACGATGTCGATTTCCAGCGCCTCGCCTGTCCACCGCACATTGCTCGGTCCGATCTGAAGCTGGTCCGCTTCCTGCACGGCCGCGCCCCGTGATCGCTCTGTCATCGTCCAGCGCGCCTTGGGACCATACAGCGCGATGTTGAGGCAGGTGTGATCGAGCGGATCGCCTCTGCCGCTGCGCTTGTAATAGGGGCTGAAAACACTGCCGATAAAGGCGATGACCGTCAGCCCGTATTGCCCGTCGTCGCTGATGGCATCGACATACCACCAGGCATAGCCGCCGGGTGGAACCGGCGTGTCGAAGCGAGGTCTGTCATGACCGTGCGGGCCGCCAACTGCCCGGATAAGGCGGCCATCGGCACGCCCGCCCCGGGGTGGGTGCTTCCACCCGCGAAGTAAAGCCCAGGGATCCGCGTCCTCGTGCCTTGGCGGAGGAAGGATGCCGCCCACCCGTGCGAGGCCCGTCCATAGATCGCTCCGCCGGTCGAGGGCAAAAAGCTCTCGAATTCGTTCGGCGTCAGCAATTGATGGCGGAAATCCTTCTCCAGCTCCAGCCCGCAGCGGGCCAGTGTCCGGCTCATCGCCCTCGTGCATTGCTCTCTCTCCTCGGACGAATAGGTGTGTGTGTCCCCATTGGCGGGCGCGTTGACGATGATTTGAAAACGCTCTCGCCCTGAAACAGCCTCGCCTTTCTCGCGGTCCATTGCGCAGACATATACCGTGGGGTCGCGGGGCGGCGTACCTGCCCGGATGTCGGTAAATTCGCGCTCATAGTCGGGCGAGAAGAATACATTGTGCCGCTTCAGCGGAAATCCGATTGTCTCTGCATTGGACAGCCAGACCATGGCGGAAAAGGACCGGTTGCTGCGCATATGTGTCCGGGCCGCGCGGCTTGCGTTTTTGCCGAAGCGCCCATTGGCCAAGGCCGCTGGATCGGCGTTCACGATCACACGGTCCGCAGCGATATGCTCACCGCTATCCAGCGTGACACCAGACGCTTTTCCGCGGTTTGTTTCGATTGAGGCGACTGAACTCCCGAAGCGGTAGCGTGCCCCCTGCGCTTCGCCGATGTTCTGCAAGCCGCGGGCAAGCGCGCTCATTCCGCCTTCGATCAGCCAGACACCCTTGGCCTCGACATGCGCGATCAACATCAGCGTTGCTGGCGCATCGAAAGGCGACGAGCCGCAGTAGGTGGCATAGCGCGCGTATAGCTGTCGCAGGCGCTGATCTTTCAAATGCTCGCCGAGGACTTTCCACAAACTCTCGTAAGGTCGCACCGCTGAGAGTTCGCCCATTCGCGAGAGACCGATGCGGCGAATGAATTGCGGTGGCCAGGATACTTTGCCCTGCCTCAGCAATGGCGCATCGAGAATATCGTAAATACGCTTCGCCTCTGCGCGCATGGAGCGGAAACCGCGCGCGGCCTCGGCACCGGCGAAATCACCTATGGCTTCTTCGCTGCGATCAGGATCTGCAAACAGGTCAAGCCGCTCATCCATGCTCCATGCATGACGTGCGAGCGTTTCGGCGGGGCGCACATTGACATGATCCGACAAGCGCGCGCCGCATTCCGCGAAAATCTCTTCGAACACTTCGCGAAGAGTGAAGACCGTCGGGCCAGCGTCTATTTCAGCGCCATCTATTGAAAAGCGTCGCGCTTTGCCGCCAGCATGCGCGGCCTTCTCAATGACGGTCACGCGGCACCCTTTTCCAGCCAACAACGCAGCCGAACACAGGCCGCCAATCCCCGCGCCGATAATCACGACGTGGTGGTCTCCTTGCGGCGCGGCATGCGAGGCTGATGGTGCTGTCAGGTCGCCCCCTTTCGAAACGAAGATCATTGACCTTTACACCGCATCTGTCCAGTTCATTGGACATATGGCGGATCAATTTTCTCGATCTGGTGCAGCTGCGCCGTCCTCATGGAAAATCCGCTGGGTGGCTCAACGTAATCGAATTCTTGGCTCTCCCGCCTTCCAGAATTGGACTTCGAGATTTTGGCCAATGTCGCTGGTTGCCCGCTACAAAGCTAGACAGGCTTTCGACCTTGTGGCGGGCTTCACCTACTCTCAGACCCTTCTCGCATGCGTTGAATGCGGGTTACTCGATTTGCTGGCGACGGGACCCTGCGATCTTCCCAAGATCGCCGAACACACCGAGCTTTCGCACGACGCAGCGCTTCGGCTGGTGAAAGCGGCGGCTGCGATCGATCTGGCACAGGAGGTTTCATCAGATTGCTGGATGCTCGGCAAACAGGGCGCTGCTCTTCATGCAAATGAAGGCGCCATCGCCATGGTGCGCCACCACCGGCTGCTTTACCGCGACCTCACCGATCCGCTGGCTCTGCTGCGCGCAGACCGGAAGCAAGAGACGGCGCTTTCCCAATTCTGGCACTATGCCTCCGAGCCGGACGGCGAAAAAGCTTCGGAATATTCGCAGCTTATGGCGACGTCTCAGGCGATGGTGTGCGAGCAGGTGCTCGGCGCTTACGATTTCGCGCAGCATGTCAGCTTGCTGGATATCGGCGGCGGTCACGGGCGCTTCGTTTCCGGAGTTGCCGAAGCCCATCCGGCATTGCGACTCGGCATCTTCGATCTGCCGCCGGTTCTCAAAGGAACTGCGAGTCGGCTGGCGCAGCAGGGGCTGGCGGGCCGCGTTTCGCTGCATGCAGGGGATTTCTTCCACAGCCCCATTCCCGCCGGATATGATTGCGTTTCGCTCGTGCGGATCCTGCATGATCATGACGATGAACAGGCGGTCCATCTGCTGACCGAGATCCGCAAAGCACTGCCGCCCGGCGGACGGCTCATCATTGCCGAACCGATGGCCGATACCCCCGGTGCCAAGGGCATGGGAGACGCGTATTTTGGCCTTTATCTCTGGGCCATGAATTCCGGACGCCCGCGCTCAGCAAAGGAAATTTCAAAGATGCTGCGCGCTGCCGGTTTTGCCCGCTCCGGTCAGGTACGAACACGCCAGCCTTTGCTGTGCAGCGTGATTGTAAGTTTTCTTTGACATAGATCATTGTCTTCTAAAATTGACACTCGGTGCTGTAAGGCGTAGCTAACGGTGAGGAAGAGTATCGAAAGATACCGAGAGGCCCTCACGGGACGGAAAGGGGAAGACCGGGCGCATGGATGCACACGCGGTCATTTTAGAGGCACCACGGCAGCTTGCGCTCCGCCGCCTGAACCTGTCCGAGTGCGGCCCTTCTGACGTTATCGTCGATATCGCCTGGAGCGGTATCAGCACCGGCACCGAAAAACTTCTTTGGAATGGCGAAATGCCGCGGTTTCCCGGCATGGGTTATCCGCTTGTACCTGGCTATGAATCGGTCGGCCGGATCACCGACGCTGGGCCTGACGCTCAGGACCGCATCGGCGAATGGGTCTTCGTGCCCGGCGCCACGTGCTATCAAGATGCTCGCAGCCTTTTCGGCGGCACTGCAGAGCGGGTGATCGTCCCGTCATCGCGGGCGCTTCTGGTTTCCGAATCACTTGGCAAGGACGGCGTCCTTTTCGCTCTGGCTGCGACCGCGCTGCACGCAATCTCCGGCGAAAGGCCGCCCGAGCTGATTGTCGGCCACGGCACATTGGGGCGCCTGCTCGCCCGCCTGACCATCGCTATCGGAGCGCCTGCACCCACTGTGTGGGACAACAAGCCCAGTCGCCGCAGCGGCGGGATTGGCTATGATGTGATCGCCCCGAAAGACGATGATCGCAAAGACTATGCGACCATTTATGACGCGAGCGGATATGCCGATGGTATCGACACGCTGATCGGTCGCCTCGCCCATGGCGGCGAACTGGTCCTCGCAGGCTTCTACGCCAACCGCCCAAGCTTCGCCTTCCCGCCCGCTTTCCAGAAGGAAGCGCGGATGCGCATTGCGGCGGAATGGCAGCCGCAGGATCTCGCCGTAACACGCGATCTTATCGAAACCGGCGCGCTCGATCTTTCCGATCTGATTTCGCACACCAGCCCCGCTGGCGATGCGGAGCGCGCCTATCCCACAGCCTTTCACGATACCGACTGCCTGAAAATGGTGCTCGACTGGAGCCAAGCCGCATGACGATGCTCGATACTGACGCCGCCCTGCGCGAAGAAGCCGCAATCGAACCCGATCCGGTCCACACCGGAGAGGTCAAATCGGAAACGCAGATTATCGCGATCTACGGCAAGGGTGGATCGGGCAAAAGCTTTGCCCTCTCCAACCTCAGCTACATGATGGCGCAGCAGGGCAAGCGCGTGCTGCTGATCGGCTGCGATCCGAAATCCGACACCACCAGCCTGCTGTTCGGCGGCAAGAGCTGCCCGACCATTATCGAGACATCTTCCAAGAAGAAGCTCGCGGGCGAGGAAGTGACCATCGAAGATGTGTGCTTCCAGCGCGATGGCGTTTTCGCGATGGAGCTTGGCGGGCCGGAAGTGGGTCGCGGATGCGGCGGTCGCGGCATCATCCATGGCTTCGAACTGCTCGAAAAACTGGGCTTCCACGATTGGGGCTTCGACTACGTCCTGCTCGATTTCCTCGGCGATGTGGTGTGTGGCGGCTTCGGCCTGCCGATTGCCCGCGACATGTGCCAGAAAGTGATCGTGGTCGGATCGAACGATCTGCAGTCTCTCTATGTCGCAAACAATGTCTGCCAGGCGGTCGAATACTTCCGCAAGATGGGCGGCAATGTCGGCGTCGCCGGCATGATCGTGAACAAGGATGACGGCACCGGAGAAGCGCAGGCCTTTGCTGACGCTGTTGATATCCCGGTCCTCACGGCCATTCCTGCGAATGAGGATATTCGCCGGAAATCAGCCAATTACCAGATTATCGGAACGCCCGGCGGCGAATGGGGCTCGCTCTTTGAAGAGCTGGCCGCGAATGTCGCTGAGGCTCCGCCGCGCCAGCCCACCCCTCTCGACCAGGACGGGTTGTTAGGCCTCTTCTCCCCGGAAGACACTGGTGGTGACATCACTTTGGTGCCAGCCACTCAGGCCGATATGCGCGGCGGTTCTTTTGAGCCGAAGCCAAGCCTCGAGGTTGTCTATGACGAGGTGTAGCGCTTGACCGACGGCATTGCCTCCGTGCGCGAGCGTGACACGCTCGATATCGGTTCCACCGAGGGTGGCGCATGTTCCAGCACGGAAACCATGAAGGATGCCGCGCGCAAGGCTGGCAAGAGCGAGATCCTCGATCAATATGCCGCCGACTATCCGGTGGGCCCGCATGACCAGCCGCAGAGCATGTGTCCCGCATTCGGCTCGCTTCGCGTCGGACTGCGAATGCGGCGTACGGCTACGGTGCTCTCGGGCTCGGCTTGCTGCGTTTACGGACTGACTTTCACATCCCATTTCTACGGCGCGCGCCGGACCGTGGGCTACGTGCCCTTCTCTTCCGAAACGCTCGTCACCGGCAAGCTTTTCGAAGACATCAAGGAAGCGGTCGAGGAATTGGCCGATCCGGAGAATTACGACGCAATCGTCGTCACCAATCTCTGCGTTCCCACTGCCAGCGGCGTTCCGCTGCGACTGTTGAAAAAGCAGATCAATGGGGTGCGTATTGTCGGCATCGATGTGCCGGGCTTTGGCATTCCGACACACGCTGAGGCAAAGGACGTCCTCGCTGGCGCGATGCTCAAATATGCGCGCGAGGAAGTGGCCGAGGGCCCCGTCGCCGCGCCGCGCGAGCAGAGCGACAAGCCCACCATCACCCTTTTGGGTGAGATGTTCCCCGCCGACCCGGTAGGCATCGGGATGATGCTGGAGCCGCTCGGTCTTGCAGCCGGACCGGTTGTTCCGACCCGCGAGTGGCGCGAGCTTTATTCCGCACTCGATTGCGCGGCTGTTGCTGCGATCCATCCCTTTTACACTGCCAGCGTTCGCGAATTCCAAGCTGCTGGCCGCAAAGTGCTCGGCTCAGCTCCCGTGGGGGCAGAGGGCACCGCAGCTTGGCTGGACGCCGTGGGCGAGGCGTGCGGCATTGCACAGGCCAAGGTCGATGCGTCGAAGAATGCCTTTATCGGCGCAATCAAGGGCGCGCTTGCCGCCAACCCAATCAATGGCCGGATCACCGTATCGGGCTATGAAGGTTCGGAACTACTGGTTGCGCGGCTGCTGATCGAAAGCGGCGCGGATGTGCCCTATGTCGGCTCCGCCTGCCCGCGCACGCAATGGTCCGATCCCGACCGCGAATGGCTCGAAGCCAAAGGCGTGCGCATGAACTTCCGTGCGAGCCTGGAAGAAGACATCGCAGCGATCGAAGAATTCGGTCCTGACCTTGCGATTGGCACCACGCCCGTCGTGCAGCACGCGAAGCAGAAGGCGATCCCTTCGCTCTATTTCACCAATCTCATTTCGGCCCGTCCGCTGATGGGCCCCGCTGGGGCTGGCTCGCTGGCACAAGTGATCAACGGCGCGATGGCGAACAAGGCGCGCATGGACAGCATGAGCGCTTTCTTCGACGGCGTCGGCACCGATCACACCTCGGGCGTATGGGAAGACACGCCGCAGGATCGGCCCAAGTTCAAAGCCAAATATGCCGCCCTCAACGAAGCTGCGCGCAAGGCGGCAGAGGCGGTGGGCACATGAGCCTGATCCTCGATCATGACCGCGCTGGCGGATATTGGGGCGCGACCTATGTCTTCACCGCGGTGAAAGGCCTGCAGGTGATCATCGATGGCCCGGTCGGCTGCGAGAACCTGCCCGTCACAAGCGTGCTGCATTACACAGACGGCCTGCCACCGCACGAATTGCCGATTGTCGTCACTGGCCTGGGTGAAGAAGAACTCGGCAAGACGGGTACCGAAGGCGCGATGAAACGCGCGTGGCAGACCCTCGATCCCGAATTGCCTGCCGTGGTTGTCACCGGCTCCATCGCCGAAATGATCGGCGGAGGCGTCACACCCGAAGGCACCAACATCAAGCGCTTCCTGCCGCGTACGATCGACGAAGATCAGTGGCAAAGCGCTGATCGCGCGATGAGCTGGCTATGGACCGAATTCGGCCCGAAGAAAGTGCCCAAGCTGCGCCCGCGCAAGGAAGGTGCGAAGCCGAAGGTCAATATCCTTGGCCCCGCCTACGGCATGTTCAACATGGCGAGCGACCTCGCCGAAATCCGACGCTTGATCGAAGGAATCGGCGCGGAAGTGAACATGGTATTCCCGCTGGGCAGCCATCTCGCCGATGTCCGCCGCCTTGCCGATGCTGAAGCCAATGTCTGCATGTACCGCGAATTCGGCCGCAATCTGTGCGAACTGATGGAGCGGCCCTATTTCCAGGCGCCTGTAGGTCTCGACAGCACGACGAAATTCCTGCGCGCAATCGGCGAAGAGCTGGGCCTTGACCCGGAGCCGTTTATCGAGCGCGAAAAGCACACGACCATCAAACCGCTGTGGGATCTGTGGCGCTCTGTCACGCAGGATTTCTTTGCGACCGCCAGCTTTGGTATCGTCGCGAACGAGACGTACGCGCGCGGCATCCGCAAATTCCTCGAAGACGATATGGGCTTGCCCTGCTCTTTCGCTTTCAGCCGCTCTGCCGGGGTAAAGCCGGACAATGCGGCGGTGCGCGAAGCCATTCACACCAATCCGCCGCTGATCGTTTTCGGCAGCTATAATGAACGCATGTATATGGCCGAGTGCGGAGCGCGCGGCATCTACATCCCTGCCAGCTTCCCGGGCGCAGCGATCCGTCGCCACACCGGCACGCCCTTCATGGGCTATTCGGGTGCGACCTATCTGGTGCAGGAAGTCTGCAACGCGCTGTTTGACGCGCTCTTCCATATCATTCCGCTCAGCACCGATCTGGATACGGTCGATCCCACACCCGCGCGCGCCGAAATGGCGTGGGACGAGGATGCGAAAGCGAAGCTGGATGTGCTGATCGAGGCACAACCCGTCCTGATCCGAATTTCCGCTGCCAAACGTTTGCGCGATGCCGCCGAACGTGCGGCACGTGCAGCTGGCGCGAGAAGCGTCAGTGCCGAATTGCTGGCCGATGCGCTGCTTCAGGGGGAGCGCGCATGAGGCTGACCAACACCATCCATTCTGCCCGGTCGAGGGGCAACTCCCAATCCCCGCGGATCCTCCGCGAGGATAAACCGGAGGCACATGCCTCTCGCACACCAACCAGAAATGGAGAAAAGCTATGAGTGATCCCGATGATCGCTTCGGCGTTCGGACTTACCTGACGCCCGAAGAGGCCAAGGAATTCCACAAGCTGTTCATGGCAACGTTCGTAGGCTTCGTGGCAATCGCCGTCGTCGCCCACGCGTTGGTTTGGGCCTGGAGGCCCTGGCTCGCCTAACAGTCGCGTCTTCGCTGCCAGCTTGTTCTGGCAATGAAAAAATTCAATTAATCAAGGAGATGTACCATGTGGAGAGCTTGGATGATCTACAATCCACGTACGGCAATTGTGGGACTGCATGTGTTCCTCGCCGTGCTGGCATTCACCATCCACTTCATCTTGCTGAGCACGGATACGTATAACTGGCTGGACGGCCCGAATGCGGCCAGCACAGCACAGCTTACGTCCAACTGACGCTAGCTAACGAAGTGTAACCATTCGACTGTGCGAGAGGTGCGGCTGGCGCCGCCAGTCGCGCCTCACGGTCGAAATGTTGACTAACAATTGCCCGTCATTCGGCGGGGGAGGATTGGGCTATGGCGCTCCTCAGTTTTGAGCGAAAGTATCGTGTGCGTGGCGGCACGCTGATCGGTGGAGACATGTTCGACTTCTGGGTCGGCCCGTTTTACGTGGGCCTGTTCGGGGTCATTACGGCGCTCTTCGCCACCTTGGGGACGATGCTGATATTTTACGCAGCGTCGCAGGGCCCGACCTGGAATCCGTGGCTGATCAGTATTGCGCCACCGGATCTGAGCTACGGGCTGATGATGGCCCCGCTCAAGGAAGGTGGTTTCTGGCAGATCATCACGGTCTGCGCGCTGATTTCTTTCGTCTCGTGGGCGCTGCGCGAGGTGGAGATATGCCGCAAATTGGGAATGGGTTATCACGTGCCGGTTGCGTTCGGCGTTGCCATTCTCGCCTATTTCACGCTGGTGGTGATCCGGCCCGTCCTGATGGGCGGCTGGCACTTCGGCTTCCCCTACGGGATTTTCAGCCATTTGGACTGGGTGTCCAACACCGGCTACCAATACCTCCACTTCCACTACAATCCGGCGCATATGCTGGCGGTGAGCTTCTTCTTCACCACCACGCTGGCACTGGCATTGCACGGCGCGCTGGTCCTTTCCGCCACGAACCCGGCCGCAGGCGAAGAAGTGAAGACACCCGAATATGAAGACACCTTCTTCCGCGATCTGATCGGCTATTCGGTCGGCACGCTGGGCATCCACCGCGTGGGCCTGCTGCTGGCACTGAATGCCGGTTTCTGGAGCGCGGTATGCATCGTCATCAGCGGACCATTGTGGACCAAGGGCTGGCCCGAATGGTGGACCTGGTGGCTTAACCTGCCGATCTGGTCGTGAAGGAGCACTGAGACATGGCTCAATATCAAAACATCTTCACCCAGGTTCAGCTGACCGCCGCACCGGAAATGGGTGTTCCGACAGCAGACTCCGGCCTGCATCGCACCAAGAAAGCAAGCTTCAGCCACTGGATGGGATTGATCGGACAGGCGCAGATCGGCCCGATCTACCTCGGCTGGCTCGGCGTTCTCTCGCTGGTTCTCGGCATTATCGCCTTCGAGATCATCGGGCTGAACATGCTTGCCTCGGTCAATTGGGACCCGGTGATGTTCGTGCGGAACCTGTTCTGGCTCTCGCTCGAGCCGCCGGCACCCGAATATGGCTTCTCGCTCTTCGTGCCCCTGGCAGAGGGCGGGTGGTTCATTTACGCTGGTGCCTGCCTCACCCTTTCGGTGATCCTGTGGTGGGTGCGGACATACAAGCGCGCCGCCGCTCTCGGTATGGGCAAGCACGTATGCTGGGCTTTCGCTTCCGCCATCTTCCTTTTCCTGGTGCTGGGCTTCTTCCGCCCGATGCTGATGGGCAGCTGGGCAGAGGCGGTGCCATACGGCGTATTCCCGCACCTTGACTGGACCGCCGCTTTCTCGATCCGTTACGGTAATCTGTTCTACAACCCGTTCCACGCGCTCTCGATCGTGTTCCTCTATGGCTCGGTCCTGCTCTTCGCGATGCACGGTGCGACCATTCTGGCAGTGGGCCGCTATGGCGGTGAACGCGAGATCGAGCAGATCACCGATCGGGGCACGGCATCCGAACGTGCAGCGCTGTTCTGGCGCTGGACCATGGGCTGGAACGCCTCGATGGAATCGATCCACCGCTGGGCCTGGTGGTTTGCAGTGCTGACGACGCTTACGGGCGGCATCGGCATCCTGCTGACGGGCACGGTGGTCGACAATTGGTATCTGTGGGCACAGCAGCATGGCTATGCGCCCGCCTATCCGGACACCGGCGTCATCGACCCGGCGAGCATGGGGAGTGATGGCTAATGAAAAAGCTTGCAACAATTGCCCTTGTGGCAAGTCTTCCCCTCGCTCTTGCCGCGTGTGAAGTCGCACCCAAAACGTCCGAACAGACCGGCTTTCGCGGAAGCGGCGGCAACCAGATCTATGTGAGCGACGAGACTGGGATGCCTGACGTCCCTCCGCCTCCCTATGAGCTGCCGGAGGATACCGGCGGCCCAAGGGCTTCCGAGGTCTATGAGAACGTCCAGGTGCTGGGCGATATCTCGGCGGATGAGTTCAACTATCTGATGGCAGCGATCACCGAGTGGGTCGCACCAGACGAAGGCTGCAATTACTGCCACAATCCGGCGAATATGGCGTCTGACGAGATCTATACGAAGATTGTCGCGCGCCGCATGATCCAGATGAACCAGAACATCAATCAGGAATATGGCGATCACGTCGGCCAGACCGGTGTGACCTGCTATACCTGCCATGCAGGCAACAATATCCCTGAGAATGTCTGGACGCTGCCGGAAGATGGCGGCCATCCGAGTATTGCAGGCGATCTCAATGGGCAGAACAATCCGGTCATCGGCACAGGCTATTCATCCCTGCCCGAGCATGCAGTCGCGCGATATTTGCTGAATGGCGACTCGCTGGATGGTATTCGCGTGCAATCGGCCAGCATGCATCCGACGGACAATCCTGTGACGACCATGGACGCTGAATCGACCTATTCGCTGATGGTCCATATGTCGCAGGCGCTGGGTGTGAACTGCACCTATTGCCACAACACGCAATCCTTCGGTGACTGGAGCATCTCCGGTCCGGTGCGTTCGACAGCCTGGTATGGCCTGCGCATGGTCGCCAATTCCAATGAGGAATATGTGACCCCGCTGACCGAATGGTTCCCTGACAACCGGCTTGGGCCCGCGGGTGATCCGTACAAGATCAACTGCACGACCTGCCATCAGGGTCTTCGCCGTCCGCTTGGCGGCGCGCAAATGGCTCAGGATTATCCGGCGCTTTGGAACTATCGCGGGAGCGACGGGGCGATTGCTCCGGATATGGAGCCGGATGAAGTCGAAACGCCTTAGGCCACCCGATCAGGTCGAAAAAGAACGCCGGGCCGTGAAGGTCCGGCGTTTTTGTTTGTCTGGTATGAGGCGTTGCGCCCGAAGCTATGAATTGCGGCGCGCGAGGTCTGCGAGGTGCGCGGGAAAGGACAATGCAAGAAAAGCCGCTATCCAATACCATTCCGCACCGATCAGCGCGGCGCGCAATGCGAGCAGGATGAGAGCCGCAGGTAACAGCATGAGGAAAGTATCGAGCGCGTTCCGGCCCCTTCGCCAAAGCCACACGAACTCCAGCGCCAGAACCGCGAGGACGAGGTCAACCGCGTGGCCACTGGCGAAGAACCACTCCACGCGTGATTATCCGAAGGGCGCGTTGAGTTGCACGATCTGCCAATTCAGCAGGCCCGCTGCAGTGACCCACGCAATGTATGGCAGCAGCAGAACACTCGCCACGCGCGACAACCGCCAGCAATAGAGCATCATGGCGAGGATCGAGATCCACAGCACGATCAGCTCATAAAATGCCCAATCCGGCCGTTGCACGCGAAAGAACAGCAGGCTCCACAAGATGTTGAGAAAAGCGTTCGCGGCGAACAGTCCAATCAGCGTGTCCGAAACCTTGGTGCTGGGCGCGTTTCGCCACGCCGTCACAAAGCTGATGACGGTCAGCGCGAAGACGGTGGTCCAGGCAATCGGGAATGCGAGGCGCGGCGGCGTCCAGTCGGGCTTTTCCAGCCCCTGATACCAAGGTCCCAGATCAGTGATCGTCCCGCCGATTGCGGCCACTACCAGCGCTGCAAGTCCGGCAAGGGTGACTGGCAGTATCCAGCTTCTGCTCATCGTGTGACAGGTCTCAATCCCAACAGATGCGCTGTATCCTTCAGGAAAATGCGCAGATGGGCAAGCGGCTTCGCCCGCACCAGCTTCTTGTTCATATAGGCCTGCCAGGTGAGCTGCTGCACATCCTTGTCGGCGCACATGTCGACGAAGCGCTCGCGCCGTTTGTCACTGGAATACCAGAAATACTGCATCATCCCGAGTACCCAGAACACCCGGCCATGCGCGCGCATGAAAGTCTTGCGCGCCATCTTGAGCGTCGAGGGATTGCCGCTAGCGACAAAGGCGTCAGCCGTCTGCGCGGCAATGCGGCCGCACGTCATCGCGTAGTAAATGCCCTCGCCGGAAGCGGGGGCGACCACGCCCGCGGCATCGCCTGCCACCAGCACATCGCGGCCATTGTCCCAGCGCTTGAGCGGTTTCAAAGGAATAGGCGCACCCTCGCAGCGGACCGTCTCGCAATCCTGCAATCCCATGTCATCGCGCATGGTTTTGACTGCGCCGCGCAGGGAGAAGCCCTTGTTGGCGCTGCCCACACCAATGCTTGACTGGTCTCCATGGGGGAAGACCCAGGCATAGAAATCGGGAGAGAGATGGCCCTGATAAAGCACGTCGCAGCGCGTCCCGTCGAAGCCTTCAGGCGTGCTGGGCGGCGATTTGATCACCTCGTGATAGGCGAAGACGCATTTCATGTTTTCTGCGTTCTCGATGTTCTCGCGCGCCACGGCGGAGCGGGCGCCGTCGCAGCCGACCACCAGTTTTGCGCGAACTTTCTGCATGTCCCCGCCGCGTTCTTCGCGGAAGCAGACGATCGGTCCTTCGCCGTCGTCTCGTTCGATGTGATCGAAAGTGCCCTTGCGCCGTTCTGCTCCGGCAATGCGCGCACGTTCGCGCAGCCATTCGTCGAACACATCCCGATCGACCATGCCGACATAGCCGATCTCTCCCACCGGCATATCCACCGCCCGGTTGGACGGGGCGACCATCCGCGCTGAATTTGCACGTGCTACGAGCAGGCTTTCGGGGACTTCGAATTCTTCCATAAGCCGTGGAGGCACCGCGCCGCCGCAAGGCTTGATCCGCCCTGCCCGGTCGAGCAGCAGCACGCTGCGTCCCGCTTTTGCCAAATCCCAGGCTGCGGTTGCACCCGATGGGCCACCGCCCACCACGACCACGTCATATTGCTTTTCGACCATTATCCCACTCCCACAAGTTCCGCTTGCGCCCTCGTCCGCGTGCTTGCTGCGCGAATGGCGAGGTATGCTGCCACGAGGAACAGCGCCGCCTCCGCAGCGAATATCAATTGGAATGCCGCGCCATCTTGGCCCTGCACACGGCGAGCAATGTCCACGCCGACTGCGCCCAGCAGTCCGCCAGTGCCAAAGGCGATCGCCTGCGATGCGCCCCACACACCCATGCGGATACCCTCGCGCGTGTTCTCTCCAGAACCAGCCAGACCCATCATCGCGCCGATAGAGGCCACTGCGAATACGCCATTGCAAAAGCCCAGCGCGAAGACATTGGCGACTAGCGGCCAGCCCTCACCCACTTGCGCCGCAACTGCCAGTCCGCAGAGCGCGAGCGCGGAGCCCAAGCAGCCGGCAACGATCCATGTGCGCAGCTCCACCGGCATGCGTCCGGCAAAGGCGCTGCCGCCGATCCCGGCGATAATCATTCCAGCGAGCACGCCGCCGTGTTGCATTCCGGCAAGGCTCGTGGACTCTCCCGGCGTCATGCTGAAAACGAGCCCTGCGAAAGGCTCCAGGATCAGATCCTGCATCGAATAGGCAAGCATCGAGACGAAGATGAAAGCGGTGAAACGCCGTGCTTCTTGTTCCTGGAAAATCTCGCGGATCGCGGCTTTGAAGTCGGGTGCCGGGCCTTTCGGCTCCTCGCGCTCAAGGCGGGGCGCGTTCGTTTCGAGGCGGAACATGGCGATTACGCAAACCGCAAAGGCGACGACCACCACTCCTGTCGCCACCATCGCCAATCGTTGCGGCGAGAACGGATCGAGCAGGGCGCCGGCGACGCCCGCTGAGATGACAATACCGGCAACCATCATGATCCACGTCACCGCCGCTGCAGCCGCGCGCCGCTGCGGCGCTACGCCCGATGCTAGGAGCGCCAACATCGACGTGCCGCCTGCGCCGACGCCTGCACCGATCATCGAGAAGGCAACAATCGCCAAAGCAAGGCCGAGTCCGAAATCGTCAGCTATCATCACCGTTGCGGTGACTGCCAATAATCCGCCGAGGCCCAACAAAAACACACCGCCGATGATCCATGGCGTGCGCCGCCGCCCCATATCGGAGCCGTGGCCCCACAGCGGGCGCGTCAGCTGCACCGCATAATGCCAGGCGACCAATCCAGCCGGAATGGCTGCGACAAGTGCATATTCGACCACCATCACGCGGTTGAGCAGCGATGTGGCCAGCATCACGATCGCGCCGATCGAGGCCTGAACGGCTCCAAGGCGGATGATGGAAAACCAGCCGAAGCCGCCGCCAGCCAGTGGACGCGCCGAGCCGATCATACATAGCCTCCGAGGCCCAGAGCAGCAGCGAGCATGCCAAGCACATAGAACGTCACGCCGGTGGCATTGTACCATGGAGCGAACTTGGCCGGATCGGAGAGAAGGCGCGGCATGCAGGCGAGCTGCGCCGTGAGCAGAACCCCGACAGCCAGAGCGGAAATAAGCATCCCCCACTGAACGAGCAGCGCGATGACTATGATTTGCGGGACCGCCATGACGATGCACGCCAGCCGGGCCGCTCCGCTGACACCAAGGGTCACCGGGAGCGAGCGCAGTCCGGTCGCCCTGTCACCTTCAACTGCCTTGAAATCATTCAGCGTCATGATGCCATGCGCGCCAAGGCTATAGAGACCAAGCACGAGCAGGATGCCGAGGCTGGGCAGTGCCCCCGCCATGGCGCTGGCGCCGGTAAACCAGCTCAGCCCTTCGTAGGTGATGGCGACCACTGCGGGCCCGATCCAGCCGCTGGTCTTCAATCGGAATGGCGGTGCGGAATAGGCCCAAGCGCAGGCGAGGCCGAAAATCGTTGCGGCAAAAACCCATGGGCCGATCAGCCATCCCATCGCAAGCGATAGCAGGCTCCACAAGATCGCGATGCGCAAACCCCAAGTGCCGCCGATACGGCCCGATGGTATCGGCCTGTTCGGCTCATTGATGGCATCGACATGGCGATCGAACCAGTCGTTCACCGCCTGACTGGTGCCGCAGACGAGCGGTCCGGTCAGGAGAATACCGGCGATCAAGAATGGCCAACGCCCTTCCAGCGCCACGCCCGAAGACACGACGCCGCACATGAAAGCCCACATGGGCGGAAACCAGGTGATCGGCTTGAGAAGTTCGAGCACGTCTCGCGCCGCCGGAAGCGGAGCAGAGACATGAGAGACAGCCGAACGTGCCATCTGCCGAGGCTACGCCTGACACTCTATAGCGTCAAATTATTTTGACACCTTTCGTCAGTCTTCTTCGGCGACGAAATTGCCAAGCCCATGACGATGCAGTTTGGAATAGAGGCTTTGACGGCTCAGGCCCAGGATTTCAGCGGCCGATGCGCGGTTGTTGGAAGTGTGCTTGAGCGCTTCCTCGATGCACAGACGCTCGATCAGATCAGTCGACTCGCGGACGATTTCCTTGAGCGACATGCGGCCAACCATTTCGCTGAGCTGGTCCACCGAGCGCGGCGAATCCTGTTCGGCGCCGGGCAGGTCGCGCATGCGCCGGCCCACGGGGCGAATGACCAGACCGAAAAAGGGGTCATCCCCCTCGGTTTGCACCGCGGACAGTTCCACCGGTTCGCCGCCATGGGCATCGGTAGCGCCAACGACAGTGCTGACATTGCGCGCGACCCCGTGCTTGGCCAATTGGCCCCGGATAAGGTCGATATCGATACCCGGGCGACCGACGTAATCGCTCACAGGCTGGCCAATAAGCTGCTCCACACTGGCTGCGCCAATCAGGTCGGCAAACTCGGCATTGGCGATCACGATCGTCAGCTTCTGGTCTGCGAGGACGAATGCATCGGGCATGTGCGAAATGGCTTCGAGCATGGGCGCCGCAATATCGCCGTCCAAATCCTTGCCGCTGCTCATGCGAACCAGCAGGAATTGCTTGCCGCGTTGACGAAAACTCGTCGCACGCATCGTCAGCTCTGTTTGCCCATCGGCGGCAGGCAGGGTCAGCGGCTTGACCGAAGGCGTGGCCACGACCGATCCAAGATAGCCGATCAGTGCATCGCGAGATGCGCGCGCAAAGAGGCCGGGTAGCTTCCCACCGCTTAGCGAACCGGACTTGGCCTGAAAAATGCGATGTGCGGCGGGATTTGCCTCGCGGATGCGATAGCTATCGGCTTCGACCATCAGCACGGCTTCCGCCATATGCTCGAACAGATTGCGATAGCGGTTTTCGGCCTGTCGCAGGCGCATATAGTCGCGCTCGAGCGCTTGCTGGGCTTGCAAGAACCGCTGCTGCAGCGCCGCTTCTTCCCGCATATCGCGCCCCAGCGCCAGGCAACGGTCGCTGCCTTCGATGGTCACGATGGCGTATCGTACCGGTATATCGCTGCCTGCAACGGCATGATTGATCTGGCGCCACGATTGCGTCTTGCCTTCGCGCGCACTTGCCAACAGCTCGGTGATTTTCGGGTGGCTTTCCACGGTGATCGTGTCCTGCCAATCCTGCCCGATCCAGCTTTCCAGTTCGGGAAACTGCGAAGGATCGGCGCTGCCGCCAACAATCGTACCAGACATGTCGAGGACAAGGCAGATGTCACCTGCAATGAGCGACAGCTTGGCCGCCGCATCGGGATCGATATCATCGAATATCCCGGCAAAGTCGCCATAATGCAGCTTGCCTTCGATGCTATTCTTGCGAGTGAGCATTAAATTCCTCGGGTCAAGGCTGTGACAGGTCGACCCGGTTCGACTCCACTACGATCCTCTCAGCGAGGACCAATGCTGAACATGCATCTGTGGCAGTTCCATCAGCACCCACCAGATCGACCAAATCCGGATTGGTGTTGATGGCTTGGCCACCGACAATGATTTTGACAGTGCCGCATCGCGATACGGAGCGAATGGCTGACACCAGGTTGCAGAGGTGGCCGCTAGGGCAATCAATACTGACGGTCAATCCCACCAGATCGAATGATCGTTCCGCCAGCAATTGCAGCAAATCACCGCGTTGCGGTTCGATCAGAGCTTCGCTGTCCCAGCCTGCGCGCGCGAAGATTTCCTCGACCATCAGCGCCCCGAATGAGTGCTGGTCTCCCGGCACCGATGAGAAAAGAGCGCTTGGGCGGTATGGACGCTCACGATGCTCGACAGGGAAGCGCGACGAGACCTCGCGCATCACTTCCTGCAATCGCCACAGCCCCATCGTAACGTCCACGAAATCGCATTCGTCAGCGCTCCAGTATTCCCCGAGCGTGCGTGCGGACTCGCCCAGCAGGTCGATATAGACCGACTCGACAGGCACTCCGCGTTTCAGAAAAGCGTCGATCTCGATCATCAAATCATCGACATCATGCACCAAGGGCATGGGTGCGAATTGCGAAATTTCCGATGCGAGAACCTTTTTCGCATCATTGTGACAAGCGGCCTGATCGCTTCGAGAAGACCGATCCGTACCGCCCGTTACGCGGACTTTTTCATGCCGCGTTTCGAGCCAGTCCTGAACTTTGGAGTTACCGGACAAAGCTCCGCCTGATTCAGATTTTTCATCTGAATATTCAAGTCCTTGAGAGGCATTATTCTGCGGATCGGAGTGATCCGGAATCTTGCCCGAAGCCATGTCAGACACCTCCGTCTGGTAGCGGCGCGGATCGCGTCAACCAGTTCAATCCGGCGGCATTTGCCGACTCGATCCGGTGGGCCAGCGATACGCCGATTGTACCAGTCTGGCAAATCACAAAGTGTCAACTGCAATTAACGTCTAGTTTGATTGACACTCAGGCCAAGAAGAGCGTAGGTTCCCTTTCAAACCAGCGGAGGAAGACGCGGGGGATGAGAGGGGACGTACCAGTTTTTCAGGCACAGCCATCGAGCCAAGACCTGTTACCGCACGAAGGAGCGCTCTACACTTCGGCTGAGCGTCGTCGCCGTGACGAATCCATCTGGACGCTGGTCCAGGGCGTGCTCGCCCCACTGCAATTTCTCGTATTCATCGCCAGCCTCACGCTCGTGCTGCGCTATCTCACATCCGGAGAAGGCGCTTTTGCTGCCGATGCCTCGGTGGTGGTGAAAACGCTGGTGCTCTACGCCATCATGATCACCGGCTCGATCTGGGAAAAGGTCGTCTTCGGCAAATGGCTGTTTGCCCGCCCGTTCTTCTGGGAAGACGTGTTCTCGATGCTCGTGCTGGCGCTGCACACCGCCTATCTGGTGATGCTGTTTGGCGCGATCGGAAGTGTCGAAGCACGCATGATGGTCGCACTGGCGGCCTATGCGGCTTACATCATCAACGCGGCGCAGTTCCTGCTTAAACTGCGCGCAGCACGTTTGCAGGCGGAAGCGATGGCAGCCGCGTGAACGAGATGGCTCCCCTTCCCAACAATGGCGCAGATTGCGCGCCCGTCCTTCGTGAACGCGGGCAGCGCGAAGTTTTCTGCGGCCTCACCGGGATCGTGTGGCTGCACCGCAAAATGCAGGACGCCTTCTTCCTCGTCGTTGGATCGCGCACCTGTGCACACCTGTTACAAAGCGCTGCGGGCGTGATGATCTTCGCCGAGCCGCGTTTCGCCACCGCCATCATTGAAGAGCGTGACCTTGCCGGCATGGCGGATTGCCAAGACGAGCTGGACCGCGTGGTCGAACAACTCCTCGGGCGTCGCCCGGATATCGGCACACTCTTCCTCGTCGGCTCGTGCCCGTCCGAAGTCATCAAGATGGATCTGAGCAAAGCGGCCCAGCGACTCGGCGAGAAATATGCGGGCCGCACACGCATTCTCAATTATTCGGGCAGCGGGATCGAGACGACTTTCACTGAAGGTGAGGATGCCTGCCTTGCATCGCTCGTCCCGGAAATGCCCGCAGCCCAGCCCGATGCCGCGCCGGAGCTGCTGATTGTCGGTGCCCTGCCCGATATCGTGGAGGACCAATTCCTCCGTCTGTTCGCCGAACTCGGCATTAAGCCCGTCCACTGCTTGCCCGCGCGCAAGGCGGCAGACCTCCCCTCGGTCGGTCCGCACACGCGCTACCTGCTGGCTCAGCCCTTCCTGACTGAGACGGCTCGTGCGCTGGAAGATCGCGGCGCGCAGCGGCTCGATGCCCTTTTCCCCTTCGGCGCTGAGGGCACCACTGCATGGCTACATGCCGCGGCGCAAAGCTTTGGCGTTGATGAAATGCACTTCAACCGCGTGGTCGCTCCCGGCCGCGAACGTGCCAAGCGCGCTATCGAACACAGCCGTGCAAAGCTTGAAGGCAAGCGCATCACCTTCCTGCCGGATTCGCAGCTGGAAGTGCCGCTGGCGCGCTTCCTTGCGACCGAACTGGGCATGGTTCCGGTCGAAGTCGGCACCCCCTATCTCCACCGCCATCACACAGCGCGCGAGCTGGAATTGCTGCCCGAAGGCACACGCATTTCCGAAGGCCAGCATGTCGACAACCAGCTCGACCGTGTGCGCGAAGACAAGCCTGACCTCACCGTATGCGGCCTCGGCCTTGCCAACCCGCTGGAGGCCGAAGGCTTCTCCACCAAATGGGCGATCGAGCTCGTTTTCTCCCCCATCCACGGTTTCGAGCAGGCAGGCGATCTTGCCGAGCTCTTCGCCCGGCCGCTGCGGCGGCGCGACATGCTGAAGGTGTAGGGGCGATGCAGCTATCCGTCTGGACATATGAAGGCCCGCCCCACGTAGGGGCCATGCGCGTCGCCACGGCGATGGAAGGCATGCATTACGTGCTCCACGCACCGCAGGGCGATACCTACGCAGACCTGCTCTTCACGATGATCGAGCGGCGCGGAAAGCGCCCGCCGGTCACCTACACCACGTTCCAGGCGCGCGATCTTGGAAAGGATACGGCTCAGCTGTTCCAGGACGCCGCACGCGATGCGATGGAGCGTTTCCAGCCGCAGGCGATGATGGTCGGCGCGAGCTGCACGGCCGAGCTGATCCAGGATGATCCGGCCGGAATGGCAGAGGCCATGCGCCTGCCTTGCCCGGTCATCCCGCTCGAACTGCCAAGCTATCAGCGCAAGGAGAACTGGGGCGCAGCGGAGAGCTTCTACCAGATCGTGCGCACGCTGGCAGACACCGATATTACTCCGCAGGATCAGGCTGGTCGCAGGCCGCTCGCCAATATCATCGGCCCGACAGCGCTTGGCTTCCGCCACCGCGACGATCTGGTCGAGATACGCAAAATCCTCGATACGCTTGGCGTGGACGTCAATTTGGTCGCCCCGCTGGGTGCGACGCCGCAGGACATTACACGCATTGGCGCGGCAGACTTCAACATCGTCCTCTATCCCGAAATCGGCGATGAAGCGGCGCGGTGGCTGGAGAAGACTTTCCACCAGCCCGCCATCCGCACCGTTCCCATCGGCGTCGGCGCGACCCGCGAATTCATTACCGGCATCGCTGCTCTGGCTGGTGTCGATCCTGCGCCGGCGCTCGGCGACACGGCTTCACGCATGCCATGGTGGAGCCGGTCGGTCGACTCGACATACCTCACCGGCAAGCGCGTTTTCATTTTCGGCGATGCGACCCATGCGGTGGCCGCCGCTCGCATTGCCAGCGAAGAGCTCGGCTTCGAAGTCTGCGGCCTTGGCTGCTACAACCGCGAATTCGCCCGCGACGTGCGCGCCGCTGCCAAGAAATACGGCGTCGAACCGCTGATCACGGATGATCACATGGTGGTCGAAGATGCCATCGCCGCCGCATGTCCGGAACTGGTGCTCGGCACCCAGATGGAACGGCATATCGCGAAGCGGCTTGGCGTCGCCTGCGCGGTCATTTCATCGCCAGTCCATGTGCAGGATTTCCCCGCCCGTCACAGCCCGCAAATGGGATTCGAAGGCGCGAATGTGATCTTCGACAGCTGGGTCCACCCACTTGTGATGGGCCTCGAAGAGCATTTGCTGACCATGTTCCGCGAGGATTTCGAATTCTCCGACGAAGCTGGCCCCTCGCACCACGCCGCCCATTCGCCGCGAAAGGCACAGGTTGAGCCGGAGCCGCAAGCCGATGTCGCCGTGCTTGAGCCGCTTGGCGATGCCTCCGGCGGGGGCTGGACCGACGAGGCCGAGCGTGAGCTCAAGAAAATTCCGTTCTTCGTTCGCGGCAAAGCGCGCCGCAACACGGAAGCTTTCGCCGCCGAACACGGTCGCGACGAAATCGATCTCGCCACGCTCTACGATGCAAAGGCGCATTATGCCCGGTAGCTTCACGCCTCTTGTGCGCGTCGCCATCGTGACGCTGGACAACCACCTGAAAGGTGCCGTCGAGCGCGCGGACATGACTTTGCGCAAGAGCAATATCGCCGTCTCGCTTCACGCAGCGGCGGACTGGGATCGCGGCGGCAATGCGCTGGAAGCGACGAAGAAGGCGATTGCAGAGGCCGATATCGTCATTGCGACAATGCTGTTTCTCGATGATCACGTGCGCGCCATCCTGCCCACGCTCGAAGCACGCCGTGAAGATTGCGATGCAATGGTCTGCCTGATGAGCGCGGGCGAAGTGGTAAAGCTCACCCGCATGGGTCCGTACCGCATGGATGCGCCTGCCAAGGGTCCGCTGGCGCTGCTCAAGAAATTACGCGGATCGAAGAAAGCGGGTGCGAGCTCGGGCGCTGGCCAGATGAAGATGCTGCGCCGCCTGCCCAAGATCCTGCGCTTCATTCCGGGCACTGCGCAGGATGTGCGCGCCTATTTCCTCACGCTGCAATACTGGCTGGCGGGCTCTGAAGAGAATGTCGTCGCCATGGTGCGCGCGCTGATCGATCGCTACGCTGCGGGCGATCGCCTGACACGGCGCGGGATGACGCCTGCCGGTGCACCCGTCGAATACCCTGAAACAGGCGTCTATCACCCCGGGACACAGCAACGCATCAGCGAAAGCCTGAGCCTGCTGCCGCGCAAGAAAGGCAAGAACGGAACGGTCGGCCTGATCATTCTGCGATCCTACCTGCTCGGCAAGGACACCGGCCATTACGATGGCGTGATCGAAGCGATGGAAGCTGCCGGGCTGAAAGTCGTTCCGGTATTCGCCAGTGGCCTGGACGCGCGGCCCGCCATCGAGAAATTCTTCACACACAATGGCAAGGTCTTCGTCGATGCGATCGTCAATCTGACCGGCTTTTCGCTTGTGGGTGGCCCGGCCTATAATGACAGCGAAGCCGCGATAGACCTGCTCGCGCAGCTCAACGTGCCCTATATCGCGGCGCACGCCATCGAATTCCAGACATTGGGCGAATGGCGTGAGCGTCGGCAAGGCCTGTTGCCGCTGGAAAGCACCATGATGGTTTCGCTGCCCGAGCTCGATGGCGCGACCAATCCGACCGTGTATGGCGGCCGCCGGGAGAATGGTGACGGGCCGGTGCGCGCCATGCATGCCGACCCTGAGCGGACCCATGCGCTTGCGGCGAAAGTGGTCAAGCTGATCGGCAATCGCGAGGCGGAGCGCACAGAACGCAAACTCGCCATCGCCATTTTCAACTTCCCGCCCAACGCCGGCTCGGTCGGCAGCGCGGCGTTCCTGTCCGTGTTTGAATCGCTGTTTGAAACGCTGAAGCGCCTCTCTGCAGAGGGCTACACCGTCGATGTGCCCGAAAGCGTCGATGCGCTGCGCGATGCCATCCTTATCGGCAATTCGGACACGTATGGCACCGATGCCAATGTCGCTGCGCGCGTATCTGCAGACGATCACCTGCGCCGCGAACCGCATATTGCCGAGATCGAGGCGCAGTGGGGCCCTGCTCCCGGCAAGATCCAGTCGGATGGGTCGCATCTCCAAATTCTCGGCGCGCGGTTCGGCAATGTCTTTGTCGGTGTGCAACCCGCATTTGGCTACGAGGGCGATCCGATGCGGTTGCTGTTCGAAGGCACCTTCGCCCCGACCCACGCTTTCGCCGCCTTCTACCGCTGGATCCGCGAAGACTTCGGTGCGCATGCCATGCTGCATTTCGGCACCCACGGGGCGCTGGAATTCATGCCCGGCAAGCAGGTCGGCCTGAACGGCGACTGCTGGCCGGAGCGGCTGCTGGGCGACATGCCCAATTTCTATCTCTACGCCTCGAACAACCCGTCCGAGGGCATTCTGGCCAAGCGCCGCTCTTCAGCGACATTGATCAGCTATCTGACGCCGCCTCTGGCGCGGGCTGGTCTGTACAAGGGCTTTGCCGAGCTGAAAGAATGCGTCGATCGCTGGCGCTCTGCAGAGGCCGGAAAAGAGCGCGATGCGCTGTCGGCATCGATCGAAGAGCAATGCGCAGTGCTCGACATCGAGTGCGGAGATATCGAAGGACTGTCCGCGCGCCTTTACGAACTTGAACGCACACTTATCCCGCACGGTCTTCACGTGGTCGGCAAGGGCCCCCAGGGAGCCGAGCGCGAAGAGCTTCTCCAGGCCATGGCCGATGCCGATCCTGAGCTGGACCGCGAGGATATCAAAGCTCGGCTTGATAGCTGCGATGAACTCGGCTCGCTGATCCACGCGCTCGATGGCGGATATGTGAAGCCTGCCCCGGGCGGAGACCTGCTCGCCAATCCGGACGTGCTGCCAACGGGCCGCAACATCCACGGTTTCGATCCTTTCCGCATTCCCAGCCGGTTCGCCTGCGAGGAAGGCCGCTCGCAAGCCGAAAGCCTGATCGCGCGCCATGTCGAAAGCGGCCAACCCTTCCCTGAAAGTCTCGCCATGGTGCTGTGGGGCACGGACAATATGAAAAGCGACGGGGTGCAGATTGCGCAGGCGATGACACTGATCGGCGCGCGTCCCCGCCACGATGGCTATGGTCGCCTGGCAGGTGCCGAGCTGATCCCGCTGGAGGAACTCGGTCGCCCCCGCATCGACGTAATTGTGACCCTCTCCGGCATTTTCCGGGACCTCCTGCCGCTGCAAACGCGCATGCTGGCCGAGGCCGCCCTGCTCGCCGCGCAGGCAGACGAGCCGGCGGATATGAACTTCGTCCGCAAGCACACGCTGGCACATCAGGCCGCCCATGAATGCGATTTCGAGACGGCGGCGCTGCGTGTCTTCTCCAATGCCGAAGGCTCATACGGCGCAAATGTAAACCAGCTGATCGAAGGCGGCGTCTGGGCCGATCCCGACGAGCTGGCCAACGCTTTCGAGACGCATAAGGGCTTTGCTTACGGTGTGAACGGCACGCCGGTGCAGCAGCGCGAATTGCTACGCACGGCACTCAAAGACGTTGAATTCACGTATCAAAATCTCGAAAGCGTCGAAGTCGGCATTACCGATCTCGATCAATATGTCGACGGGCTTGGCGGCATCAGCCGCTCGGTCGCGCGGGCTAAGGGCGCCGACGCGCCCGTCTATATCCTCGATGCGACGCAGGGGGCGGCAAAGGTGCGCACCCTGTCCGAACAGATTGATCTCGAAACCCGCACTCGCACGCTCAATCCCAAGTGGTTCGAAGGGATGCTGAAGCACGGCTACGAAGGTGTGAAGAACATCGAAGGCCATGTGACCAATACCATGGGCTGGTCCGCGACGACCGGTCAGGTCAATCCCTGGGTCTACCAGAAAATCAGCGAGACATTCGTGCTTGACCCCGAAATGCGCGAGCGCCTTGCTGCGCTCAACCCCCACAGCTCTGCCCGCGTGGCAGAACGGCTGCTCGAAGCCTGCGAGCGGCGGCTTTGGGAACCTGACGACGAAACACTCGAGGCGCTGCGCGATGCCAGCAACGACCTTGAAGACCGGCTCGAAGGCATCTTCGCGGCCGAATGAGGAAATAGATTATGAATGTGATGACACCCCCGAAGACGATGCAGCCGGATGGCGAGGGATCGGTGCAGGTCAAGCTTGATCCGAGTGACAAGATCAAGGGCGCCAAGGTGTTCGCCGTTTATGGCAAGGGCGGCATCGGCAAATCGACAACTTCGTCCAATCTGTCTGCCGCTTTCAGCAAGCTGGGCCACCGGGTGCTCCAGATCGGCTGCGATCCGAAGCACGATTCCACATTCACGCTCACCAAGAAGCTGATGCCGACGGTGATCGACGTGCTCGAAGAGGTCGAGTTTCACTCCGAAGAATTGCGGCCTGAGGATTATATGTTCGAAGGCTATAATGGCGTGATGTGCGTCGAGGCGGGCGGCCCGCCTGCTGGCACCGGCTGCGGCGGCTATGTCGTTGGCCAGACGGTGAAACTGCTCAAACAGCACCATTTGCTGGAAGACACCGATGTGGTGATTTTCGACGTTCTGGGCGATGTGGTATGCGGCGGCTTTGCTGCCCCGCTGCAACATGCCGAGCGCGCGCTGGTGGTCGCGGCCAATGATTTCGACAGCATCTTCGCGATGAACCGCATCGTCGCCGCCATTGGCGCGAAGGCGAAGAACTACGAAGTGCGGCTCGCTGGCGTGATCGCCAATCGCAGCCGCGAGACCGACGAGATCGACCGCTTCGCCGACAAGATCGGCATGGAGCGGCTCGCCCATTTCAAGGATCTCGACGCCATCCGTCGCAGCCGCCTGAAGAAGTGCACGCTGTTCGAAATGGATAGCGATGATCCGGACGTTCACGCCGCGCAGATGGAATACATCCGCCTCGCGCAATTGCTGTGGGACGGTGTCGAGCCGCAGACGGCAACGCCGATGAAAGACCGCGACATTTTCGACTTCCTGGGATTTGAATGATGGCCACCCGTGCTCCCACCCAATATGATGCGCAGCGCGAAAAGCTCGCCGCCTATTTTGACGGGACGGCGCGCAAGGCGTGGATCGATCTTACATCGGATGCAAAGGTCAGCGGCATCCGCGCCACCGTGCGCGCAGGCCGCGATGAAATGCGCAGCACGCTGCTCGATTGGCTTCCTGCAGACCTGCGCCGCAGCCAGCTGCTGGACGCCGGATGCGGCACTGGCGCGCTGAGCATGGAAGCCGCATGCCGCGGTGCGGAAGTCACCGCTATCGATGTTGCCGGCGGGCTTGTCGATATCGCGAAGCAACGGGCCGACAGTTTTCATGGCCACGGCCGTATCCATTGGAAAACGGGCGACATGCTCGATCCGGCGCTCGGCACCTTCGATCACATCGTCGCGATGGACTCGTTGATCCACTACCGGGCCGAAGACATTGTCGAGACACTCGCCGTGCTGAGCGAGCGGGCGCATCGCTCGATCCTGTTCACTTTCGCGCCTTACACCAAGCTGCTCGGCACCATGCACAAGGTGGGCAAGCTCTTCCCCCGCTCCGATCGCTCGCCCGCAATCGTGCCGGTGGCCGAAGATGAACTGCGCGATCGGCTCTCCGCCCTTACCGGCTGGCGCATTGCGCGCAGCCACCGTGTTTCGAGCGGCTTCTACACATCCCACGCACTAAAGCTGGTGAAGAGCTGATGGATCAGCGCGTTCCTGTCTCGGCGAAATGGACACGGGTGGCGACAGCCTTCCTGCCCTTTGCCGATGCGGCGAGCGCCGATCTGCCGCTCGGCCGCTTGATGCGCCTTGCGCTTTTCCAGGTGAGCGTTGGCATGTGCCTTGTGCTTCTCAACGGCACGCTCAACCGCGTGATGATCGTGGAGCTCGGCATCCCCGCATGGCTTGTCGCAACGATGATCGCGATCCCGCTGCTGGTCGCGCCCTTCCGCGCCGCGCTGGGCCACCGTTCGGACACGCATCGCAGCGTTTTGGGCTGGCGGCGAGTGCCCTACATCTGGTTCGGCTCACTGATGCAGTTTGGCGGGCTTGCCATCATGCCCTTCGCGCTGCTGCTGATGAGCAGCCCGGAAGATTTCAACCTTGGCGTCGCTGCCTCCATGCTCGCATTCGTGCTGGCAGGTGCAGGTATGCACACGACGCAGACCGCTGGCCTTGCTCTCGCCACCGATCTTGCCCCCAAGGACAAACGCCCGCGAGCGGTCGCGCTGCTCTACGTCATGTTGCTCGTCGGCATGATGTTCTCCGCTTTCATCATCGGCAGCCTGCTGCACGATTTCTCGCCAACGCGGCTGGTGCAGGTCATTCAGGGCGCGGCCGTTCTGACCATGGTGCTGAACGTCATCGCCCTGTGGAAGCAGGAAGCACGCAACCGTGCGCTGACCGATACGAGCGAACCCCGCCCCGCCTTCAAAACCGTTTGGCAGACCTTCGCTGCCCGCCCGAACACACTGCGCCTGCTGACGGCCATCGGTCTCGGGACAATGGCCTTTGCCATGCAGGATGCACTCTTGGAGCCGTTTGGCGGCGAAGTGCTGGGCATGAGCGTCGGCGCGACCACCGGCCTTACCGGAGCATGGGCCTTCGGCGCGCTGGTGGGCTTTACGCTGTCTGCCCGATACCTCTCGCGCAATGTCGATCCGCTCCGCCTTTCAGGCACGGGTGCGGTGATTGGCATTGCAGCCTTCATGATGATCCTGTTCGCGTCGCCTTTGGGTGCGCCGTTCTTGCTGGTGGGCGGAGCTTTGGTCATCGGCCTTGGCGTCGGCCTGTTCTCGGTCGGCACGCTGTGCGCCGCGATGGAGCTTTCACACGAAGATGACGCGGGCCTGGCCCTTGGCGCTTGGGGCGCCGTGCAGGCCACCGCAATGGGCGCGGCAATCGCGCTTGGAGGCATCATTCGCGATGCCGTTTCGAACTACGCCCTGGCTGACGCATTCGGTGCCACGCTGGCTGGGCGCGCTACTGGTTATGGCACTGTCTACATGATCGAAATTATCCTGTTGCTGGGCACGCTGGCGGTGCTCGGCCCCCTCGTCGGGAAACGCCGTTCGGGCAGGTCGCACAGCGGCGCTGCTGCGTTCGGATTGCAGGAATTCCCGACATGATTTCCGCGAAAGGAAACTCCGATGGCTGACGGTAATATTGTGGGCACAATCGATGTGGCCGAACTGGCATTCTACCTGTTCGTGCTGTTTTTCATCTGTCTTGTCTTTTGGCTGAGGCGCGAAGACCGGCGCGAAGGCTATCCCGTCGAGGACGAGATGACCGGGATGGTCCACGAGCCTGGCGGACCGCTCAGCACGGCAGAGCCCAAAACGTTCAAGCTGCCGTTTGGCAAAGGCACCTTTTCCGCGCCGAACAACAACCGCGACCCGGCGGAAATAGCCGCGCGCCGGATCGAGCCTTTCCCTGGCGCCCCCTATTCTCCGACAGGTAATCCGCTGGTCGATGGGGTTGGCCCCGCAGCTTTCGCCGACCGCGCGAAATATCCAGACATGACAGCGCACGGCACGCCGCGCATCGTCCCGATGTCTTCGGACGATGAATTCGGCGTCGCGTCCTTCATGTTCAGTGTCGATCCGCGCGGCCTCAAAGTGCTGGCTGCAGATGGCAAGGAAGCCGGCACCGTCACCGACATGTGGGTCGACCGGTCCGAACATATCGTGCGCTATCTCGAAGTGGACACCGGCGCGAAAAAGGTTCTCGCCCCGATGGCCATGGCCGTGGTGCGCAAGGACCGGGTGATGATCGATGCGATCAATGCCGCAGATTACGCGGGCGTTCCGGCAGTCGCTTCTGCCACCGAAATCACCCGTTACGAAGAAGAGCGCGTGATCGCCTATTTCGGCGGTGGTTATCTCTACGCCAATGAGCGGCGGCAGGAGCCGTTCGTATGATCGAATACGATCACGAACCGGTCCGCGGCCTGCCGGGGGACTTGCCCAAGGGCGAAGCCGTCCTCTGGCAGGGCGCGCCAGACTGGCGGGTATTTCTCCGCACGGCACTCTACAGCCGCTGGGTGATCGGCTATTTCGCGCTGCTGGCGCTATGGTCTGTGTTGAGCGGCAGTGTCGGCGGAGCGGTCGCCAGCGTGATCGCAGCCGTCGTTACACTGGGGCTGCTCGCTGGTTTTGCCGTGCTGGTCGCCCGTACCAGCGTCTATACGATTACCAATCGCCGGATCGTGCTGCGCATCGGCATTGCGCTCAACAAATGCATCAACCTGCCGCTGCACTTGATCGGCTCTGCCGAATTGCGCGCACTCGCTAACGGATACGGTGACATTTCGCTGCACCTGAGCGGCCGCCACGGCCTTGGCTATGCCATGCTCTGGCCGCATGCCCGCCCGTGGAAACTGAGCGCCGTGCAGCCGATGCTGCGCGCTCTGCCCGATGCGGAAGCTGTCGCAAAGCTTCTGGCAGACGCCTGCAATGCGCTTGTCCCCAACGTGAAGGAAGAGCCGCGCGCCAGCTCGGTGAACCGTCCCGCCACCGGGCTGGAGGAGGCCCACGCATGAGCCACGCTCACGATCACGAAAACACCATCCCGCGCCCGGCACTGGTTTCAGCCATTGCCTTTGTCGGCGTCAGCTTCCTGCTGACACTCGCGGTAGTCTTCGGCTTTATCGACCGGGCAGCCGTGCCCGCTGTCGAACGCGAGCAGGCCAATGTCAGCGCCGTGGCGGAGCGGGACCTGCGCTTCCTCGATCAGGAAGACGGAAGTGTGATCGTGACCGATGTCAGCAGCGGCGACACGGTGATCGTGGTGGATACGGAGACGCAAAGCGGCGGCTTCGTGCGCGGCGTATTGCGCGGCCTCGCACGGGAAAGGCGCGCCCATGGCATCGGCGCAGAGCCGCCTTTCGCGCTCACCATGTGGGAAGATGGCAGCCTCTCGCTCGCCGACAGCGCGACAGGCCGCACGCTGGAGCTCGGCGGCTTCGGGCCGGACAACCGCGCGATCTTCGCCGCCATGCTGGAAGAGGAAGACATATCGTGATGGCCCGCACATTCGACCTTCCCTGCCGCATCGCCGTGGAACAGAGCGAGGATCATTTTCACGCGCATGTCGAGCTCGCGCACGAAGTCGGCATCCAACCGGGAGACCGCGTGCGCGTGCATGGCGATCCCATCCAGATTTCCTTTGGCGAGACCGCCGTGTTTGATCGCATGGCCACCGTCACACGCGCCGGGCCACTGATGCGGGCTTGGACGCGCGCCGCCGCCTATTTCGATTTCAAGGAGCTGTACGAAGTCAGCTTCAATCCGGGGAGGGTGCGATGAACGCACACACAGCAATCACCAAAGAAGACGCGATGGATATGGCGAAGGAGAACACCGTTCTCTCGCCGCGCTTCTACACCACCGATTTCGATGCGCTGGATGCGATCGACGTGTCCTCCGTCCGCGGTGAGTGGGACTCGCTGATCGCGGAAATGCAGGGCGATCCCAATAAGAAACACTTCAAGAAGGATGACAGTTTCAAAGGCGCGCTCGACAAGCTTGAGCCGGGCCTGCGGGCGGAGATGATCGACTTTCTCGTAAGCTCGCTCACTGCCGAGTTTTCCGGCTGCGTGCTCTATGCGGAGATCGCCAAGCGCACGAAGAACCCGGATGTGAAGCAGCTCTTCAAACTGCTCGCACGCGATGAAAGCCGCCATGCCGGTTTCATCAATGAAAGCCTCAAAGATGCAGGCATCGGCATCGATCTCGGCTTCCTGACGCGGACGAAGAAATACACTTTCTTCAAGCCGAAATTCATCTGGTACGCAGTCTATCTGTCGGAGAAGATCGGCTATGCGCGCTATATCACGATTTACCGCCACCTCGCGGCGAATCCGGACAAGCAAATCCACCCGATTTTCAGCTGGTTCGAAGAATGGTGCAATGACGAGTTCCGCCATGGAGAGGCTTTCGCCCTGCTCATGCATGCCGATCCGAAGCTGTTGAAAGGCCACAACAAGTTGTGGATCCGCTTCTTCCTGCTGTCGGTCTATGCGACCATGTATGTGCGCGATCACAACCGGCCGCTGTTCCACGCCGCGCTGGGAATCGATCCGACCGACTATGATTATAAGGTTTTCTCGATCTGCAACCAGATAAGCCGCCAGGTTTTCCCGGTAGAGCTCGACATCGACGATCCCGCTTTCCGCGCCAAGATGGAAGCGCTGTATCAAGCGAGCCAGACAATCGAGGCGGGGAAGGAGCGTGGCGGAATTTCCGGGAAATTGACCCAGATCAAAGGAATGCTGGGCGCGGGATGGAATTTCGCCCGCATGTACTTGCACCGCACCAAGCCCAATCAACTCCCTGAAAACGTCCGGATGCAGCCTGCGTGGTAAGCTGGAGCGGCCATATCTTGCCGGTTCTGGCGACCATCGCGATCTGGTTTATCGCCACCGGGCTCGTCGCCTGGATCGACAACCGTGAGCGCAGCACATTCCCGCGCAGCCTCATGCTCGGCGGCGCGGCTGGGATCATCGGGCTGTGCATCGTTTTCCTGACGATGAATTCGGTTTCCGTCTGGGCAGCCTATGCTGCGTTCGGCGCTGCAATCCTTGTCTGGTCCTGGCTCGAAATCGGCTTTCTGACCGGAGCGGTGTCGGGGTCAAGGAAGGAACCGTGCGCCGAAGGCATCTCCGCATGGGAGCGTTTCTGCCAAGCGGCATCCACGCTCTCGCACCACGAAATTGCGCTGACACTCACAGCGGTCATGCTGATTTCGCTCACCTGGAATGCGCCAAACCAGCTCGCTGCGATGACTTTCGCGTTGCTTTACGTCATGCGCCTTTCGACCAAGCTCAACATCTTTCACGGTGTACCGAACTCGGCGACGGACATTCTGCCGCCGCACCTGGCCTATCTGAAAAGCTATTACGGGCCGCAGCGGCTTGGTTGGCCCTTGGTGGTCTCGATCATGGCGGCGGCCGCGCTCAGCATCTGGCTGGGCAGCGTCGCCATCAATTCGCCTGCCGGAAGTGCAGAAGCGGTGGGCGCGAGCCTGCTGTTCGCCTTTGCTGCGCTCGGCACAGTCGAACACATATTTCTCGCCTTGCCGTTCAGGGACGGCATGCTGTGGGGCTGGGCCTTGCCTCGCTCACGCCGCAGCAAAATGGCGCAAAGCCCGATTACAAGAGGGGAAGTTTGATCATGGATTTTGACGGTTTCTTCGCCGAGCAATTGCAGTCCGTTCGCGATGAAGGGCGCTACCGCGTCTTCACCGAGATCGAGCGCAAGCGCGGCGCATTCCCGCATGCCACGCGATATGTGAATGATGGCACACAGAGCGTTACCGTCTGGTGCTCCAACGACTACCTCGGCATGGGCCAGCACCCCGTCGTGCTCGAAGCCATGCACACGGTTCTTGACCAGTGCGGCGCTGGCGCTGGCGGTACGCGTAATATCTCCGGCACCAATCACCAGCACGTGTTGCTGGAACAGGAACTGGCTGACCTTCACGGCAAGGAAGCCGCGCTACTCTTCACTAGCGGCTATGTCTCGAACTGGGCGGGCCTTGGCACGCTTGCGAGCAAAATCCCGGGCTGCGTGGTCTTCTCCGATGCGCTCAACCATGCGAGCATGATCGAAGGCATTCGCCACAGCCGCGCGGAATACAAGATCTGGAAGCATAACGATCCCGAAGACCTTGATCGCCACCTATCGGCCTTCCCGGCGGGCGTGCCAAAGCTCGTTGCATTCGAGAGCGTCTATTCGATGGATGGCGACATCGCTCCCATCGCGGAGATCCTCGATGTCTGCGAAAAGCACGGCGCGATGAGCTATATCGATGAGGTCCACGCCGTCGGCCTCTACGGCGAGCGCGGCGGCGGCATTGCTGAACGCGAAGGTCTGATGGACCGCATCACTGTGATCGAGGGCACGCTGGGCAAGGCATTCGGGGTAATGGGCGGCTATATCGCTGCCAGCGCTGATCTCGTCGATTTCGTTCGCACCTTTGCCAGCGGCTTTATCTTTAGCACCGCCCTGCCCCCTGCGGTGGCCGCGGGCGCCTGCGCCAGCATCAAACATCTGAAAGTGAGCAGTAAGGAGCGCGAATTGCAGCGTGACCGGGTCGCCACCGTTCGCGCCAAACTCGACATGCTCGGTATTCCCCACCTCCCCAATCCCAGCCACATCATCCCGGTGATGGTGGGCGATGCGCACAAGTGCAAAATGATTAGCGACTGGCTGATGGACAATCACGGCATCTACGTGCAGCCGATCAATTATCCGACGGTGCCGGTTGGAACAGAGCGTTTGCGGCTAACGCCATCGCCTGTGCATGATGACGGCGATATCGATCGCCTGATCAATGCGTTGAGCGATATCTGGTCGCAATGCGAGCTGGCGCGCGGCTCCGTCGCTGCCTAAGCTAAGCTCACACAAAAGAGGCGCAAACCGGTGTGGTTTGCGCCCCCTTTTTGTGATCTTCGTAGTGAGCTTATTCGGTCGTTTCGAGATAAGCGATCACGTCGGCGCGGTTCTGCGGATCGGACAGACCTGCGAAAGTCATTGTCGTTCCCGGAACAACGCGCTGCGGATTTTCAAGATACTGGAAAAGCTTTTCAGGCGTCCAGGTGATGCCACTGTTGGCATTGGCAGGGCTATAGTTGAAGCCTTCAACCGCACCAGCTTCATTGCCGACAATGCCGTGAAGCGAGGGGCCAATGCGGTTCACGCCCGGCTCGACCACGTGACACGCGCCGCACTGGGCAAACACTTCTTCGCCTGCAGCCGCATCACCAGTGAAGTTGGCGAGCATTGTGCCGTCGACGGTTTCGGTATTGTCCGCAGCAGGTGCTGCATCGCCAGCGTCGCCCGCATCAGACATATCACCAGCCGGTGCTTCGGCTTCCGTGGTATCGGCCGGTTCTGCGGGTGCGGGCTCATCACCGCTGCCGCCACAAGCTGCCAGCAGTGCTGTGCCGGCGAGCAATCCAAGATGACGCATATCAATCTTCATTCGGGTTTCTCCCCTTCTTTACCAACGGCAATACACCGCCTCTCCACGTCCCAACGTCTCAGTCTGGGATTAGTGCCCGAAGACAGAAACCTTTTTCGCGCAATATTCAAGCAAGACTTTCGGACGTGGCGATGCAAACGCACCTAAGAGCGGATCCCGCAGGCAATATAATCCCTACCAAAGTCGCAAAGCGCAGGCCGCCGAGTTTCGCTATACAAGCGACATGGCACAGGAGATTGCCGAGATTACGCGGTTTCTCAGGAAATCGCCGCCGTTCGACCTGCTCAGCAACGAGGAGCTGTCGCGCATCTCGCCGCGCGTGACAGTGACCTATCACCGTGCAGGCGATGAAATCCTGACCGCTGGCAAATCCAATGACCGCCTGATGATCGTGCGCTCGGGCGCGGTAGAACTCCGGCTAGCAGGGAGAGAACTTACCGCGCGCCTCGAAAGCGGGAGCGCCTTTGCCTATCCCTCGATCCTGCGCGGCGGAGAAATCCGCAACACAACCATCGCGTTGGAAGATACGCTGATCTACGCGTTGCCCGGCGCCGAATTCCTGCGCCTGCGTGACGAAAATCCGCGCTTCCGCGAATATTTCAGCGAAGACGAATCTGATCGCATTCGGCATGCCTTGCGGCGACGCGAGGAGGAGGCATATAGCGGCTTCGACGCTGTGCGCATCGATAGCCTGATGCGCCGGACGAGTCCCGTCACCTGCGCACCAGAAGACAGTATTCGTGACGCCGCACAGATCATGCAGGCCGCTGATGTTAGTACGCTTGCCGTTTGCGATGGTGCGGACCTCGTCGGTATTTTGAGCGATAAGGATTTGCGCAACCGGGTGGTTGCAACAGGGCTGCCACCGACACAGCCTGTCAGCGCAGTGATGACGCCTAATCCACGCACGCTGCACACGCATGACAGCGTGGCCGAGGCGATGGCGCTGATGGCATCGGGCGGATTTCGCCACATCCCGCTTCTGGATAAAAGCGGCGTGCTCGCAGGCATGATTTCGTCCAGCGATATCCTCGCCCATCTCGGCCATAATGCAATTGATGCAGGATTAGCCATTGCGCGAGCGGAAACGGCTGAAGCTCTGGTGGCAGCGGCGCGGCGGATTCCCGACAGCTTCGTGCGGATGGTCCGCCAAGGATTGTCTCCCCGGCATGTCACGCGTTTCGTCTCAGCCTTGGGCGAAGCCACCCATCGCCGCGCTGCAGAACTGGCCGAGGCAGAACTCGGACCGCCTCCCGTACCTTACGCGTTGGCCGTATTCGGATCGCTGGCACGCGAGGAACAATTGGTCGGCTCCGATCAGGATAACGGCCTCCTCATCGCAGACGAAGTCGACGCAGCAGGCGAAGAATATTTCGCTGCGCTTGGCACGCGCATTTCCGACCTGCTTCATGAATGCGGTTTCGTCTACTGCAAGGGAGGCATCATGGCCAAGAATGCGGACCAGCGGCTGACCGCTACCGGATGGCGAAAACGATATGAGGACTGGATCGAGAGGCCGGATGAAGACCGCATCCTGCGGGCCACCATTTTCTTCGATATGCGCTGCGTGCATGGAGAGGCCAAGCTTGTCGAAGATCTCAGAAGCGATGTCGTCGCTCATGCCTCAAAATCATCGATTTTTGCCAGCTACCTCGCCAGCGATGCGCAGCGCAGCAAAGTGCCGCTCGGCATTTTCCGCAATCTCGTGCTCGAAGATGCGGCGGATGGTAGCAAAGTATTCGACGTGAAAGCGCAGGCCATCATGCCGATTATCGACGTGGCGCGAACGCTGGCTCTCTCCAATGGTTCGGTCGCTGTCGGCACTGCGGAGCGGCTTCGAGCTATCGCACAAGATGGCCGGATGGCCACTGGCGATGCCCAAAGCCTGATCGATGCCATGACGCTGGTGAGCGAGCTGCGCATTCGCCATCAGGCCGACCAGGTGGCAGACGGGATTGAGCCCGATAATGCGATCGCGCCGTCAACCCTCTCTCCACTTGAACGTGATCATCTGAAAGATGCGTTCGGAGTGATCCGCGGCGCGCTGGATTCGCTGAGGCGTAACCTTGCAGGCGGCATTGCCTGACATGCTGCGGCGATGGCGCTTCAGTCGCGATTTACGAGCGCTGGAGGCCAGCGGAAACAGCGCACTTGCCAGCTTTGCGGCCTCAGTCTGGCCTTCTCCCGACACAGAGGTGAACGATGCCCGCTTTCTAGCCGTGGACCTCGAACTCGATGGGCTGCGCGACAATGCGCATTTGCTTCAGGCCGGCTGGCTGCCATTCGCCTCGAGCGGGATTTCACTGGAAAGTGCGAACTCCTGCGACATCCGCAGCGATGCCACGCTCGACAGCGATGCTGTGACCATCCACGGAATTGGTGAGCAGCGCGCCGCCAGCGGTGAGCCGCTTGCAGATGTGCTGACAAAGGTGCTCTTGGCGGCGGGCGGTCGCATTATCGTGGCGCATGGGGCGAATATCGACACTGCTGCGCTACAGAGCGCCAGTCGTAAGCTGTGGGGAGTGAAGCTTCCTACTCGGTCGATCTGCACGCTGGCGCTGGAGAGACATCTGTCGCCTCATCTCATTGGGACTGACGCCTATCGCCTCGGCCCTACCCGCAGTCGCTATGGGCTACCCGAATACGCTGCGCATGATGCGTTGAGCGATGCGCTGGCCGCTGCCGAACTGTTCCTCGCCCAGCTCACTCGCCTACCCGCAGACACGCGCCTTTCGCGGCTGGAAAGGCTTCGTTGAGCCTCTCATACTAAAGTCGCTCTCCCCTCGCCTCGCCTTGGCGCATAGCCTTCCGGGCAAGCTGCCGCCTTTGGCTGCTCGGAGAAAATGGAGGGGATAATGGCTGAAAACACACCACCCGATACCGGCGAGACGACGTCCGCCAACGAATCCGCTTACTGGCGGGACAATATCCGATTGCTGGTTTCATTGATGACCATCTGGTTCATCGTATCTTTCGGCGCAGGCATATTGTTCCGCGACTGGCTCGATCAGTTCATGCTCGGCGGATATCCGCTCGGCTTCTGGTTCGCGCAGCAAGGATCGATCTACGTCTTCATGCTGCTCATTCTCTATTACGTCGTCAAAATGCGCTCGCTCGAGCGCAAGTACGACCTTGACGATTGAGGGAGGGGATCATGGAAACACAAACCCTTATCTACATCTTCGTCGGCCTCAGCTTCGCGATGTATATCGGCATCGCCATCTGGAGCCGCGCGGGTTCGACCAAGGAATTCTATGTTGCCGGTGGCGGGGTGAATCCGGTCGTCAACGGCATGGCAACGGCGGCTGACTGGATGTCAGCGGCCAGCTTCATTTCGATGGCGGGCCTTATCGCCTTCCTCGGCTATGATGCATCGGTCTACCTGATGGGCTGGACGGGCGGCTATGTGCTGCTGGCGCTGCTTCTTGCGCCATACCTGCGCAAGTTCGGACAATTCACCGTGCCCGATTTCATTGGCACCCGGTATTATTCGAAGACTGCGCGCGTTGTCGCAGTGATCTGCCTGATTTTCATCAGCTTCACCTATATTGCGGGCCAGATGCGCGGCGTCGGGATCGTGTTCTCACGCTTCCTCGATGTGTCGATTTTCTGGGGCGTGATCATCGGCATGGGCATTGTGTTCATTTACGCCGTTCTCGGCGGCATGAAGGGGATCACCTACACCCAGGTCGCGCAATATTGCGTGCTGATTACCGCCTATATGGTCCCGGCATTCTTCCTCAGCTTCATGATTACCGGCAACCCGATCCCGCAGATCGGCCTGGGGTCTGAAGTGAATGACGGGTCCGGATTATACGTACTGCAAAAGCTTGATCTGGTCTTACAGGATCTGGGTTTCGGCGCATATACCGATGGCAGCAAGTCGATGATCGACGTGTTCTGCATTACGTTGGCGCTGATGGTCGGCACGGCGGGCCTGCCCCATGTGATCGTGCGCTTCTTCACCGTGCCCAAGGCATCGGACGCGCGCAAATCGGCTGGCTGGGCGCTGCTGTTCATCGCCCTGCTCTACACCACGGCTCCGGCTGTTGGCGCATTCGCCCGGATCAACTTCATCGATACGGTGAACGAGACCAGCTATGCCGAAGCACCCGAGTGGTTCCAGAATTGGGAAAGCAATGACCTGATCGCATGGCAGGACAAGAACGGCGACGGCGTTATGCAATACCGTTCGGGCGATGCCTTCGCCGGTGCGCCCGAATTCATGGAAGGTGAAACCGGACCTTCGGGTGAGCGTGTCGTCAGCAATGAACCTGTCGCTGACAGCGAGAACGAAGTCTATGTCGACCGCGACATCATGGTGCTCGCCAATCCGGAAATCGGCAATCTGCCGGGATGGGTGATCGCTCTTGTGGCAGCCGGCGGCCTTGCGGCTGCGCTATCCACGGCGGCAGGCCTGCTCTTGGTGATTTCGAGTTCGGTCAGTCACGACCTGCTGAAATCGACCTTCAGGCCGAATATCTCGGAGAAAGGAGAGCTCCTGGCAGCCCGTGTCGCGGCTACGGCAGCGATCCTTGTCGCCGGATACCTCGGCATCTATCCGCCAGGATGGGTGGCGCAGGTGGTCGCCTTCGCTTTCGGCCTGGCTGCGGCCAGCCTGTTCCCGGCGATCTTCATGGGCATCTTCACGAAGTTCATGAACCGGGAAGGCGCGATTGCCGGCATGGTCAGCGGCCTTGCCTTCACTTTTGGCTACATCTTTTACTTCAAGCTGATGAACCCGGAGGCAAATGTGGCCGAGAACTGGCTGCTGGGCATTTCGCCTGAAGGTATCGGCGTGGTCGGCATGGTGCTGCACTTCGCCGTTGCCATCGCGGTGGCCAAGATGACCGGTCGCACGCCCAGCGATGTGCGCAAGCTGGTGGACAGCATCCGCGTACCGCGCGGAGCAGGAGAAGCGCACGCGCATTGATTGCGCCTCCGCCAAAGCTGAAGGGGCGGCATCTGAGGGTGCCGCCCCTTTCGTATTGCAAAATCACCATGCCGCGCTAGCCTGAATTGAGAGGGGAGAAGACGGCTGCATGCTGTTTGCAAGCGCCATTATCGCCAGCGCCCTGTATCTGGGCCTGCTGTTCTGGATCGCCGCGCGCCGCGATGCTGCAGGCGATGACGGGCGCGCCAGATATCCCGGCCTCGTCTATGGTCTTTCACTCGCAGTTTATTGCACCAGCTGGACCTTCTTTGGCGGTGTCGGAACAGCGGCGAGCGCGGGATGGCAATTCCTGCCGATCTATCTGGGCCCTATACTGGTTTTCGCCTTGGGCCATCGGTTTATCGGACGCGTGTTGGCGCAATCACAGGCGCAACATTCCACTTCCATCGCCGATTTTCTCTCTGCCCGTTATGGCAAAAGCGCGAGCGTTGCAGCGCTCGTCACCATCATCGCGACCCTCGGATCGCTTCCCTACATGGCACTGCAATTGCGCTCGGTCGGTGCCTCGCTTGCTGCGCTTGATGAAGGGATGGCAGCGGGGATCGAGTTCGACCAGATTGTGTTTCTGGTTGCCGCCGCAATGGCTGTATTCGCCATCCTGTTTGGATCGCGCAGGGCAGACCGCGCGGGCGACAACGCTGGATTGGTGCTCACCATCGCTATCGAGGCTGTCGTCAAACTGGTCGCGTTGATCGCGGTCGCTGTTTCGGCTGCCATTCTACTTGGCGGTGAGCTTCGCACCACGGAGGCCGCGCAGGTTTTCCGGGCCGATCAGATCGATCTACGCTTTGGCATACTGACGCTGCTGGCCGCTTGCGCCGCGCTTTGCCTGCCACGGCAATTCCATATGATTTTCGTCGAAGCGCCGACAGATAGATTGACGCCTGCCATGCGCTGGGTCTTCCCCGCCTATCTGGCGTTCACCGCGCTGGTGATTATCCCGATCGTGCTCGCCGGAACTGCCGCCCTGCCAGCCGATGTTCCGCGTGACACCATCGTGCTGGCCTTGCCGCTGGCCATGGGAAATGATGCGCTGGCGCTGCTCGTCTTCATCGGCGGCCTTTCGGCATCGACAGGCATGATCCTGATCGCCAGCGTCGCACTTTCTACGATGATCACAAACGACCTGCTCGCCCCGGTCCTTCTTCGCCAGCAATTGCGCGGAGGTGGGGATCGCTCACTGCTCGCTCGACGCCTCCTGCTGGTGCGGCGGGCGGTCATCGCTGGCCTGCTTGCGCTGGCCTATTTCGTTTATTTGGGGTTTGGGCGCGGTGTCAGTCTTGCGGGCATGGGCACGCTTGCCTTTGCTGCGGCGGCACAATTCGCCCCTGGTCTCGTACTCGGAATGGTCAGCCGACATGGGAACAAGGCCGGTATGCTGGCGGGACTGGTCACGGGCTTCGTCTGCTGGCTCGCGCTGCTGATATTGCCGGCGATGACGGGCGATGCCGCGATCGTGCAAATTCATCCCGACACGCTGGTTTCCGGCACAATCCTGAGCCTTGGCGCGAATACACTAGTCTACTGGCTCGTCTCAGCGGCCTTCTCGCCGAGCATAGTCGATGCAGCGCAGGCGGCCACTTTCGTTCCAAGCGGAGGTCCTGGTCAAAACGTCAATTTCGTCACCCGCAAACGCGTCGCGGATATCCGTCTGCTGCTTGGGCAGATTGTCGGCAGCGATCGGGCCAATGCCGCCATCGCCGCATTGCCCGGTATCTATCGCGATAGCGATCCGGCGGATGAGATTGTCATGGCCATGGCAGAGCGCACGATTGCCGGGGTCGTGGGATCATCATCATCACGCATGCTGGTCTCTTCCTGGTCGGGCGGAGAGCCAGTCCCGCTCGCCGATGTCGTGGCGATGATGGATGAAACCAGCCGCAAGCTCACTTTCAACGCCGATCTGCTGCAGCTCGCGATCGAGAATATCGAGCAGGGCGTGGCTGTGGTGGATGCGGATATGAATCTGGTCGCGTGGAACAGCCAATATCGCAGCATGTTCGGCATGCCGGCAGATCTTGTCACGATTGGAACACCGATTGCGCGTCTGATCGCATGGAACCTGAGGCGCGGCGATGTGCCCGAGGAGTTGATCGCCGAGGAGGTCGAAAAGCGCCTCGAACATATGCGGGCCGGTCGCCAGCATCGGATGGAGCGTGAACAGGCCGATGGCACGATCATGCGTATCGTCGGCAATCCTGCGCCGGGCGGCGGATATGTCACCTCCTACACCGATGTCACTGCAGATCGGCGCGCCGAACAGGCGTTGGAAGAGAAGGTTGCCGAACGCACCGCGCAATTGAGCGATGCCAATGCGGCGCTGGAAAAAGCCACCCGCTCCAAAACGCGCTTTCTTGCAGCTGCCAGCCACGATCTGATCCAACCGCTCAACGCCGCACGTCTGTTTACCTCCGCGCTTGGAGAGGAACTGGGAGCGGATAACCCTTCTCACAAACTCGTGCGCGATCTCGATGGCTCGATCGCTTCCGCAGACCGGCTGATCCGCGCGTTGCTCGATATTTCCAAGCTGGATGGCGGAGGGATCGAGCCGCAATTTGCTTCCATCCCGCTCGATGATGTGCTCACCGAAATCGCGCGCGAATTTACCGTTCAGGCAGAGGCCAAAGGTATCACTCTGCGTCACGTCAAAACGCGCGCCTGGGTGCGGACGGATAGAGCACTGCTCGCCAGCGTCCTGCGCAATTTCGTGAGCAATGCGGTGCGCTACACGCAAAACGGCGGTGTGCTGATCGGTGTGCGCCGCAGATCAGACGGAATTGCGCTATGCGTTTACGATACCGGTCGCGGAATTGCCGAGGATGATATCGAACGCGTGTTCGGCGAATTCCAGCGTGCAGAGGCGAGCGACCGCGAAGGGCTAGGCCTAGGTCTTGCCATCGTGCGGCGCATCACCGTTCTGCTCGGCCTGCATGTCGAAACGCGTTCAGAGAGGGGCAGCGGAAGTTGCTTTGCCCTCCACATGCCTGTGGAGCATTGGGCAGAGGCTCCGCACAAAGCCTCCGGTCGCAGGGCGGGCGCCAGTCTTTCGGGAGCCCGGATACTGGTGATCGACAATGAGGAAGGCGCACGGGAGGCGGCACGCGCACTGCTCGAACGTTGGCAGCTTGAAGTGACCGATGCACCTGACTTTGACACCGCTCTCGAAAGCTCATCTGGAGCGCCCGATATCGTGTTGCTCGATTACCAGCTCGATGACGATGTGCTGGGGCATCAGGTGTATTTGCAGCTTTGCGATGCGTGGGGCCGCCGCCCACCAGTGATCCTGCACACTGCCGAAGCCAGCGAGAACACCGCTGCAGCCGCACAGTCCATCGGCGCGCACCGCCTGCTCAAGCCCGCCGCGCCTGCAGCCCTGCGCTCGCTTATCGCCAGCGCGCTCGCAGCCAGGTCAGCGGCAGAGGATCAGGACGAAGCGGAGTCCGCCGCCGGCTGATCGACATCAAGTTTCGCGGCCAGCATCGCCGCCTGCGTCCGGCTGATCACATTCAGCTTGCGGAATATGGCGGTGATGTGCGCTTTTACCGTCGCTTCGCTGATGGAGAGTTCATAGGCGATCTGCTTGTTGAGCAGGCCTGCACGCATGTGTTCGAGAATGCGGCGCTGCGCCGGCGTGAGCGAGCTTATCCGCGCAAGATCGTCATCCTCGGCATCGTCCCCGCTTTCGGGAAACCAATTGTCGCCCTCACGCACCGCTTCCAAGGCCTCGCGCATGACCGGGAGGCTGGCGGATTTCGGAATGAACGCAGCCGCACCCAATTGCGCTGCCGCGCTGTAAACGCGCGGCTCTTCACTTGCTGACACGATCACCACCGGCACGGCGGGGAAGTCCTGCCGCACATCCATCAGCGCGCTCAGCCCATGCGAGTCTTCCATATGCAGGTCGAGCAGCAGGCAATCGGCTGGCTCAGCCAGTGCGGCGCGCGCTTCGCCCGCGCTGGATGCTTCGATCACCTGCGCATCGGGCCACACATTCGCCACCGCGTGGCCAAGCGCTGCACGAAACAGCGGATGATCATCGGCGATGATGATGCGTTGCGTCATGGCTCAGCGGTTCTGCCGCCCCTCGATCAGCCTGTCCACCAGCGACGGATCGGCAAGCGTGGAGGTATCCCCCAGCGAGCCGTAATCGTTCTCTGCGATCTTGCGAAGGATGCGCCGCATGATCTTGCCCGAACGTGTCTTGGGCAGGCCGTCGGTGAAGTGCAGGTGATCGGGTGTTGCGATCGGGCCGATTTCCTTGCGCACATGGGCACGGAGCTCGGAATAGAGCTCGTCCGTTTCGTCCACGCCTTCCATCGTCGTCACATAGCAATAGATGCCCTGCCCTTTGATATCGTGCGGATATCCGACGACTGCGGCCTCTGCGACGGCGGGATGCAGCACGAGCGCGCTTTCCACTTCTGCAGTGCCCATGCGGTGGCCGGACACATTGATCACATCGTCAACGCGGCCGGTGATCCAGTAGAAGCCGTCTTCGTCCAGTCTGCACCCGTCCCCGGTGAAATACTTGCCTTTGAACGTGCTGAAATAGGCTTCGATAAAGCGATCATGGTCGCCATAGACGGTGCGCGTCTGACCCGGCCAGCTGGCGGTGATGCAGAGATTGCCCTCGTTAGCCCCTTCAAGCACCTGCCCTTCATTGTCGACCAATTGCAGCTGCACCCCGAAAAAAGGCTTTCCGGCACTGCCCGGCTTCATATCGCTGGCATAGGGGAGCGTTGTGATCATGTGGCCGCCCGTTTCGGTCTGCCACCATGTGTCAACGATAGGGCAACGACCTTCGCCCACGACTTCATGATACCAGCGCCATGCTTCGGGATTGATCGGCTCACCCACGGTACCGAGGATGCGGATCGAAGACCTGTCGTGCTTCGTCACATGATCGTCGCCTTCGCGCATCAGCGCGCGGATGGCAGTTGGCGCCGTGTAAAAGATATTGACCTTATGCTTGGCGATCACTTCCCAGAAGCGGCCGTGATCGGGGTAGTTCGGAACGCCTTCGAAGATCACGCTGGTGCCGCCATTGATGAGCGGACCATAGGTCACATAACTGTGGCCTGTGACCCAGCCGATATCGGCGCTGCACCAGAAGACTTCCCCGGGCTGGTAATCGAAAGTGTAGTGGAACGTCGTCGCCACCCACACCGCATAGCCGCCGGTGGTGTGCAGCACGCCTTTGGGCTTCCCGGTCGAGCCGCTGGTGTAGAGGATGAACAGCGGATCTTCCGCGTTCATCTCCACGCAGGGGCAATCATCATCGCTGGCGACATCGGAATACCAATGATCGCGGCCCTCCTTCATCTCGATAGCGCCGCCCGTATGCTTGATGACCAGCACGCCCGAGACATCGACACCGTCGAATTCCAGCGCTGCGTCGACATTGGCCTTCAGCGGCACGCGCTTGGTGCCACGCAATCCCTCATCCGCCGTGATGACGAAGCGGCTTTCACATGCCTCGATCCGGCCCGCGAGCGCTTCGGGGGAGAAGCCGCCGAAAACAACCGAATGAATCGCGCCGAGCCGGGCGCAGGCCAACATGGCCACAGCGCCTTCGACGATCATCGGCATATAAAGCGTGACGCGGTCACCCTTCGATACGCCCATGGCTTTCAGCGCATTCGCCATCCGGGCGACTTCGCCATGCAATTCGCGATAGGTCAGGCTGCGGCCCGGAGTTGCGGGATCGTCCGGCTCGAAAATGAAAGCCGTCTGGTCGCCGCGCGTTTCGAGGTGACGGTCCACCGCATTGTAGCAAAGGTTGAGGGAGCCATCGGCATACCAGCTGATTTCGGCAGGATCGAAAGACCACTCGCCCGCCTTGGTCGGTTTGGTCATCCAGTCCAGCCGCTCGGCCTGCTCGAGCCAGAAGCCATCCGGATCTTGGATAGAGCGCTGGTAATGCGCGTCATATTCTTCCGGGGTGCAGTGGGCGCTCGCCGGTGGCGATGGATGCTGGACGATAGTGCTCATTGTGGAGACCTCCCATTTTTACGCGAGCCTAACCCATCGCGGGTCTGCGGCTGACTCAGACATAGGTCGTAATACGTTAGGCTAATTGTGCCCACCCCATGATCGGCGCGACAAGCTCTTCCGATAAAAGACCGGGAGGGTTTCATGCAGACATTCAACTTTCGCAAAGGCTTTTGCGCCGCTCTGGTCGGCGCATCATGCCTGATGCCAGCGACCGCGCTGGCGCAGGAGGCGAGCATCGAAGACCGGCTGGACCGGCTCGAGGCATTGGTGGCCGGGCTCGTCGAGCGGCTGGACGCGCAGCAGGACATCGACGCGCAGCAGCAGGCCGACATCGCCGCGACTGCCGATCTGGTGATGGCAGAAACGACCCAGATGCGCGGCGAACAGGCAGAACTTGCCGCGCAGGTCGAGACGGTCAGCGAAGAGCAGGACCGCGATGGGTTCGGCATCGGCAACACGCGCTTCACATTGGGCGGTTACGTGAAAATGGACGCGCTATCGCTGCGTACCAGCGGCGGCCAATTGCCCGATGGCGCCATCACTCGCGACTTCCTCATCCCCGGAGCCATCCCTGTAGGCGGCGAGGCATCGAGCTGGGATACCGATTTCAACGCGCGCCAGACCCGGGTGACCTTCGGCACCTCGACCGATGTGGGCACCGGCACGCCGCTGCGCTCGCATATCGAAGTCGATTTCATGGTGACGCCGGGCGGCGATGAGCGGATTTCCAACAGCTACGAACCGCGCCTGCGGCAGGCCTATCTCACCTATGGCGACTGGCTGCTGGGCCAGACATGGTCGACTTTCCAGAATGTCGGCGCCTTACCTGAATCGATGGATTTCATCGGCACGACACCCGGGACCGTCTTTGATCGCCAGCCGATGGTCCGGTATACCAACGGCGGCCTACAGATCGCTGTCGAGCAACCTGAAACGGTCGTCACGACGCCGACCGGCGGCAGGTTGCTGGCTGGCGATGACACCATGCCCGATGTGGTGGTCCGCTATAATTACACTGGCGATGGCGTTTCGCTGACCGCTGCGGGTATCGTCCGCAGCCTCAATATTGCCGATGACGATTTTGGCATGGGCGATGATTCAGCTTTTGGCTACGGGCTCAGCCTGTCAGGCCGCATCGGCATTGGCGAGCGGGACGATATCCGTTTCATGGGTACAGTCGGCGATGGCCTTGGCCGCTATATCGGCCTAAATATTGTGAACGATGCAGCACTCGATCTCGATGGTAATCTCGATCCGATCTTCACCTATTCGGGCTTTGCCGCTTTCCGCCATTTCTGGGCTGACGATTTGCGATCCACAATCGCAGGATCGTACTTCCGGGCTGACAACCCAGTGATGCTGACCGGCAATCAGGTGACCGACGAAAGCTGGAACGCCTTCGTCAACCTCGTCTACTCGCCGGTCTCCCGCCTCGATGTCGGGATCGAATATATGTATGCCGAGCGCCAGCTCGAAGATGGCCGCTCGGGCAATCTGCAAAAAATCCAGCTCTCGACCCGCTACGCGTTCTAGTCTCCCCGGACACCTCGCAAAAAGGAAGGGCCCGAACCAGAGCGGTTCGGGCCCTTTCTTGGTCGATCAGGAGGAGGTCAGAAGCGGAAGGAGACGCCCGCGCTGATTACCCAGGGGTCGAGTTCGTGTTCGGTCTCGATGGCCAGCGTATCGCCGACATACCAGCGCGCCGTCGTGTCTACGAAATAGCGCTTGGCATCCACCGTAATCCCGAAGCCATTGTCTCCAATCGGAATGTCGGCACCTGCCTGCAGGACAAAGCCCACTTCATCGGAAAGCGTGGTTTCCGTCACGCCGAGCGGGATCGTAGCCGCGCCGGGTTCCACATCGATCCACCAGAAATATGTCGCGCCAGCGCCGACATAGGGTTCCACATCGCCAAGATCGAAATGGTATTTGGCTGTGAAAGTCGCGGGGATCAGCGTGCCATTGGATACTAGCTCGGCACCGGGCAGGCCCGAAACGGCATCGACATCATGCCGCGTTAGGCAGCAGATCGTCTCGATCGATAAATTGTCTGACACGAAATACTCGGCGGCCAGCGTCGGCACGAAGGCATCGCTCGCTTCGGTCTGGGTATCGGCGGGCAGCCCGACGATATCGGTGTTCACGCTGGTGATGGCACCATCGGGAAGCACGCCCGTGCCGAGCAATTTGATCTGAAAATCACCCTGGGCATCCTGCGCCTGTGCGGGGCAGGCCAGAACTGCCAGGGCAGCAAAGGCGGCGGTTGTCAGCAGTTTCATCGATCATTCCTTTTGCCCCGCAGTGGCCACCCGATGTGGCCCAGGTAGTTGCGAGGGCGTGATGATGCTCTGGCGCGAGGAGGCGCAGCGATCCTTGATGCAGATCAATGTCAGCTGCGAATGTTCATGCGACTTCGCCGCCCATGATCGAGGCCACTGAACCCTTCGCTATTTTCGCAAAAGCCATCCTGCCACCGGACCTGCCGGACGCGCTGTTCATGCATTTTGGCGCCATTGCCGAGCAGTGCGAGCTCGACGCACATCAAGCGCTTGCGCACAGTGACGATGCAGAAAAGCTGGTCTTTATCGCGCAAGGAAGTGCCAAACTGGTCGCGAAGGGAGCGGGCGAGCGCGAACAGATCATCGGCTTCCATTTTGCAGGCGATTTCCTGCGCCTGCCATGCCCATGCGAGCACTCTTACTCGCTGGTCGCCCTGGAAGATGCACAGCTGCTGGTCTTCTCAGCCAGCCAATTCGTCGAGCTGGCGCGTGGGGAGCCCGGGATCCTCCAGCATCTCCTCGATCAAAGCGCCACGATGCTCGATCGCAGCAGGGAAAAATCCATCGTCCTTGGCCGCAAGAACGCCTGCGAACGCATGGCCAGCTTCCTGCTTTCCATGGCGCGCCGCATTGGTGAGAAGCAGGCAGAGACCATCCGCCTCACCCTGCCCATGTCGCGGCGGGAAATCGGCGACAGCCTTGGCCTCACCATCGAAACCGTCAGCCGCCAGCTCACCCTGCTGCGCGATGCGCAGATCATCGAAACGCATGGCCGGCACGAGGTCATCCTCCGTCACCCGGAAGAACTCCAGAAACGATCCGGATGGCTGACGAGAGCCAACTGACAATTCCCAGCCAAATTTGCGCCAGATCAAAGAATCGCATCACGGCGCTTTCTATTCACTCCCCTGACAACGGACGGAGATTCCAATGCAAGCCGAAGCCGCACTGAGCCGGACGATCCTGTGGGGATTGCTGGCATTCATGGCACTGGCAGTGGTGATAGCCGCTGCTGATGCCGGTTTTGCCGCCCATGCAGCCATCGTGGGGCTCGTCTGCCTCCTCCTGATGGTCATGAGTGCGGCGAAGTTCGATCCGACAAGCCGCCTCAATTCCTTCTTCAAAGTGCCGCAGAGCACCTCGCAATATGATGACGATCCCATTCGCTGGGGCGTGATAGCGACGATGTTCTGGGGTCTGGCGGGGCTGAGTGCCGGCCTGTTCATCGCGCTTCAGCTGACCTGGCCGCAATTGAATCTTGAGCCCTATCTGAACTTCGGTCGCCTGCGCCCGCTGCACACCAGCGCGGTGATTTTTGCGTTTGGCGGCAACGCGCTGATCGCTACCAGCTATTACGTCGTGCAGCGCACCTGCCGCACGCAGCTGGCTTTTCCCAGCCTCGCTCGCTTCGTGTTCTGGGGATACCAGCTGTTCATCGTGCTGGCGGCAACCGGCTATCTGCTCGGCGTCACCCAATCGAAGGAATATGCAGAGCCTGAATGGTATGTCGACCTGTGGCTTACCATTGTCTGGGTTTGCTATTTGATCGTTTTCGTCGGCACGCTCGCCAAGCGTAAAGAGCCGCATATCTACGTCGCCAACTGGTTCTACCTCGCCTTCATCGTCACCGTCGCGATGCTGCATGTGGTGAACAACCTTTCGCTACCCGTCAGCCTGCTCGGCGCGAAAAGCTACAGCCTTTATGCAGGGGTGCAGGATGCACTGGTGCAATGGTGGTATGGCCACAATGCGGTGGGCTTCTTCCTCACCGCCGGCTTCCTCGCCATGATGTATTACTTCGTGCCCAAGCAGGCCGAACGACCGATCTACAGCTATCGCTTGTCGATCATCCATTTCTGGTCGCTGATCTTCCTCTACATTTGGGCGGGGCCCCACCACCTTCACTACACCGCGCTGCCCGACTGGGCGCAAACGCTGGGCATGGTCTTTTCGATCATGCTGTGGATGCCGAGCTGGGGCGGCATGATCAACGGCCTGATGACGCTGAACGGCGCGTGGGACAAGATCCGCACCGATCCGATCATCCGCATGATGGTGATGGCGCTCGCCTTCTACGGCATGAGCACGTTCGAAGGCCCGATGCTGTCGATCCGCGCGGTGAATGGCCTGTCGCATTACACCGACTGGACCATCGGCCACGTGCATTCTGGCGCGCTGGGATGGAACGGCATGATCACATTCGCCTGCGTGTACTTCCTCGTCCCGCGCCTCTGGAAAAAAGAGCGCATGTACTCGCTGCGGATGATCAACTGGCACTTCTGGCTCGCGACGCTCGGCATCGTATTCTACGCCGCCAGCATGTGGGTCGCGGGGATTCAGCAGGGCCTGATGTGGCGCGAATATGGCGCTGACGGATACCTTGTCTGGTCCTTTGCAGACACCGTCGCCGCGATGTTCCCGATGTATGTGCTGCGCGCCTTTGGCGGCCTGCTCTACGTCAGCGGGGCGATCCTGATGAGCTACAACATCTGGATGACGCTGGCCGGCAAGCAGCGCGAAGAAAAGGCCATGATCGAGGCGGCTTACGATCCTGAAAAGGACCGCCCGATCACCGATCCCGAACCCACCGCCGTTCCGGCTGAATAAGGGCCCAATGCCATGAGCATGACCGAACGTCACAAGACACTTGAACGCAACATCACGCTGCTGGCGATCTGCACTTTCATTGCAGTGTCGATCGGCGGGCTGGTGCAGATAACGCCGCTTTTCTACCTCGACAACACGATTGAGGAAGTGGACGGCATGCGGCCCTACACTCCGCTGGAACTGGCCGGGCGCGACATCTACATCCGCGAAGGCTGCTATGTCTGCCACAGCCAGATGATCCGCCCGTTCCGGGACGAGGTGGAGCGCTACGGCCATTATAGCCTCGCTGCCGAAAGCATGTATGACCGGCCTTTCCAATGGGGTTCGAAGCGCACGGGTCCTGATCTGGCGCGCGTGGGCGGTCGCTATTCGGATGAATGGCATGTCCAGCACCTGATCAACCCCCAGGCTGTGGTGCCCGAAAGCATCATGCCGTCCTACAGCTTCCTTGCCGAGACGACTCTCGACGCGGGCGATCCGGCGGCGAACCTGGCCACCCTGCAAACGCTGGGCGTGCCCTACAGCGATGAAGACATCACCCAGGCCATGGCCGACCTGATCCTTCAGGGCAGCGCTTTCCCGGGCGCAGGCCAGGCCGAGTTCAACGAGCGCTATCCCAATGCGCAGGCACGCGATTTCGATGGCGATCCCGATCGCCTGACAGAGATGGATGCTCTGATCGCCTACCTGCAGATGCTCGGCACGCTGGTCGATGTCGATAGCGCCGCCGCGCAGCAGGAATTGTCAGAGGAGCTTGGTCGATGAGCTTCTACGAAACCCTGCGGCACTTCGCCGACAGCTATGCCCTTATCGTGATGTTCGGCCTGTTCGCCGTGCTTTGCCTCTACCCGTTCCGCCCCGGCGCCGGGGACCGCAACCATCACGCCGCAAATTCGATCTTCAAAGGAGCCGATGATGGCGACCAATAAGCGTATCGACGAGCCCACCGGCACGGAAACCGTCGGCCATGAGTGGGACGGGATCGAAGAACTCAATACGCCGCTGCCGCGCTGGTGGCTGTGGACCTTCTACCTCACCATCGTGTTCGCGGTGGTCTATGTGGTCCTCTATCCGGCATGGCCGCTGATTGACCGGGCGACGACCGGTATTCTCGGCTGGTCCAGCCGCGGCGCGTTGCAGGAAGAGCTGGTCAATGAAGATCAGGCGCGCCAGGCCTTCCGTGCTGAGCTGGCCGAAGTCGAAGTCGCCGATCTGCGCAATGATGAAGAGCTGTTCCGCCGTGCTGTTGCGGGCGGGGAAGCAGCGTTCAAAGTGCATTGTACCCAGTGCCACGGCTCGCAAGGCGCAGGGTCGCAGACGCTTGGCTACCCCAATCTCAATGATGATGCGTGGTTGTGGGGCGGCACGCTGGAAGAAATCCATTACACGATTGAAAACGGCATCCGCCAGCCGGAAGACAATGCGCGCCGCCAGAGTGCCATGCCTGCATTCGAGGGTATTCTGGATGCCGGTCAGGTGGCCGCTGTCACCCAGCATGTCCGCTCGCTGGGCGATCTTGCCGAACCCAATGCCAATGGTGCGGCGCTGTATCAGCAGAATTGCGCCGTCTGTCATGGCGAGAATGGCGATGGCAACCGCCAGCTCGGTGCTCCGCGCCTGAATGACGCGGTGTGGCTCCGCGGCAGCAGCGCGGCGGAAATTACGCGGCAAATCCTGCAGCCGCGCATGGGTGCGATGCCGGCTTGGGGCGAGCGCCTAGGCCCCGCAACGACCAAAATGCTGACGGCCTATGTCTATTCGTTGGGAGGCGGTGAAGAAGCTGCCCCTGAGGTTGCTGAAACCGCGCCGGACGAAGCGGCAGAAGGCGCGGCTCCCGAAAGCGAGAACAGTGCCGGATAACACCGAACCGCGCCCCGCCGGAAAAGACGACACTGCGCTGTCGAGCGCCGATGCGCGTCCTGAGGCGACGACGATGCGGCACACCACCGGCGAGCCCGATTTCCAGCGCGAGCCGGAAAGCTATTACGAGGCGCGCAAGGCGGTCCACAACAAGCGGATCGATGGCAATTTCCGGCGCTTCAAATGGGCGGTGATGATCGTCACCCTGGCGATCTATTACATCACCCCGTGGATCCGCTGGGACCGCGGCGAATATGCGCCCGATCAGGCGGTGCTGGTCGATCTGGCGGGCCGCCGCTTTTACATGTTCGATATCGAGATCTGGCCGCACGAATTCTATTTCGTTGCGGGCTTGCTGATCATGGCGGGCATCGGCCTGTTCGTGGTTACCAGCGCCGTCGGGCGGGCATGGTGCGGCTACGCCTGCCCGCAGACCGTTTGGACCGACCTGTTCCAGCACATCGACCGGCTGGTGGACGGGGACCGCAACGCGCGCATGCGGCTGGACCGGGCACCGTGGACCTGGGGCAAGGTCGCACGCCGGGGTTTCAAATGGACGGTCTACCTTCTTATCGGCCTTGTAACAGGCGGCGCCTGGATCCTCTATTTCGCGGACGCGCCGACGCTGTTTGCCGAATTCTTCAGCGGAGACGCTGCCCCCGTCGCCTACATCACCGTGGCGATCCTCACCCTTACCACCGTCACACTGGGCGGCTTCATGCGCGAGCAGGTGTGCATCTACATGTGCCCCTGGCCCCGTATCCAGACCGCGATGATGGATGAGCACTCGCTGATGGTCACCTACAAGGACTGGCGCGGTGAAAAGCGCGGCAGCTTGAAGAAGGCGAGGAAGGAGCCGGGGAAATACGGCGACTGTATCGATTGCACCGAGTGCGTGCAGGTGTGCCCCACGGGCATCGACATTCGCGAGGGTCCGCAAATCGGCTGTATCACTTGCGCCCTGTGCATCGATGCCTGCGACCGGGTGATGGCCGATATCGGTCGCCCGCGCGGCCTGATCGATTACGCCACGCTGGAGGATTGCGAGCGCGAAGCGAAAGGCGAACCTGCGCGCTCGCCCTGGAAAGCCGTATTCCGCCCGCGCACCATGATTTATTTCGGTATCTGGGCGGCGATCGGCCTGGCGCTGCTTTTCGCACTCGGCACGCGCACCCGCACCGATCTGTCCGTCGCGGCAGACCGCAATCCGCCCTTCATGCTGATGAGCGATGGCGCGGTGCGCAATTCGTTCACGCTGAAGCTGCGCAATATGGAAAGCCGCCCGCGCGAAATGGAAATCGCGATAGAAGGCCTACCCGGCGCAGTGCTGTGGACCGACACGATCGACCGTTCGCAAGCCGCCGCCAGCCAGCGCGTCACCGTAAATGCAGACCAAGTGCGAGAAGTGCGCGCCTATGTCGCCGCACCGCGCGGCACGCAGCAACAGGAATTCGTATTCAGCCTGACCGCTTTGGACGAGAAGGCCGAGAGCGATCTGGTCGAAACCCGTTTTGATACTCCGGAGGACAATTGATGGCACAGCAATTTACCGGCAGGAAAATGACGGCAGTGATGGTCGGCGGCTTTGCCGTGATCATCGCCGTCAACCTCACCATGGCGACCTTTGCCACGCGTGGTTTTAGCGGGACTGTGGTCGATAATTCCTATGTTGCCAGCCAGAACTTCAACAACTGGCTCGATGCCGCGGCGGCGCAGGAGGCGCTGGGCTGGGAAGCGCAGGCGAGCCGCAGGGATGGCGCACTGCTGGTTCAGACGAGTGGCGTTCCGGAAGACGCAATCGTCACTGCGCAGGCGCGCCGTCCGCTCGGTGAGCCTGACATTCGCAGTTTCAGCTTCAACGCTGGGCCCGACGGCGCTTTCGTATCGAGCGAGGCCTTGCCCGAAGGCCGTTGGATTATTCGACTCACCATCACCGCCGGCGCAGATAGCTGGGTGGCGGAGCAGCAGATATCGTGACCGCGCCCGCGCGCCTTGATCCTGCCAGTGCAGAAGCCCTGGTCGACACGCGTTTCACCGTGCCCGGCATTCGCTGTGCCGGCTGCATCGCGAAGATTGAGCGGGAGCTTCCCAAGCTGGACGGGATTGCTTCCGCGCGGGTGAATTTCTCTGCCAAGCGCGTCGCCATTCGTCATGCAGAAAGCATGCCGCACGATGCGCTGACCAATGCTCTGGAGCAACTCGGCTTCGAAGCGCAGGAACTGGACGACAATCCGCTGGGCAGCGAGGATGCAGAGGCGAAACGGCTTCAGCGCGCACTCGCGGTGGCGGGCTTTGGCATGATGAATGTCATGCTGCTGTCGGTCAGCGTCTGGTCAGGCGCCGGCGGCGTGACGCGCGATCTGTTCCACTGGCTCTCCGGCGTGATCGCCCTGCCGGTAATAGCCTATGCGGGACAACCGTTCTTCCGATCGGCATGGATGGCGCTGAAATACCGGCGAACCAATATGGACGTTCCGATTTCGATCGGCGTCCTGCTCGCCACAGCCTTGAGCATGTATGAGACGGTTGCAGGCGGCGGCCACGCCTATTTCGAAAGCGCCGTCATGCTTCTGTTTTTCCTGCTGGCGGGCCGCGCGCTCGATGCCGCAATGCGAACGCGCACGCGCGCAGGGATCGGCGCGCTGCTTTCGCGGATGGGTCGGAGCGCCATGGTGATCGCCGCTGACGGCAGCTTCAAGACGGTAGCTTCGCAAGAGCTCAAACCGGGCATGACGATGGCTGTCGCCGCAGGCGAAGCGCTCGCTGCGGATGGCGTGGTTGAACAAGGGGCAAGCGCGGTCGATAACGCCATGCTCACTGGCGAAAGCACGCCAGAGCGAGTGGCTGCCGACAGCCCGGTCTATGCAGGCGCTGTGAATTTGTCGGCGCCGCTCAGGGTGCGAGTGACCGCAGCTGCTTCCAACACGCTTCTGGCAGAAATCGCGCGGCTGATGGACGAAGCTGGGCAGTCCCGCAGCCGCTATGTCCGCATCGCCGATCGCGCCTCTCGTCTCTATGCGCCAGCCGTCCATACGCTTGCGCTGCTCGCTTTCGTGGGATGGATGCTAGCAGGCGCAGGCTGGCATCAATCGCTCGTCATCGCCATCGCGGTGCTGATTATCACCTGCCCCTGCGCAATGGGCCTTGCGGTGCCCGCCGCGCAAGTTGTGACTTCGGGCGCTCTGCTGAAGCGTGGGCTTCTGGTGAAAGACGGCAGCGCGCTTGAGCGTCTGGCCGAAGTGGACATCGCCCTGTTCGACAAGACCGGCACGCTCACCCTCGGCACGCCGCGCGCTGATATTTCCGGGCTTGATCCGGAGGCACGGGCTGTCGCACTCGCCCTTTCCCAGGCAAGCAACCACCCGCTCAGCAAGGCGCTGGCGTCGAGCCTGCGTGAAGCCGGAGTAGAAGCGGCGGAGGTCACAGACATCAGCGAACAGGGCGGCGAAGGTCTGTTTGGCACATGGCGCGGGATCGAAGTCGCATTGGAGCGGCCCGATTGCGCGCAAGCCGGTCTCTCCAGCCAGTTGCGGATCGGCATGGACACCAGCCTGATCGATTTCCACGATCCGCTGCGCGCCGATGCCAAGCAGGCGATCGACGCCCTTTCTGAGATGGGTATCGAAAGTCGCATCCTGTCAGGTGACCGGAGCGCCTCTGTCAGCACGATTGCCCGCAAGCTCGGACTGCATGCGAGAGCCGGTGCGAGTCCGCAGGACAAGCTCGCCACGCTCGAGCATTTGCGCGAGCAGAGTCGCAACCCTTTGATGATCGGAGACGGGATTAATGATGGCCCCGCCCTTGCCGCTGCCCATGCCTCGATCGCTCCCGGCAGTGCCAGCGATGTCAGCCAGCAGGCCGCCGATGCCGTCTTTACCGGACGTGCGCTGATGCCCGTCGCCACCGCGATCCGCGCCGCCCGCGCCTGCATGCGCGTCGTGCGCCAGAACTTCGGCTTTGCCATTATTTATAACGTCTTCGCGGTGCCTTTGGCGCTGTTTGGCATGGTGACGCCCCTGATTGCCGCCATCGCCATGTCGGCAAGTTCGATCGTCGTCGTGGCGAACTCCTTGCGCCTGGCGAGAGTCGCGCGATGAGCGGCCTGCTGATCCTTATTCCCGTGGCGCTGGGACTGGGCCTGCTCGGTCTCGTCACCTTCTTCTGGGCTATGCGTCAGGGGCAATTCGAAGACTTAGACGGGGCTGCCCAGCGCGTCCTGATCGATGATGAAGAACCCGAAGAATGAACGGCGCGGCAATCGCCCTCGTCGCCATCGCGCCAATCGCGCTTGGGTCTCTGCCTCAAACGGCGCCCGTGCTGGTCACCACCCTGTGCGCCAATGGCGGCACCACAACGATCGAGATCCCGCTCACCCCGCGTGAACCTTCGCTGCCAGACCCCTGCAAGGCGCAGGCATGCCACGCCGCCAGTCGCGAAAAGAATTTGATCCAGCGCAAGGACGTCTGAACGCGCGGGCTGCATATGGCTCGCATGTGGCCATATCACCCAGACCTGCTCGCGACGCCCGTTCCGCGTTATACCAGCTACCCCACCGCCGCTGAGTTCGGCGATGTAACGGCTGCGGATTATCGGGCTGCGTTGGAGAATGCGCATGGCGCAATCTCGCTCTATCTGCACATCCCGTTTTGCGAGAAGATCTGCTTTTACTGCGGATGCAATACGGGCAAATCCAATCGGCAGCAGCGGCTGCAATCCTATCTGGAGGCACTGCAACGCGAGATCGAGCTGGTCGCGTCGCTGCTACCGAAAACGGCGTTCGTCACGCGCATCAGCTTTGGTGGCGGCAGTCCCAATGCCATTTCTCCGATCGAGATGCTTCGGCTGGTCGACGCGCTGACGGTAAATTTCCAGCTCGACAATCCGGTATTCTCGACGGAACTCGATCCGCGCACGATGAGCGCCGCTTGGGCTGAAGCCATCCGGGCCATAGGGTTCGAACGGGCAAGCCTTGGTGTCCAGACCTTTGCTCCGCATTGTCAGAAAGCCATTGGGCGCGAGCAGAGCGAGGAACTGATCGTCCAGACCGTGGACTGGCTGCGCGATGCAGGTGTTTCGTCGCTCAATTTCGATCTGATGTACGGCCTGCCCGGCCAGACCCGCGACGATTTACAGGACAGCCTGCATCGCACGCGCGTGCTTGGCGCCGATCGCATCGCCCTGTTCGGTTATGCCCATGTCCCGCATCTCATCCCGCGCCAGCGCATAATCGATGCGAGCAACTTGCCCGATCAGGCGGAGCGCTTTGCCATGGCAGAGCTTGGCCATACCTATCTGAGCACGCATGGTTATGTCCCTGTCGGCTTCGATCATTTCGCAAGGCCAGGCGGCGATCCGCTGGCGCGGGCAGCGCTGGACGGAACCTTGCGACGCAATTTTCAGGGGTACACCGATGATCAGGCAGAGGTGCTGATTGGCCTTGGCGCCTCGGCCATTTCCAGCTTTCCGCAGCTGCTGGCGCAGAACGAAAAGAATTCCGGCCGCTATCGCATGAGCCTTTCACAAAGCCGGCTGGCAACGACCAAGGGCATCGCGCGTTCGCCGGAAGACCGCTTGCGCGGTCGGCTGATCGAACAGCTCCTTTGCCAGGGTCATGCGAAAGCCCCCGCTGCGCTCTTGCAGGAGCAGGAAACGACCTTGCGCCCGTTTCTCGACCGTGGTCTCGCCGTGCTCGAAGCCGATCACCTCTCGATCACTCCCGATGGCCTCCCCTATTCGCGCACCATCGCCGCGCTGTTCGATCCTTACCGGAGCACATCGCAGCGGCGCTTCAGCTCGGCAGTCTGAACGCACGCCAGGCGCGGGCGGCGGTCAGCATTCGATGACGTTGACCGCAAGCCCGCCTTGGCTGGTTTCCTTGTACTTGCTCGACATGTCGAGGCCGGTCTGGCGCATCGTTTCGATGACCTGATCGAGCGATACGCACGGCTGGTCCGAAGCGACCAGTGCGAGGCGCGCGGCGTTAACGGCTTTCACCGCACCCACGGCATTGCGCTCAATACAGGGAATCTGCACCAGCCCGCCAACGGGGTCGCAGGTGAGGCCAAGATTGTGCTCCATGCCTATTTCCGCCGCATGTTCGATCTGAGCGGGCGTGCCGCCCCAGATCGCAGCGAGCCCTGCAGCGGCCATGGAGCAAGCGACACCGACTTCGCCCTGGCAGCCCATTTCCGCGCCCGAAATCGATGCGCGTTGTTTGTAAAGAATGCCAATGCCAGCGGCGGTCACGAGGAAACGGCGGCTCGCCTCGCGGTCGCTGCAACCGGTGGTCTCGCAATAGTGTTTGAGCACTGCGGGGATGATGCCTGCCGCGCCATTGGTGGGCGCTGTCACAACCCGGCCACCGACAGCGTTTTCCTCGTTCACCGCCATGGCATAGACGTTGAGCCAGTCGAAAATCCGCTCGCTTTCATTGGCGCCGGGTGTGGCTTCCAATCGCTCGAACAATTGTGGGGCGCGGCGTTTGACGTTGAGGCCGCCGGGCAGCTGTCCCGGCGTGGTCAGCCCCCGCTCGATACAGGCGCGCATGACATCCCAGATATGATCGATCCCGGCGAGCGTCTTCTCACGCGGGCGCATGCAGTCTTCGTTTGCGAGCACGAGCTCTTCGATTGAGAGGTCATTGCTTTCGCATAGCGCCAGCAATTCCTTGGCAGAGCCGAAGGCGTAGACCGGTTTCGGTCCGACGGAGATCAGATCGTCTTCAGCCGGATTGCGCAATTGCCTCTCGCTAGCGATGAAGCCACCGCCCACCGAGTAATAGGTCGCTTCCAACAGCACTTCACCTGCGCCATCCAGCAGCGTGATATGCATCTCGTTGGGGTGGATTTCGGGGATGATGTCGGAGCGCAGGTCGATGTCTGCGGCGGGGTCGAAAGCGATCTCATGCGCGCCACCGAGCGTCAGGCGTTTCGTTTCGCGGACATCGCGAACGGCTCTGTCCGCTTCATCCGGAGCGACCTTGTCTGGCTCGTAACCAGCAAGGCCGAGGATGCAGGCCTTGTCGACACCGTGCCCGACCCCTGTGAGAGCGAGCGAGCCATGCAGGCTAATATGGGCGCGGCGAACCGCATCGAAACAGCCCGCAGCTTTCGCATCCTCGATGACGCGGAGGCCCACGCGCATCGGCCCCACCGTATGTGAGCTCGACGGGCCAAGCCCGACCTTGAAGATATCCAGAACCGAAAGCATCGCTTCACACGGCCAATTGACGAGAAATCATGGCGCGCAGACCTAAGCCAGCCGCACCCGCTTGCCAACCAAATTAGTTACGCGTGAAACTTAGCTATTCGGCGACCCAGTCTTTACGCAGTGCCGGTCCGGCAAGCGCCATGAGCAGGGCTGCCCCCGCATAAAGCACGAGCGAATAGAGCATCGAATAGCGCAGAGCCTCGTCCCCATAAGTCGGGGTCAGGAAGTCGGAGACAGCGCCCAGTGCATAAATCCCGCCGCCTAGACCGATCAGATTGTTGATCAACAGGAACAGCGCCGACGCCGTCGAGCGTGCAGCTGGCACAACAAGATGCTGGATTGCCGAGAGAACCGGACCGAGCCAGATATAGGCCAGCGCCTGTGGCAACAGGAATAGCACGAAGGCCAGTTTCCAGTCGGCGCTCGTAATTCCGGCAGCGAACAGCGGCGCGCCGAGGAAGAATGCGACGCCCGGCACCCAGGAGTAGAACGCCCGGTCGCGCCCGCCCAGCCGGTCCGCCAGAAAGCCACCTGCGAGCACACCAATCACGCCGCCGATCAGCAGGATGGCTCCGAAGAATTGCGAGGCCCCGACCAGGTCAAATCCGAAGCTGCGGATCAGCAGGCTCGGCAGCCAGAAGGCGATGCCATAACCGAGCATGGACGACATCGCCGCGCCGAAGGAGAGGAACCAGAAGCTCTTCTTGCGTGCGAGCACGCCTGCCGTTTCCTTCAACGCTGGCATGGGCGCGATATCGTTCGAATTTTCCGCGCTAACCTTGGGTTTCTGCTTGTCGCGCACCAGCCATTTGAAGATCGGAACAATCGCAACGCCCAGCAGGCCAACCGTGAAGAAGGCCGTGCGCCAGTCGACGGTCGACGCGATATAACCGCCGAGCAACACGCCGAGGCCGGAGCCAATGGGTATGCCGAGTGAGTAAACCGACAGCGCCCTCGCCCGCTGTTCGCTGGGAAAATAGTCGCCAATAAGTGCGTAAGATGGCGCGACGCCGCCCGCCTCGCCGATGCCGACACCAAGCCGCGCGAGGAAGATGTGCCAGAAATTCTGTGCCAATCCGCAAAGCGCGGTGAATCCGCTCCAAGCGGCGAGTGAGACGGCGATGACCCAGCTGCGGCTGGTGCGATCGGCAAGCGCAGCCAGCGGCACGGCCATGGTCGAATAGAGCAGCGCAAAGGCGAAACCGCCGAGGAGGCCCATCTGGCCATCGTCCAGCTGCAGGTCCGCCTGAATAGGCGCGGCGAGGATCGACAGGATCTGCCGGTCCACGAAATTGAAAATATAGACCACCAACAGCATCGCCAGCACGGTATTGCGATTGGGATCTGGCCTTACAGAGGCTTCCGCGCTCATGGCAGATGCTCGCCGAGAAACGCTGTAATCGCGGAGACCGCTTCGGGCTCATCAAGCAGAGGTGCATGGCCGCGCGAGGGAATTTCGGCACTAGAAAACGGGCCGCCATGCCGCTCTTCCATCAACGCGAGCGTCTCACGCGTTAGCAAATCCGACAGCGCGCCGCGGATTACGAGAACCGGTGTCTCATCAAGCATCTGCCAGAGCGGCCAAAGGTCAGGCTGCGGCGTGTCGCCCAAATTTGAAAAGCTGCTCGCAATAGCTGTGTCATAGGCGAATGCAATCCGGCCATCGGGTAGTTCACGACACGTGCGCCTCGCCCATTTCTGCCAGTCATCGCCTGTGAAATCCGGGAAGGCATCGCCATTGGTTTTGGCGCAAGCGGCCGCGGCCTCGTCCCAGTCCGCGAAAGTCGTATCATTCCCGACATAACCCGCAATCCGCTCCAGCCCTGGCAAGGACAATTCCGGCCCCACATCGTTGAAGACGATCGCCGGAAACGCGCCGGGCTGCATCGCATTCATCGTCATGGCGATCAGGCCGCCCATTGACGTGCCGATGACGCCGGGGGAGGCGATATCCAGCGATCCCAGAAGCGCGAACATATCCTGCGCATAGATGTCCGGCCGGTAATTAGACGGGTCCGGATCATAGTCGGACAAGCCGCGCCCCCGCTGATCGGGGACGATCAGACGGTATTCGGGCGCAAGATGCTCTGCCAATGGCCCGAAGTCGCCGCTATTGCGCGTCAGCCCATGCATCAGCAGCAGCGGCTTGCCCTGCCCGCCATAGTCGCGTGCGAACAGGCTGAGCTGCCCGCACGCGCTCTGGTATCGGTGTTCGCGATAATCGCGCATTGTTCCGGCCTGACCCTCAGGAGGGATCAGAATTCGATCGTCGCCGTCACATAGACCTGGCGCGGGTTGCCGTAGAATGCCGTCAGCGTGCCTTCGGTGCCGAGGTTCGGCGTAGGCTCACCATCGGTCAGGATCGGCGCACCCGTGGTCGGGTTGATGGCGATAAACGTATAACCCGATGTGCGATATTCGTGATCGGTCAGATTGCGTCCGTAAAGGCCGATGCTGAAGCCGCGATCATCATTGTAGACGATGCTGGCATCCCACAGCGCATAGCCACCCTGATCAAGAAACGGGTTGGCGATTTCGAACTGCGTCGTCGCGCTACGGAAGGACACTGTGTTGCCGAGATAGAGATCGCCATTGCCGACGGGCGTGGTGTAACCCAGCGTCGCACTCCCGCTCCATTCGGGCGTGTTCTGCACTTCGCGGAAGTCGGACACATCGGTGGGTACGCCGCCGATATTGGTGATGTACTCGGTGTATTCGGCATCAATCCAGCCGAGCGAGCCGATAAAGCGAAGCTCGTCGCCCGAGCCCAGCAGGTCTTCCGCAAGGCGGGCGTTCGTTTCGAATTCGACGCCCATGAACTCGGCCGAGCCAGCATTGGAAACCACCCCGCAGAAGGTCTGGATGCCGCCGACATTACAGGCGACCGAGCCGGGTATCTGGACATCGGTGTAATCGGCGTAGAAACCGGCGAGAGCGACATAGACCGCATCGCCAAACAGATTGCCCTTGTAGCCGATCTCGTAGCTATCGACCGATTCAGGAGCGAAGCTGAGGAAGTCGGCGACTTCGGCATCGGTCGGTGCGCCGGGCGTTGCCGCCGGAGCATTCACACCCACACCGCGCGGGTCGAAACCGCCGCCTTTGAAGCCCTGCGAATAGCTGGCGTAGATCGTGTGATCGGGAGTCGGCTGGAAGCTGAGCGACGCGCGCGGCGTGAATTTGTTGAAATTCTCGCTGCCCTGGAAATTTGTGCTCGGCGCGCCAAAGGCAATGCCTGCGCCGCCGAAAACCGGCGAACCGCCACCCAAATAGTTCTGACGAAGGATATCGGCAGAACGTTCATCCCAAGTATAGCGCCCGCCGAGCGACAGGCTCAGCTGTTCCGTAATGTCGTAGGTAAAATCGCCGAAGATCGCGAAGGTCTCCGTATCGACATCAGCCTGCGTGAAGGCGGTAAAGCCAGCGAAGGTGGTGAACAGGCGTACGTCGAATGCGGTATCGGCGCTCGCGTCGAGGTAATACCCGCCGAGCAGGCCGGTGAAAGGCCCGCCATCGTCCCAGATCAGCTGGATTTCCTGGCTGACCTGTTCATTCGAATAGAAAGCGGGCACGTCCAGATCAACCGCCGGAAGAGCATCGAAGTCGATCGGCGATGCGCTGTCATCGGTGCGGTATGCGGTGATCGAGCGGATCGTCAGCGCGTCCGACACGTCGAACCGCAGATTGGCTGCAAGGCCGTACGCCTCGACATCCTGCGCCGGATCGACAAGCCCACCGCGCGTATCGAAGACATTGTCGAGGATAGGCGCACCCGACGCGACGCCTTCGATCAGGCGATAGCCACCGCGCGCATTGCTGCGATCATGCGTATAGTCACCGGAGAAGCGCAGCAGGTATGGCGCGCCATTGCCGCCCACTTCCAGCGTGCCGCGCATGGCCCAGATATCTTTGTTGTAATTGTCCTCGCCCGTGGTCAGGTTTTCACCGAAACCACCACGCGACAAGCGAGCAACAGAAGCGCCCACGCGCACTTCATCGGTGATCGGCGTGGAGGCTGTGATTACACCCTCGGCGCGGTCGTAAGATCCGAACGTGCCGCGCAGACGCAGCGACGTTTCGTCCGGCAATTCGCGGGTCACATATTTCACCGCGCCGCCGATTGTGTTGCGACCATAGAGCGTGCCTTGCGGTCCACGCAGCACTTCGATCCGCTCCACATCATAGATGTCGAGCACGGCAGCCTGCGGGCGGTTCAGGTAAACATCGTCCAGGTAGATGCCGACGCCTTGTTCGAAGCCCGAAACCGGATCCTGCTGGCCGATGCCGCGGATGAATGCCGACAGGGTGGAGTTGGTGCCGCGCGATTCCTCGAGCGTGGTGTTCGGCGTGATCTGCGCGATATCGGTGATGTCGACCGTGCCGCGGCGCTGCAATTCCTCTTCGCCAAAGCTGCTGACAGCCACGGGAACATCGATCAGCCTTTCTTCGCGGCGGCGCGCGGTGACGAAAATCGTGCCGGGCTCGGCTTCTTCCGCCTCTTCATCCGACGGATCGGCCTGCTGCGCATGCGCAGGAATAGCCATGGCGCTGACGGCCAAAATGGAGGCAGCACAAAAAAGGTTGCGAGCGTTTGTCATGTTTTTCTCTCCCAAGAATTGTTGCCCGTATATTGAGAGTTGAACCACCTTTCAACTTTTTTCTTTGCCCCGTCCCCAATTTGCGGTTAGCGAGATGTCCATGGCTTTGACGCAACCAGCTTCGCCCGCAGCGCAGGACAAGACACCGCGCACCGAAAGAGGGCGCAAGACGCTGCGCAAATTGCTCGATGCGGCGGCCAAGGAATTCGGTGAGAAGGGATTTCACGAAGCGTCGATCAGCGGCATTACTCGCCGCGCCGGAACCGCTTTGGGCAGCTTTTACACCTATTTCGAAAGCAAGGATGCGATCTTTCGCGCGCTCGTGAACGACATGAGCGCACAGGTCGCCAGCCACGCACGTGAAGGTGTGGAAGGAAAAACCGATCCCTTCGAAGTGGAACAGGCAGCCCTACAGGCGTTCCTTGAATTCGCGAGCGATAACAAGGAAATATACCGCATCATCGACGAGGCCGAATTTGTCGATCCCAAGAGCTTCCGCCAGCACTACGAAACGACGGCCGCGCGCATTCTCGAACGGCTGAAAAGCGGCGAGGCCGAAGGCGTGTTCCGGGAAGGCATGGAGGAAGCCCACGCATGGGCCCTCATGGGAATGAACGTGTTCCTGGGCTTGCGCTATTCGGTCTGGGCCGAGAACAGCGACACCGAACGCGTCGCGAGCCTCGCGAATGCGATGCTGCGTAGCGGCATCGGCCGCGACTGACCCGATATCAGCTCTCCGGCACGCGGAAGGTCACGGGTGAACGTGCCCGCCGCCAACTGCCGGGCCGCCCTCACCCACGATGACTTCGACCTCTGACTCTACAGGGGTGCCATCTTTCACATAAGGACGATGATCGTTGGTGAAGAGCGCCACTTTGATTGTGTGCGTGCCGCCTGCGAGTTTCGGGAGGTAATGCCACTCGCCATAGACGCGCGCGGCTTTCACATCGTTGATATAGACATGCAGGTGACCCTCACCCGGAACATGGGCGCCGCCCGCATTTTCCGCACTGACAGTGAAATTCTCTGTCAACATGTGCAGGTTGAAGCCGGAAGCTGCATCGGGGTTGACCATCAGGGTGACCTTGGGAGCTCCAGGATCGCTCACGACCTCCTCGCCCATGGGATGCATGTGCGCAGGCACGGGCTGCTGTTCTATCTCGACGCTCGCAGAAATGCGCGCACCACCGGTTGCAAGCGCAGCATGCGTATTTGCACTCAGCTCGACAGCCACCTCATGCTTGCCTGGGATCAGCGCGGGAAGGTGGAACCAGCGCTCGTACAGCCGCGTGACTTTGATGCCGTTGAGATAGAGGTGCATATGCCCTTCTCCCTCAACATGTGCAGAAGACGCGTTCTCGGGGGTGACGACATGGCCTGTGGAGGTCACTTCCATATTCCAGCCGGACACCGGATCGGGATGCGCGGCGAGCGAGATCGTCGGCGGGGGATCGGCCGTCACTTCGATCGGAGCATGACCGACAGGCGGCACCGGCGCGTTTGTTACCGGCTTCTGCACCTTTTTCGGCACCAGCTCATCAAAGGCGAGGCCGCTTGATCCTTCGCCGCGCCCGGTCCGCTTTTGCACGCCTCTCCAAATGAATGTCGCGCCATTGTACCAGCGCGTCCGGCGGAAACCGTCAAACACCTGCAGTCCGCCGCGCGGCACTTCCTCGTTCTCGACAAACATCGGTTCACGCGGGATCTGGTCGAGCCCCTCCCGGATCAGTTGGGTACGTGGCCGGATCCGAAACGGCGGATTGGGATCGCCTTCGATGAGGCGTGGCATGGCGGCACGCTGCAATTTCGTGCGGCGATTATCGCCATCCTTGTGCACCGGCACGAACGGTATCCATTGCTCGGGAACGCGCGTCATCAGATCGTAGCGATACGCAGCATCGGTCGCTTGCGCCGCAGCTACGGGTGCGCCGATACGATCGACAAAATAGCGCCGCGTCTCCATCGCCAGCTCGGCGCCGCGCGCGAATGTGCCTGCCGCCGTGCAAACATGTTGCTCGATCGCCCAGACATTGTTCGCCATCTCGTCGCGAATGAACATCTGCGCTTCCTGCGACTGTGCATCCTGAATTTTGGGCGCGGTGGGCAACACGGTGACATGCCGATCGTTGTTGTCGAGGATGTCATCGGTCGCGCTGTTGGCGAAGAGGCCCCATCCCTGCCAATTCTCGCTGTCCTTCGCACCCGAAGCCTGCAGCCAGAAGCGCTCTCCGAACACATTGGTAACCGTCAGGCCGCGCACCAACGCATTCGAACCGGCGCGAACGGTGTAGGGGAACATGTACCAGTCATTGGCATAGAGCAGCACATGTTCGAGGAAGAGCAGCTTGCCGATATCGCTGGTCGCTGGGTCAATTGCGCCGAAATTGGTCGCTCCTTCTTCAAATTGCCACCAGCGCGGATGCGGCATGCCGCCAAATTCCAGCGGACTGGGAATAAACACGGTCGGGTCTACCGTCAGCTCCTCGGGGTTCGGCTGGACCGACGGCGGCTCTCGGTCGAAATGGTACCAATCGAGCCTGCCATCATAGATTTCATCGGCGACAAGATTTTCGTCTTCGAAATGTGCGGGGCCGCCTGGACTTTCGGTGCGAATTTCCGCCGCATACTCAAGACGTTCTTCACGCCAGCCATTCTGCTGCGCGTCGGGTTCGCCCACAAGAGCGCGCGCCCAGGCGACGAAATCGGGGCCGAGCAAGTCTATCGTGGTCGCGTCGGCGGCATCCAGTCCGGCAATTCCCGCCGATGCGACATGCGACGCGTCCCTCTCAAGGAAGGCAAGCAAAGCGGCGCCATCCATTAATCGCCCGGCAGCCATAGCCACGCGCTGATGCACCTTCGAATGTGCGGTGATATCCGCATCGGCCGGATCATCTGGATCGGGTCGGTCGACGGGATACGCGGTCACGAACTTTGCATATTCGGCGACCAGGCCATTTGCAGCGAGCAGTTTGCGCCACCGCCTGCCAAGCGCCAGACGCATGTCGAGATGCATCTTTCGGTCACCGTGTGACCAGTTGAGCGGCTGCCGCTCGACGCGATACTCCAGCGGTTCGCTGTCATCGAAAGGCTGCAGCGGATTGTCTCCGGCGGCGAACTGTTTGAAGCTCGATTGCTCGATATGGATGGATGCCTGCGCCGGACTGCCGGCATCTTCGCCGATGAATTCACCAACCTGCCACTGCTTGCACAAATTCCACAGCGGATCGCGCACTTCGGCACGGATCGCCTGGTCGAAATCGCGCGCGCGTGGGCGAACTTCAAGCCGGTTCCATCGGCGGATGAGCGGGATCTGCTGTGCTTCGAGACTGGCAGCCAGAGCGACAGGCGTATCATAGGCAAATGTCTGTCCCTGAATGGTGGCGACGAGATCATCACGTTTGGCCATCAGTTCACCTCCTGCGCTTCGACGCGGGCGAAATTGTTCACGACCGCATAGTTGAGCATGATCGACAGCGGGTGGTGCAAGGTCGAGGCGATCGTAGCCGGAACGAACAGCGCGTAAGGCGTCTGGTCGATATGCTCGGGCTCCACCGCACGGCGCTTGGCAGCATCAAGCGTTTCATTGAGACCGTCGATCACATCATCCCACGTCCATCCCCCGCGAAAATCGGTGGGTGTCATCAGCAGGAAGCTTTGCGGAGGCTCGCTATTGGGCTGATCGAAATGGAATGCGACACCGGTGGTGATATTCTCCGTCGGGATGACCTCGGTCCATTCGTCGATCAGAATGCCCACTTGCGCCGTGGCGGGTGCGAAGGGAACCGAATGCACCGCCTGGAAAAGCAATCGGTCGCCATTGATCGCATATTCGGGCGGGTACGATGCCCCCACCCAATGCGCATCGGGCTCGTGCGGCAATTGCCATGCATCGAGAGCGACATCGCTGCCGGTCAGCGCTTCTCTCGCCATCGACAGATATTCAAGGGATGCCATCTGATCGCGGACGCGCGCCACCCCATGCCACCATGTATCGATGGGGTCCGGGTCGCCGAGCGTATCGCGTTCATGGCGGATAAGACCAACCTTATCACCTTCACAGAGCGCCAATTCCGCCTGTTGTTCTGCCGTCAGCGTGAAACTCGGCAGCGCGACGAACTCTTCGCCAAACACAGCTTGCAGCGCCGCGATGACCAGCTTCGCCTGTGCATCGGGCTGGGCGCTTGCAAGCGAGTCCAGTTTTGCCTGTGCTGCACCTCGCCGCTTCGCAGCGGCAACCAGCAGCGCCTCAATCCCCGCTACCATTTCGCCAGTCGGCGCAGCAAAAGCCATTTGCGCCGCAGCTATGTCGAAATCTTCAGGCACGAAATCCGTCAGCGGGAGAGCGGCCTCCAGCTGGGTCAGATACTGATCCGCATCATCGGTGCCCAGTGCCACGACTGCTTCAAGCTCGGCCAGCTTCGCTTCGAACAGCTGTACGCGCGATGCCAGGTCTGCCCGCATGGTGGCCGGATCATCCGGCATGGGCGATGTGACAGTGGTCGAAATCTGCCGTTCGGCACGCTGTAGCGGCAGGAAGACATCATTGAATGCAGCACCCGGCGGGACAGCATCGAAGCGGGCAATATAGCCGTGAAAATCGTCGAGCCGGCGATGCCAATCGGCAATCAATTCCTGCAAGCGATTGTCGAGGTCGGTAAACCACTGGCGCTTCCAGCGGATACCGATCATCGCATCCAGCTCTTTGAAACCAAAGGCTCTCGCCCGCTGAGCGAGGGGTGCAAAATCCGACAGGCGCAATGCGAAGTTGGCGCGAAGGGATGCCTCATTGGCGACAGGATCATCCAGATCCGGCGTGATCGCAGCAGCAAAGGATTGCGCGTCGCTTTCCAGCGAAACGAGCGCAGAGAGGGCATCGTCGGCGCGCGCGCGCGGGAGTTCGGGCGCGCCGCCCTCGCGTTCCGCGCGGCTGTCGTTATTGAGCGCGATATCGCTGGAACGCAGCTCCCTCCCCTTCGTGACGAGCTGGCGCGCACTTTCGAACAGTGGTGCGAGTTCGAACAGGCTGATCTTGTCGGCAGGGGCCTGATCGTAATGGATAGTAACGCTATCGCGCGGCCCGACCGGAGCCTGCGTGCGGCGATAGTGCTCTTCGATCAGGACATCGAGCGTCGCAAGAGATTGCCGGTCATCCAGTTTCAAATCGTAGAACCAGTCGAGCGGCTGTAGGCCCAGATCAGCGAGCGAAATGTCCGTCTCACTCACCGCAGTTTCATTACGGACCCTGACGAACACGTCATCAGGTTGGGGGCAGAGGCTCGCGAGCCAATGACCGATTGCAGGTTCGGCTGCGCCGCGCACGGTTTGTGGAAGGCCCGGCCAGGCAGAGCCTGCGGCTGGCGCGGGATCGAGGAAGATCGCAGTGCGCGATGTGATCGCTATGCCTTCGCGCGGAGTAGCCACGAATTCGGACACCGGCGGGAACAGTCCAGATCCGTGCGCATCGAGCGTGGCGGCGGCACTATCGGGCTTGCCTTTCAGTGCCTGATGCACGCTTTCCGCCATCGCCAGGTCTGCGACCGCGTCGGCAACGTTGCGCAGCCGGTCAACCGCGCCATCAATCTTGGCAAGCTGGGCTGCGCTGGCGGCAGGCATATCGGACAGGCCGAAGGGATAGCTCTCATCACCGCTATCCTCGATGTGCTGGATCAACCTCTCGCCATCGACGACATTGCGCGCCTCGATCGTTTCGATGCTCTCGCCCGGCTGAAGATCTTGATACGACTTGGTATTGCGATTGGCGACCAGCGGGAAGTGGCGCCGCAATGCGAAGATATACTCGTCGGTCTCGGCGAGTTCGAAATTGTCGTGCAGCTCGCGTTCCAGGCGGTATCCGAGCAGTTCGCCAAGGCTCTGATCATTGCGCAAACCTTCGAGCACGGTCATCGCCTGCCGCACCCGCCAGGATGTGAGATTGACCCCGGTGGTCTTGGCATTCTCAGGATCGGCATTGTTCACATAGGTGCTGCGCAAAATCGCCGCAGTCTGGGCCTGATCGAGCGAAGGGGCGTGAATATAGCCGAGGTTGTCTGGGTCATCGACCACGGGGCGATTTGCGATATCGAACGCAGTTCTCAGCTCAGGTGGCACATTGGCCGGTGCCAGCTGCGCTTCGCGCGGTCGCACATTTTCCAGCCAGCCATATGCGCCGAGATAAATGCCGCGCGACGTATCCCCAGCCCGGTTCGTTGCGGGAACATTGCCTGCATTCGTCGCGACCGGTGCGGGTCGCGAGCCAAGCTGCGTCCGCATGAATTCCAGCTGCATCTGGAAAACGCCCTGCCGCCATGCATCGAGGCGATAGGTGCACAAGTCGAGATGCTCGATCAGCAGCCGCTCAAGGCGTGCCGTCGGCGTATCGACAAGCATGCGCAGGCCATCCAATACTCCGCGATATTCCTGCGCTTCGCTCGCATGATTCCAGACACTTGCGATGTGATCGAGCAGGAATGTATTGGGATTACCCGTGATAGCAGGCGCCGGGCTGTAGAGTTCCCGGTAACGGCTTGGGCTTTGCGCGTCCGATTGCGCAATATGCAGAAAGCTAGGCTCTCGCCGGGACAGATTGGCCGCCTCTGCCGGGCCGCTTGCACTCGCCTGCAAGCGCATGCCGACATCCCAATAGCTCAGCTGCAGAGAGTGGCGTGCGAGATGATACAGCAGCGCGCGGGGCAATTCGTCATCGGTAAAGCCATCCTGTCGGCGCAGCGCCTCCAGTGAATCCTCACCCGCGTCGAGCAGCCATTTCAGGTAATTCTCACCACTATCGGTATAGGCGCGGATCGGCAGCGTTTCACTCAGATCGACATCGTCGACCAGAATGTGGCTTAGCGGTTCTTGTCCGTCGTGAAAGATGAATTTCAAGATTTCGGGAGTGTCGCCGCTTTTCCAGCCGAAGCTCTGCAACAATTGTCGTCCGGCCTCGGTGGCCAGATGGACACGGAACATCTCGAACAATCCGCCCAGCCCCTGCGCCCGCAGGAGATTGAAATACTGATCGTGCGAGTCTGCATTGCGGCGGTAAAACTCGAGCGAATTTGGTGCGAGACCCAGAATATCGAGAAGCGTCTGATGCAGATCGCCTTCCCGCTCGACATGGGCCGTCTGGCTGACCAGTTCGGCAAATTGCTCATCTGCCTGCTTCATTATTCCGACCAGTCGCAGGAGAAAGAACCGGTCACCCGTCCGGCTTTCAAGGAATTGGAAAATCTCCCTGCCCAAGCGGCCAGCGTTGTCATCATCCGTGTCGTGACGGGGCCGATACCAGCGCTGTTTCGACCATGCGCCTGCGGGCAGGATGCCATAGGGCTGATCATCGATGCGGATCTGCGGTATGCAATCGCGCGCCTGTACGTAATTCTCGAAATATCGGCGCGTCTGGTCGACCGTGTTCTTGCTGAGAATATCGTCCATCAGCGTATCGAGCGAATAGCCGATTGTGGCAGGCCACAGCAGCTTGTTCATCGCCCGCGCCTCTGCCTGGTCCTTCCCGCCTGCGAAAGGCAAATGCGCGATCGTGGCGGTATCCATTCCAAGCCATTCTGCCAGCCATTGCCCGTCGCATTTCTCCAGATCGTCGGACTTGCCAAGGTCTGTCTGATCGCTGCCGAACATCCGCTCGAAGGCTTCTTCAACCTCGTCACGGTCGGAATACCCACTTGGCTTGTTGCTATTGTTCGTGGGGGTGCCCTGCGGAAGAAGCGAAATGCCGCTGCCGCTGTAATGATGGTGCAAAAACAGGGTCTCGAGTGCCTGACGGCTTTCATCTTCATCGTCACGCAGCGATACGCCGCACACGAGGATCCGGTCGAAGCCGGTCTGGCGCTCGCCATCGCTCAGCGCGATCTTGAAGCCCAGCCCCATGGCGACCGCCTTGTCGAAATCGAAAATCCACTCCATCGCCTCGGGCAGTTTGAGAACGCCGTCCACCTGCTCGATCTGTTCCGCATCCGGCGCACTGGGATCGAAGCCGAGCGTAACCGTGCTGGGGATCACATTGCCGATTTCGCTGCGAGCGGTGCCCCCGTCGATCAGAGTGACGACCAGCCGCTCCGGCAGGATGTCGCTGCGCGCTGCCTCGGTCCAACTCGCTGCCTTGAGATCGTCATCACTCAGGTTCGGCCATTCGATCCAATGAAGAACCAGGAGTGTGCTGCTGCGATCGACGTCCGGTCGTGGTTCGAGAAGGCGACGTGGCTGCGCCTCCGCAGCTTCATCTGCCGCCGCATCGCCGATAGCTGTCTTCAAATCCGCCAGAGCCGACTGCGCGGCAGCAGCATCGTCGGGCTTGCTCCAGACGGTCTGCCAATAGGCGGTGATGGCATCCACTTCGGCCTGCGGTGGCTTCGTGCCTTCAACAATCAGCAGCAGCTCGTCAGCCGCAGGCGGCGCGGGCTCCTCGCCTTCATTTGCGGGGCGAAAACTCGTCGCAATCCATTGCGCGCGGCCCGTGCCGTGACTGGCAACCAGATTACGCCACGCTGCAACCTGCCGATCGCGATTACCCGCAGCGCCCCAGAAATCGGCCCAGAAGGTTTGTCCGCTTGCGAGTTCTTTCTCGCTTAGCTTTTCCTCGAAACCGTCGACAGCCCAGGCATCGGGATAGACCCGCACCCACAGCTCATCGGCATCGGGCGCAAAGCGGGTCTCGATGCGCAAAGGCATCATCAGGATGGGATAGGAATCGTCGAATTGATCGATGTGATTGCGCGGATCGAGCTGCGGACCAAGCGCAGCGAGCAATCGCATTTGCTCTGCGTGCCGTTGGCCGAATGCGCTCCAGGCCTGCCCGGCCTGGGCGCCCGCAATATCGATCTGCTGGTCGATCTGCCCTGCTGTCGCGGCGTCAACTGTGCGCTTGGAGCGCGTTTTTTCGCGGCCAAGTTTCTGGCGGTCCTGCGTTGCGGCATAGGCCTCGCGCCGCGCCTGATCAGCTTCGGAACGGGCCTGCTTGAGCGGCGCCAGTTGCGCCGTAAATTCTGGTGTGCGGCTCACGATGAATTTCTCGGCAACATATCGGCGGCGTGGACTGCGACCATCACCGGCAATTGATAGAGAACATAGGCGAGGTCGCCTGCATGCGTGGTCGGCGTCCAACTGACGTGCTGGTCGTCCTCCCACTGCTCATGGCGCTCATCGGTCGCCGCAGGCTCGGTCAGGGAATGAGTCTGTTCTGCGGTGAGATAGCGAGAGCCTGTTTCCAGCGAGACGTCGGTCCATGCAAGATCGCTCCAGTTCGCCACCGTCACGCCAGCATCACGCTCAATGTCGAGGCCGAAGCGCGGCTCGCCGGGGCGCTCCTTGATGACGAAGAACCACCCCGGATCATCGCCCGCATTGTCACCGCTCTCGCCCTGAGCCTCCAGCGCGGTAAGATCGAAGCCGAAGAAGTAGATATCGGGTCGCGCCTTGGCTTCGTAAATCGGGGTCTTGATCAGGCTTTCGGGCGGATCGTCTTCCTGCGCCGGGGTCAGCTGCACCGGCATGCGCTCAACCTTGTTATTGATGCTGCCATCCGTGTTGGTCTGCCATTCGGCCCGTTGGGCGTAAATCACGGCGTTGGGATAGCGTTTCAGAAGATCCCCGCGGATGACCAGAACGAGCTCATTCTCCGCTGCTCCCCCCTTGTCGCGGTGATCGTGATCGCCCAGTTTGAACGCGCGCGGCCAGATGTGAATGGGCGGAATATCGCGCAATTCTTCGCGTAGCGTTTCAGGATCCTTGCCTTCCTGATCGAGATAGGAACTCACGTCCCAGAACTGCCGGAAGGACGTTGCGCAATTGTCCGTCGGATAGCTGCGCCATTGCATTTCGCGGCAGAATTCGTGGTTGATGCCCAGCATATAGGCTTCGATGAAGGGCTGGTTGGTTTCGAGCAGGCTTATCGAGTTCTGCTGCACAAATTGCAGATTGGGGACGAAATGCTCGTCTGAAATTTCGAGCAGATATTTGTACATCGGTGTGTCGAATTCAGGATAGGCCATGACCGGAGCGAAGGTCTCGATCTGGATGTCCGCAATCCGGTCTGGGATCTGGATCAGCGGCTTGAACTTGGCGGGCAGGACCACGCCCGGGTTCGTCGCTTCGAACACTTGCCCCGCAAAGGCCCCGATATCGATGGGCTTGTTGGGTCGCACTGGCTTGAGCTCGGCTGCCGTTGCCTCGTCCGCATAGACGCCGCGCAGTGCATCTTTGTAGCGGGCAAGCTCGGCGCTGTCCGAACCTGAGCCCGTCACTTGAATGGTCGGTTCCGGCGCAAGCGTGGGTGCGTATGGATTGGCGAGAGCGAAATCCGGGCTGGCGGGCATGTCATCGACGTCTGACGGCGTTTGCGCAGGCGGGCCTACTGTATCCCCTGTCACGGGATCGGTTGTAACGTCGCCTCCGACGCCGACCACTTCGGATCGCCGTGTGAACAGCTGGTAGCCAAACACCACGGCTACGATCAGTAATAGCAGCGCAATGGGCCAATATCCGGCGGCAAACAGCGCCAGGATCACCAGCATGAGGGCGGTCAGGCCCAGCAGGACGTTGCGGCTTGGCTTGGTCGACGTGTCGAGCTCGCTTTGCGGAATATCGGAAGGCTTGGGAACGCTGGCAGGCGGTGTCTTGGGCGGAGCGGGCTGGACTTCGCCATCAGCGATCCGGGTGACGATATCTTTCGCCGGCACAGCTCGTCCGCGCGACACACGCTTCAGCATGGGAGAGCGTGGCCGCGTTGCCCGGCGCATGGCGCTGCTGAGCATGACCTGCGGGACCACGCTGTCGCGAATGGTCGCTGCCGCAGTGGTTGGCCCCACCATCAGGCGGCGTGCTATGGGATACATCGTCTGGGTGAAAGTGCCCGCCGCTTTGCTGAGCAAGCCTTGCAGATGCACCCTGTGGAAGACCATGCTCGTCGCGAGGCCCAGCCGCACGAGCCGCATGCGGCGGTTGGCGGCGAGCACGTCCCCCACCTGCTCCCACGCGCCTTTCATGAAAGCTTCCTGATGGCGCTGGATCACCTTTGTGCCGAAGTTCGCCGTGCTGCGATGACGCGGATCGAGGTTGGCCTCGTGCAGCCAATTGTCATTATTGGGGAGCGCACTGCCATCTTCCGCCGTAAGCACGCGAGGGCTCCGCGCGTGCCATTGGCCATAGATGGGCGGCACGATCAATGGATCGTCGATCTCTTCCGGCTCGATGGCAACGCCCGATTGGCTGTTTGCCGTGCCCGCCGTGGCACGCGTGTAATCATCGCCGAGATTGAGGAAGGCGGCCAGCTCGCTTTGAAATCCGACCGGATAAGGATTGTCCCATTCCTCATAGGCGGTTGCAATGTTCTGCTCTGCCTGGCTCAGCGTGTCGAATGGTACCTGCAAAGCGCCGCCCAGTCGCAGCACCCCTTCCAGCCCGGGAACATCGACCCCGCTGATATTGCTGCCGGGCGCAGTGACATCGATATTGCGCCTGCCGATACGCGAGTCCGCCGGGCGGGGTTTGAGGAGGCGCACCAGATATTCGAAATCGCCGCGTTCCGAGGTCTCGAATTGCCACCTGTGGTAGACCGGAATGGATTGCGGTTCCTGCGCTGTCGTACCGCCCGGATAGGGCGCGCGCCATGCCGGGTGACCCGCTGCGGGAGCCTGCGCGATGTCGAGCCCCAATCCCGCCAGCCGTCCAGTCTCGAAAGTCGGCACCAGATAGGCGTGATATTGGGTTTTCGGCTCCAGACGCCGTCCGCACACAATCCGCGCGTATGCAAGGTCCGGATCACGATCGATCAGGTCTGACAGCGCGTCCGAAGTGGCAGGCGACGGCCCGGCCTGTACGTCGTCGCCAGACACGGATTCATTCGCGTGGACATGCGCCCAGGCCCAGCTTTCTGAGAGGTCAGGCAGGCTGTCGTCAGGGTTTTCGACATGGACGAACGGCAGCGGCCGCCCGGCTTGCGATCGAAAATCGTGTTCGTCTGCCTTCAGGACGATCAGCGCGAGCCATGGGCGGAGCCGTTCGCCGACAGGAGCCTCGGGCGAATAGGCCCACGGCAATCCGGGATCGTAGAGCTCAATATAGGGCAGATAGTTGGGCTCGAAATCAGTGACCCAATGGCGCGGTTCTGTGCGGATGATCTGGCCCTGATCCAGCCCGACGATATCGCCCGGGCCATACAGCTCCACTTTCTGGTCTATCACGCCGGACACAGGTGCATCGCCGCCCGAACCGCTGACTGTCAGCCTGACATTGGTGGTCGCGCGCAGAGTACCCGCAGCAGGATTGT